>JANNSX010000101.1:0-4798 GCA_031403155.1 Hyphomicrobiaceae bacterium
CGCGCAGGCGCCGCTGCGAGGGAGTGAACCTGCGGAGCAGACGTACCGTCCTGATCCGCAGCTCGACTGCGGCCTCCCGGCGCACCTGCCGCTTCTCCCCGGGCCCTGCGTGATCGACGAGCCAGAGCGCAGCCCGCTTCAGGTCGAGCCGGCCGCCCGATCCGGAAGTGGTGTCATCGGCAAAGGTGCGTCCGGGGCGAGGCATGGTGATGCTTTGCGATTTGGATGAGGCTGCGCCAGCCTTGTCGTATTGCAACGGTCGCGCCGCGAAGGCAATCGCCGCCGGCATCAGCCCGACGCCGGCGGGACCGCGATATCTACGGGCCGGCGCCGGATGAAGCCCGTCACCACGACGATCAGCAGAACCACTGCACTGGCAATGCTGATCCAACGGCCGATCCAAAATGGGGTGTCGGTATAGGCGAGCGAAATCTCGCTTCGTCCGGCCGCGATGGGGATGCCGCGATAAGCAAAGAAGGCGCGCGCAATCGGTACCGGCTTGCCATTGACGACGGCGCTCCAGCCGCTGGCGAAGTTGTCGGGAATGACGAGCAGACCGGAGACCGGGCTATCGATCGAAAGTCGCATGGCATCGGCATGATCCTCGATCGCCGAAATTACCACTTGAGTGGCCCGACCGGGTGGGCATGCGGGATCGCCCGGCCATGCCTGATCGTCCTTCGGCACCAGCACCTCGCCCCGGTCGAATGCGTTGAGCACGTCGTCGCGGGCTTGCAGCGGCATTGGCGTGTCGAGCGCCCGCCAGCGGCAGTAGACCCTGAGCGAAGAGCGATTTCGGTCGTTCCGCTTGAGGAGGATCGTACCCTTTTCCGCTCCAATCCGGGAGAAGGACGCAATAGCGCTGTCGCCAAGGGGCCGCTTCCGGCACAATAGATAGTCGACGGAAAGAAGATCGAGCGCGCGAGGGTCCATCTCATTGCATGGGATGGGCTCGATCCAATGAGGCCGTTGCTCGGCGAGGCTCACCTTCGCACTCAGATTCGCGAATGTGTAGGCTTGGCCGCGCGGGAAGTAGAGGCTGAAGGTTGCGCCGCCGCGCCGCTGGGCATGCAGTGTCTGCACACCCCTATAGTCTGTCTCGATCCGAACATAGCTCGACGGGTCCGCTAGTATCATCGAGAACAACTGCGGCAGTGCCGGCTTGTTGTCGACATGCAGTTTCGTGTCTGTGCCGGGCAAGTACTCGACGAAGGCAGTTGGCGCGACCGTAGCGAGCGATAGCGCAACGAGCGCCATTCCGGTTTGACCCAAGCTGCGGCGCTCCAGCCCGTCGACTCCGCGCCGGCCGCTGGCCGTGAAGCCAAAGTAGGCTGCTGCCGTCGCGCAGAATGCAGTCGCGATCGAGGCGCCGACAGGACTGGCGGCATAGCCGAATACGGCTGCAACCGAACCACATACCAGGAAGTAGATGGCCAGCCCCAGCCGGGTCGCGCGTCCAAGTTGTGATATGTGACGGGCGTGGTGAGCTGCAAAGACCATCGCTGCGGCAATCGGCACCAAGATATCGATGACCGTCGCCGGAAGCAGAAACTGCCTCATCGAGGAGATGATCGGCAGGTTTGCATAAAGCTCAGCCAGCGGCGGTCCGGCGATCGGGATGCACATGACGAGGAACAAGGTGCAGAACAGAACCACGAGGATCAATGACCGCCACCACGTCCGAAGGCGCTCGGGAAAGCCGAAGGAAATACCGATCAAGACAGCCGGCACGACGAGAAAGCCGGCAAAGACCGGCGGCCAGACCGGGACGAAAGGAACCACGAAGCGGAGTATGCCGAGCCCGTTGGAAGCCAAGATCGGTGCTTGGGCAGTCGCATCGAGCGTGAACTTGGCGTCGCTCAAATGCATTATAGTAGGAACGATGGTGATGGCGGCAACGGCAAGCCCCGCTGCAAAGATCGCAGCCGTCCGAAGGCCAGCATCGAGCAAACGCATCAACGGCTGTTTCCATCGGACCTCCGGATCGGTCAGATAGGCCGAGAAGATGGCAATCACATGCACGATGGTGTACTGCAACATCATGATCAGAGAAACGCCGGTCAGCAGGGCCAGTCCGGCGTGAGTGGCCCATCCCGGCCGTCTCTTGGCGAGAAGGGCGAAAACGCCGATCAAAGTCAGGGTGCCGATGAATCCCCCGACGCGTGCACTCTGCTCGGCAACGAAATTGAGCTCGCCGAACCCGGCTGTGAGTGCCGCCGCTGCCGACCACACCGGGTCGACACCGAGACGGCGAGCCAGCAGCCAGCATGCGCCAACGGTTGCGACGAGAAGTGCGAACAAGCACAGATTCAGCGATAGATTGGCCCATGGGCTCGCCGGATCGACGAATGGGACGAGATACCAGAACTGCTCCGGATCGGCCGAGAGCGGATAACCGCCGTTCCTGTACGGATTCCAAGCCGGCCACCCGTCCTGCCCGGACACGAAGCTCAGCCACGGCATGATCCGCGACCCGTCGCCATAGGGCGTCGCATCGCTGCGGATCGTGCCCGACCACAGCAAGCCGGCGATACCCATCGTCGCCAGGAACGAGAATTGCGCGCTCGCCGCGTGTGCGCCCGCTCGTGATCCAGCACGGCTCGCTTCAGGCGGCGGCGGATGAGCGTCGGGTTTGGGATCGTGGTCTGGCAGGGGATGGCTCGCAATTGGCTTGGTGGCGCCGGCAAGACGGCTATCTCATTGGCGAGGATCGCATCGACAGCCTCTCGATCAAACCGCTGGCGCTACGTCCGAAACTCACCCCAGCATGACCTGGCGATAGAGTTCGTTCATCGCCGCCGACGAGAAATTCTGTTTGGCGTGGGTCCAGGAGGTTTGGGCAAGAGTGTTGTAGAAGTCCTCGTTCGAGCACAACTCCTTGACTGCCGCCGTCAGGCCCAGCGGTTCGGCATCGCAGAGCAGCGCGGTCCGGCGGTCCGCGAAATCCAGACTGAAGAGATGGCGCGACAAGATGCAGGGCAACCCCATGCTCATCGCCTCCATCACAACTTGCGGAAATCCTTCCGTGCGGGAACAGACGATGAGCGCATCGTGCTGGCGGTAGAGATCGGCCAGGGCGTCGACCGGCACATAGCCGATGTACTTCCGATTTTCCTCGACCGCCTTGTCGAAGGTACCCGCAAACGTGAAGGTGACATCGTCGCGTTCGGCGTGCACCATGCGGGCGGCGGCCTCACAGATGTCGTACCCCTTCTCCGCGCTCTTGCGGCCGATGAAAAGGAAGCGGCGGCAAGGCGCGCGCTTGGGCGCGTCCGTTCGGAAAACCTGGTGGTCGACGCCACGGTAGCAGACGGCGATCTTGTCCGGATGACGGGTCAAGCGGGCCAGGCGCGCACGCTCCCGCTCGGTCATGACCACGATCCTCTGTGCGATCTCGGCGGCCAGGCGCTCCTGTGAAATGTAGTGCTGATAGCTCCAGGTGCCCATGAAGGGCTCTCCGCGCGCCTCGGATACGCTCGACTTGGTGGCGAGGTCGTCGCCACCGACGCGCATCACATAGCGCGCGCCGAGCTCGCGCGCGACGAGGCCGCTCGCATAGCAATAGGTCACGGTGCGGCCGTTGAGATTGCTGATGATGTCGGGTTTGAGCTTGTCCATGGCGGCGCGGAGCACACGCACGAGATACTCCACGCCCTCCGGTAGCGATGGCTTGGTGTAGTCGACCTTGGCGAACTGCACGCCGAGTTTGCTTTCGAGGTCGAGCCGATGGGGGTCGCGCTTGTTCGGCAGAACATGCATCAAGATCGTAATGCGCGCGGACTTGTGGAGGTCACCGATGATGCTCGGATACTTGTACTTCCCGCGCAGCTGCCAGAGATTTGGCGCCTCCACGCTATAGTCCGGCTCGTAGTAGACGATGTGCTTGGTCATTGCGAGGAAGGGCTCATTCAGGTCGCCGGGACGCGCTCGTGAGGTTCGACACGAGCACTCGGAAACTCGGGTATAATGGCGCGCGTCTGGAATAACTCCACTGCCGGCATGGCTAGCCCGTCACCTCTGGCCGCGACACGAACCAGGACACCGTCTTCCGCAATCCCTCCGCGAGCTCGGTTTGCGACGCCCAGCCGAGCCGCGCGCGCGCCTTGCTCGTATCGGAGTAGTTGCGCGCCATGTCGCCACGCCGGGAGGAGCCGTGTTTCACGTTCACGTCGCCGATGCCGAATTCGCCGAGAACTCCGATCAACTTGTCGGTGATCTCCCGCACGGTGGTTTCGCGGTTGGTCGCGATCTGAAATATCTCGCCGCCGACGTTTGGCACGGTTGCCGCCGCCAGGATCGCGCCCACCAGGTCGCCGGTGAAAATGTAGTCGCGCGTGGCGCTGCCGTCGCCATAAATCTCGAGCGTCTCCGCGGCCATCGCCTGCTTGATGAATTTGGCGACGATGCTGCTCTTCTTGGACGAGAGCGGGCCATAGACATTGCCGAATCGCAACGCGATGGTGTCCAGGCCGAAGCAATTGAAGTAGGCGGAGCAATAAGCCTCGCCCGCGAGCTTGCTCGCCCCATAAGGGGAGATCGGACGCGGCACGACATTCTCGTGAATGGGTGGCGTCACGTCGCCGAGTGGCGCGCCTGACGAGGCGAACACGAATCGTTTGGCCCCTGCGGTACGTGCCGCCTCGAGGCAATTGAGCGTGCCGATGACGTTGGTCTCGCAGTCGAAATGCGGATTGTCCACGGAGGGTTGTACGCCGGTGCAGGCCGCAAGATGCACGACAACGTCAGCACCCTCCATGGCGCGCGCCACGGCATCGCGATCCCTGATATCGCCGACGAA
>JANNSX010000102.1:0-11159 GCA_031403155.1 Hyphomicrobiaceae bacterium
GCGTGCCGAACCCGCGCGTATAGCTCCACTGTCTTCATCCCCCGCCCCCTGCCGAATCAGGCAAAGGACTCTAACTGCCGCAGTTTTGCTCCGGCGCGACCGTACAAATCGGCCGCTTCTGTGAGGGATTATTGCTCCGGCGTTTACACCGCTTCGGCGACCTTCGCAGACTGGCGAATCTTGCACTTTTCGAGGATCAGGTCATCTCGTTTGAATCGTTTGTGCAGATCAATCCGTAGCGCGTCGAGTGCCTCGGATTCCACCCTCGTCAAGTTGTTGTCTTCCCCGCGATATGTCTTGCTGCAGGCGACACCGATGATTTCGAGATGTCCCGCGATTCGACGGCGGAGGAACTCCAACTGCGCGATCGAGTCTCTTACGGACCTAGACGATCCCTCATTCAGGATCGTTGGAATCAGGACGTGAGTACTGCAGCACGCACTTGCGACAAATCCCAAAGTGAGTCTTGGCGCTGTGTCGATGATGATCCGGTCGAAGTGCTTCTGAACTTTTTCGCTTAGAAGCGCATTTGCGAGGTGTAGCCTGATATCATCTTTCGTTTCGTCTAGTAGCCAGCGGATCAGAAGTCGATTCTCCAAGTCGGCAAGTGTGTAGTCAGCAGCAATGAAATGCAGTCTGTTGAGGCGATCGTTGTTGACCTCGCGGGCGGCGACCAGCCAGGCTCCATCCTTCTCACCCGACAGCAACTCTTCGGACTTCTTCTGCTCGAGGTCGAGAGTCTCGGCATCCGTGATCTTGGCGTGCCCGAGCAAGAGGGCGGATAGCGTGCCTTGATAGTCCATGTCGATTGCGAGGACGCGCTCGCCTGTACTCGCAAAGTGAGCGGCGAGGTTGGCTGCGATGGTAGTCTTGCCAACACCGCCCTTGAGGTTTGCAACCAGAAGAATTGGAATGCTGCGGTCGAGAGCCCGGTGGTAGTCCAGTTTTCCGTCACCAAGTTTTCTGGACCAGATAGACTCGTCCGTGCCGTCACTGATTCTGCGAATGCGTTCGAGCTTCTTGATCGCCTCGGCACCTTCCTTGTTCTGATTTTCTATGCGCCCGAGCCTTCGCCATTGTATGACGAACGCGAAGAAACCGCCGACAAACGTGAGCACGGTTGCTGCTGACGCAGCGAGTTCGAGCCACGACAATGACCACCACATGATCCCCTCCGTAAGTCTCACAGAGGATGAAAGCATGTGTGCAAATGTCAGTCTACGATCTTAATGCAAAACACAAAAGCCCGCGGATTTCTCCGCGGGCCTTCGTGATCGTCAGGCGTCAGACTTGATGCGAGGCCTAAGCCCTACATCATATCGTCCATGCCGCCCATTCCGCCCATTCCGCCGCCATGCGAATGGCCGCCGCCGGCTTCCTTCCGCTTCGGAGCCTCGGCGACGCCGGCCTCCGTGGTGATGAGGAGGGAGGCGATCGAGGCGGCATCCTGCAGGGCGGTGCGCACGACCTTGGCGGGGTCGATGATGCCCTTCTGGATCATGTCGCCGTACTCGTCGTTCTGCGCGTCGTAGCCGTAGGTGGCGCCCTTGGCCTCGACGACCTTGCCGACGACGATCGAGCCCTCGACGCCCGCGTTCTGGGCGATCTGGCGGATCGGTGACTGGAGCGCGCGGCGGATGATGTTGATGCCGGCCTCCTGGTCGTCGTTGTCGCCCTTGACGGTGATCGCCTTCGACGCCTTGAGCAGGCAGACGCCACCACCGGCGACGACGCCTTCCTCGACCGCGGCGCGCGTCGCGTTCAACGCATCGTCGACGCGATCCTTCTTCTCCTTGACCTCGACCTCGGTGGCGCCGCCGACCTTGATCACCGCCACGCCGCCGGCGAGCTTCGCCAGCCGCTCTTGCAGCTTCTCGCGATCATAGTCGGACGTCGTCTCCTCGATCTGGGCCTTGATCTGGGCCACGCGGCCTTCGATGTCCTTTTTCTTGCCGGAGCCATCGACGAGGGTCGTGTTGTCCTTGTCGATCGAGACCTTCTTGGCCTTGCCAAGCATTTCGATGGTCACGTTCTCGAGTTTGATGCCGAGATCCTCGGCGATCATCTCGCCACCGGTCAGGATGGCGATGTCCTGCAACATGGCTTTGCGGCGGTCACCAAAGCCCGGTGCCTTGACGGCGGCGACCTTCAGGCCACCCCTGAGCTTGTTGACGACCAGCGTCGCCAGTGCCTCGCCCTCGACGTCCTCGGCAATGATCAGCAATGGCTTGCCGGTCTGCACGACGGCCTCGAGGAGGGGAAGTATCGGCTGCAGGCCGGAGAGCTTCTTCTCGTGGATGAGGATGTAGGGCTCCTCGAGATCGCAGAGCATCTTCTCGGCATTGGTGATGAAGTAGGGCGAGAGATAGCCGCGATCGAACTGCATGCCCTCGACGACGTCGAGCTCGGATTCGAGGCTCTTCGCCTCTTCGACCGTGATGACGCCCTCGTTGCCGACCTTCTGCATGGCCTTGGCGATCATATCGCCGATGGCGCGGTCGCCGTTGGCGGCGATCGAGCCGACCTGGGCGATCTCCTCCGACTTGCCGACCTTCTTCGATTGCTTCTTGATGTCCTCGACGACCTGGGTCACGGCCTTGTCGATGCCGCGCTTCAGATCCATCGGGTTCATGCCGGCGGCGACCGCCTTCATGCCCTCGCGGACCATGGCTTGCGTCAGCACGCAAGCCGTGGTGGTGCCGTCACCGGCGGCGTCGTTGGTCTTGGACGCGGCCTCGCGGACCATCTGCGCGCCCATGTTCTCGAACCTGTCCTCGAGCTCGATCTCCTTGGCGACGGTGACGCCGTCCTTGGTCGTGCGCGGGGCGCCAAACGACTTCTCGATGACGACGTTGCGGCCCTTGGGACCGAGCGTCACCTTGACGGCGTTGGCGAGGATGTCGACGCCGCGGAGAATTCTCTCGCGGGCATCGGCGGCAAAGCGGACGTCTTTAGCGGCCATTGTGGTTAGTTCCTTGGATTGGGTTGGGGGATGATGGGCGAGTGGCGTGTGGCGAATGGCGAATGGTTGTGAGCGGCGGCGTCAGCGGGGCAATCCCCACTCGCCATTCCCCACTCCCCATTCGCGCCTTCCTCACGCTGCCTTCTTCGAGGCGATCTTGCCGCCCTCGATGATGCCCATGATGTCGCTCTCTTTCATGATCAGGAACTCGGTGCCGTCGATCTTCACCTCGGTACCCGACCACTTGCCGAACAGCACTTGGTCGCCGGCCTTGACGTCGAGGGCGACGCGCTCGCCCTTTTCGTCGCGGGCACCGGGACCGACAGCGATGATCTCGCCCTTCATGGGCTTCTCGGCTGCCGAGTCCGGAATGATGATGCCACCAGCGGACTTCAGGTCCTCTTCGACGCGCTTCACGACCACACGGTCATGCAACGGACGGAACTTCATGGAATAGACTCCCGTTTCATTTGATTGTGGGGCGGGGATGCCCCGGGGTTTTGAAAGCCCGTTAGCACTCGGTAATGCCAAGTGCTAACAGATATCTGGAGGAAATAAGGGAGAGGCTGTGGATTGTCAAGGAAATTTGGCAGCCGCCGGCTGAGAGTGCTAACGGGCCAATTCGTTTATCTAGAGCACTTTCCGACCAAGTGGATACCGGTTGGTCGAAGACAAGTGCTCAAAACCAACAACCTAGAGCGCCGATCTGATTCCATCAGATCGAATAGCGCTCTAGATCGTGGATTTGGCGGTTTCAAGACCGCCACTGGCAATGCAACTTGCCCAGCTCCGGGGAGCTTAGCCCAGAATAGCAGAAGTAGCGTCACGCTCCAAGAATTTCAAAGGGTTAACGTCTGCCCCGACAGAAACTGGTTACCGCCGCCGGCGAGCGCCAGCACGGTCTCGGCGATCTGCCGGCTGCGGCCGGTGCGGGCAATGCCGGGCTCGTCCAGGCCGCGACCGCCCATCGGCGCCACCAGCGGCTCGGCGGCGATGCCGAAGGCGCGGATGCCGTAGGGGGCAAGGTCTTGGGCCTGACGGCGGACGAAGGTCGCAAGCGCCCCGGCAAGCAGGGTCCGGCCGGCCGAGCCTTCCGGGCCCGCGGCCGGCAAGGCGGCGACCGTGATCAGAGCGCCACGAATGTTCTTGATCTTCATGCGCTCGGCGACCCGGCGATGGGCGAGGAAGGGCAGTCTCATCGCCTCGGCCCCGGGCGCCTCATCGTCCAGGGCGAGCATCTCCTGCCAGCCCTTGGGGAGCGACGTCACCGCCACCGAGATGTCGAGACCGGCATGGGCGGTCGCCGCCGCATCCGCCAGGCGCTCGATATCCCCAGGCGTTCGCGGCTTGCATTCGAATACGCGCAGGCCATTGCCGCCGATGCGCCGCGCGCCTTCGTTGCGGCCGGTCTGCACGACGAGCCGGGCCCCGTTCCGGGCGAAAGCCTTGACGATCGCGATGCCGAAGCTGCGCTCGGCCCCGGCGATGAGCACGCGCTTTTGTGCGAGCTCCGGGAAACGCTTCACATCGGCTTCGACGGCGACTGCGGGACTTTGCAACATCATCTGACCATACGCTCTCTGGCGGCAGGGATCGCCGCGACACTCATGCCGAATCGGTAAAGCAAGGCTTAAGCGTCGCCACGGCAGCTTTGCGGCAGCAAAGCCGCACGCCAAGGAAGAATTGTGGATTTTCCTCGCCAATCAGATTCCTGAGGAAAAGAGTTCTGCTGCCATTGCAACATTGACCGCAATTGCGAACCCTGGCCCTACCAGAGTCATAAGTGAGTCGCGTCGGCGTTATCGGGGGACACGCGAGCCGCAAGGCTTCGCGCGGAGTGGAAGTGGGGATATGCCGAACGCCAGCCGGGAAACCTTCCTGAGGGACGCGCCACCTCGGCCGAGCCGTGCGCGAGATCTCGTCATCGTCATCTCGATGGCGATCGTGTCGCTCGCCTTCGGCGCCGGATTGCTCGTCAATGGCGGGTTTGGCTTCGGGCCGTCGATCATCGGCGGCCTCGGCCTGTTCGTCCTGTCGATGTTCATCCACACGATGATGCGCCGTTTGCAATCGTTGTCGTCTCACGCGCATGATGAGAGCGACGCTGGCGAGCCGGCGATGGAGGCGGAAGTCTCGATCGCCCTGCATCCGGAGGCTCAGGTTTCTGGCCGGACGGCAAATGCCAGGCTGGACGCACCAGAAGATGATGTGGCGCATGGCTGGGGCGAGCCCGAATCCGTCAATGACCTCGTCCGTCAACTCGCCACCGAATTGCAGAAATCGCCCGAGCCGGTGCCTGCTTCCACATCACGTGCGCAGCCGGCACGGCCTATGCCGAAGCCGGCCGAGCCGCTCGCCGCCGATCCGCCGCCGCCCGCTCTCGAGCGGGCGCAGCAGCGTCCGGTGCCCTCGCGTGCTCCAGCCCCGCCGGCTGCCGCGCGCGAGGATCTCACCGAGGTGTTGCGCCGTGCCGTCTCGGCCGAGGACATCGAGATTCATCTCCAGCCGGTGATGACGCTCGCCGATCGGCGCACACAGCTGTACGAGGCTTTCCCGCGCGTTCGCGATGGCCGTGGCGGTTTGATCCGACCGGACACCTATCAGCGGCCGGCGGCGGTGGCGGGTCTTCTTGCGGACATTGACCGCATGGCTTTCCGCCGCACCGTGCAGATCCTCGGCCGCTTGATCGAGCTCGGCAAACAACGGCCGATGTTTACGCCGCTTGCCGCCGATGCGCTGCGGGATGGCACGTTCCTGCGTGCCTTCCACGAGACGCTGAAGGCCGGTCCCGCCTTCGCCGCCAACCTCGTCTTCGAGTTGCCGGAAGCCGATCTTAGCCGCCTCGGGCCGTCGGAACGCGATGCCATCCACGCGCTCGCCAATGCCGGTTTCCGCTTCTCGCTGCAAGATGTCGTGCAGCTCGACATGGCGCTCATCGGTGATTTGCCGATCGCCTTTGTGAAGCTGCTGCCGATTGCGATCTCCGGCCAGCCGGGGCACGCCGCCGGGCTCGTCGCGCGGATCCGCAGCATCGGCGCCGAGCCAGTCGTCGACAGCGTCCAGGACGAGCATGATATCGCCGTGGCGCAGGCGCTCGGCATCGTGCTTGGCCAGGGCGGCTTCCTCTCCGAGCCGCGTCCGCTCAAGGCGGATGTGGTGGGCGAGGCGCGGACGGGGACGTGAAGTCAGTCAAAGCTCGGTTGATCGGATAAGCTCCGCGCGTTTTTCCGCGAGGGTTGCTTCATGTTTGTCGCCGTCTACCGCTACAGATTGAAACCGGGCACCGAAGAGCAGTTCGCCAAGGACTGGGCGGAGGTGACCCAACGCGGCATCGAGGAGGGCAAGAGCCTCGGCTCGACGCTCGGCCGGGCCCAAGACGGCAGCTGGGTCGCCATCGCGCGATGGCCGGCGAAGCAGCAGCGAGACGACTGGTGCTCTTCGATTCCCGTCGATGGGGCGCGAGCCCGCATGCGTGCGGCGATCGAGACGTGGATCGACGATCTCGAGGTCGAGATCGTCAATGACCTGAGCGTGCCGGGTTAGAGTGCTTCCGGAAAAAGCCTGTCCCGGCGAAGGCCGGGATCCGAAGCGGGTTTCCGAAAAGAAGCACGACAAACCAAGGAATTAGGGTGTTGAAGTGATTCAATGAAAAACGGCAACACCCTAGGTTTAGTTTGGTACTCGGTTTCGGATTGCGGCCGCCCCAACTCCCGCGCCGGCAGCCGAAACGTTTCGCCAGTCGACATCAACTCCTCTCGAACCCCCGCTTCAGTTCCCAATCGGTGATGCGGCGGTCGTATTCGAATTGCTCCCACTCGGCGGTGTGGATCATGTGCTCCATGACGTCCTGGCCGAAGGCTTCCTTCAGCATCTCCGAGCCTTTCATCAGCACGATCGCCTCGCGCAAGGTCTTGGGGATCTCGCGCAGGTTCTTGGCCGTGTAGGCATCGCCCGCGAAAGCCGGCTCCAGCTCGAGCTTCTCCTCGATGCCGCGAAGGCCTGCCGCGAGCAGCGCCGCGTAGGCGAAGTAGGGATTGAGATCGGCGCCGCCGATCCGGCATTCGACGCGGATCGCTTTCGTATCGGCGCCGCAGAGCCGGAACCCCGCCGTGCGATTGTCGAACGACCAGATCGCCCGCGTCGGCGCGAAAGTGCCGACCATGAAGCGCTTGTAGGAGTTGATGTAGGGCGCCAGGAACCAGGTGATCTCGCGCGAATATTTGAGCTGGCCGGCGAGGAACTGGCGCATCAGCTTCGACATGCCGTGCTCGGCGGCCTTGTCGTGGAACAGCGAGTGCCCGTCCTTGTGCCAGAGCGACATGTGAATGTGCGAGGAGTTGCCCGAGTAGTTGTAATTGTACTTCGACATGAAGGTGACGGCCTTGCCCATCTGATGGGCGATCTCCTTGGCGCCGTTCTTGATGATGACGTGCTGGTCGGCCATGTCGAGCGCGTCGGAATACTTGACGTTGATCTCCTCCTGGCCCGGGCCGTACTCGCCTTTGGAATTCTCGACGATGATGCCGGCGCCCGCGAGGCCGTTGCGCAGCGCGCGCATGTAGGGCTCCTCCTTGGAGGAAAGCAGGATCGAGTAGTCCTCGAGGTAGCGGGCGGCGGTTTTCGGGTCCTTGAAGCCGCGATCGGTGATCGCGTCGTAGGATTCATCGAATAGGAAAAATTCCAGCTCGGAGGCGGCGAGCGCCTGCATGTTCTGGGCGGCGATGCGATCGACCTGTCTTTTCAGCATGGCCCGCGGGGAATGCGGCACGGCCGCGTGCGTGTGATGGTCGAGCACGTCGCAAAGGACGAGGGCGGCTCCCTCCTGCCAGGGAATGCGGCGGAGCGTTTTCATGTCGGGCTTCAGCGTGAAGTCGCCATAGCCGCGCTCCCAGGAGGCCGCCTTGTAACCCGGCACCGTCTCCATATCGATGTCGAGAGCGAGCAGATAGTTACAGGCGTGCGTCTCCTCATAGGCACCATCGCAGAAGAAGGGCGCATGGAAGCGTTTTCCCGCGAGGCGCCCCTGGAGGTCGGTGAAGCAGGCGACGACGGTGTCGATCGCGCCGGATTTGGAGAGGGCTGTGAGCTCGTCGAGGGTCAGCATGCCGGGCATGGGGCGTTTCCGTTTTTTGGTTGGACGTGCCGCCAAACAATAGGCCCGCCGGAGAGGCGGGCCAAGTGGGGCCCGCGCCGGATCAACCGGCGCGGGCAATCTGCATGCTCGATTTCAGGCGGCCTCGCCGACCGCCTTCTCCTCGGCGGCGATCTCCGCCTTCCGCTTGGCGATCTCCTCGCCCATCGGCGGACCGGCGAAACGCTTGCCGCCGAGCACCAGGCTCAACAGGATGAGCACTGCCGCGGCAACGATGAACCAGATCAAGCCTTCACGGCCGAGACCCATGAAGCCCTCGCCGCCGGAGAATACGAAGCCGCCGGCCAGGAAATAGTAGACGACCAGCAGTGTCACGAGGGCCAGCAGCCAGCCAATCGGCCGGTTGCCTTCCATGGTCTGCCAGAACGAGGCGAGCGCCAGCACCATGACGACCATCAGGTAGAGGACCTTCTCCTGCGGCGGCTGGATGCCGACGAAGATCAGCACGGCGGAGCCGATGATGGCGAGGACGGCGACCGGCATCGAGGCACCACCCAGGCTGAAGGGTCCCTTGTGCGCCCAGCTCCCGTTCATCTCCGCCCGCATGCCGGCGGCGACCGGCATCAGGTAGGACAAATAGAGGAAGACGGCACAACCCGTCGACAGGACGAGGAACGCGCCGCCGTAGAGAGTTGCCAGCACCGACAGAATGCCGCCGACCCAGATCGCCGGACCGGGGGTTCTGAGCGAGGCGCTGACCTTTCGCAGCATGCCCGACATCGGCAGGCCACCGTCACGTGCGAAGGCGTACATCATGCGCGACATCGACGTGACACCGGCAAGCGCACAGAGGAAGTTCGACACGACGACACCGACGATCAGGAGCGCCTTCAGCGCGCTCGGCATCGGCGAGGTCTCCATCAGCCAGTTGAAGGCGCCCCAGCCTTTGCTGGCCGCCGTCGCGACGCCGCTGACAACGATGGTCTTGGTGGCATCGGCCGGATCGGGAATCGTCTGGTCGGGAAGTGCGAGCACGAAGGCGCAAACCATGATCCAGCCGAACAGGAACGACCAGAACACCGAGCGCATCATGCCCTTGGGCACCTCGCGCGAGGCATTGCGTGTCTCCTCGGAGGTGTGCGCGGAGGCATCGAAGCCGGTAATCGTGTAGACGCCGTGCAAAAGTCCGATGCCGATGATGTAGAGCATGACGGTCGCCTGCGGCCAGACCCCGCCGCCTGCGTCGCCGGTATAGTTCGTGAAGGTGACGAGGCGGCTGAAGTCGAGCGAGGGTGCGAAGGCGAGGAAGGCGATCGTCAGCAGCACGGCGGTCGTCAGGATGAGGTAGCCGCTAAAGTCCGTCAGCACCGTGGTCAGGCGCAGGAAGTAGTGGTTGAGAATGCACTGCGCGATGGTGATGCCGCCGATGAAGATCGTCTGCGTCCACCAGCCCTGGTCGAACGGCACGGCGGAGACCCAGCCTGCGGCGGTCGTATCCCAGCCGAGAACCTGTGTCAGGAACAGGTCGCGGAACAGGAAGAACACGCCCATGTTCACCGACGAGACGACAAAGATGAGACCGAGCAGATTGAACCAGGCCGCGGCCCATCCCCAGCCGCGTCCACCCAGGATCGAGGACCAGTGATAGATGCCGCCGGCCGTCGGATAGGCCGAGGCGATCTGTCCCATGGCTGCCGCCACGATCAGCGCGAAGGCCGAGGCGATCGGCCAGCCGATGCCGAGCGAGGCGCCACCACCGGCGCTCAGCGCGGCCGGGAAGGCCGTGATGCCGCCGGCGACAATGCAGATGATGGCGAACGAGATGGCGAAGTTCTGGAACGGACCCATGCGGCGGGTCAGCTCCTGCGCATAGCCCATCTCATGCAGGACCTGTTTGTCCGCATGTCGTTCCGTATCTGAGTAGCCGTCTTGCATGCTCATTGTTTCGCTCCGTCCCTGTTGACCGCGGCGCCAGCGGCGGCGCAGCAGTACCAATCGGCGGACCAGCAGCTCGATGAGCGGCTGGTTGCCTGTTTGGCAGGACGAAGGACCGGAGGGCCGCGATGGTGCGCGAAATCGGAGTCCGAAAACTCCCGGTCTCGAGCCGAGCCGTGACTGTCAGTGCACCCCAAACCGAATGCGGTGCTAGGGTGATCGAGACTTCCCCCGGGCCGGCGCCTGCCGATCCCAATCGCAAGTGGAGCCCCCGCTCCACCCATGAGCGGCAATTCGACACGGTGGGCGCGAAAATGTCAAACGAGTCCGAGACTTCCGTGCTTCCTCAACGGCTTGGCTCAGATCTTCTTGTCGAGCAGCTCGCTGACCATGGTTTGACCGCCGCGTGATTCGGCGGCCTCCTTGAAATAGCGGATCAGCGCCTCGCCGATCACCTGGCTCTGACCGCCTTTCGTCGCTAGCGCCTGAAAATAGGAGAGATCTTTGACGCAATTCTCCAGCGTGAACAGGTAGCCGCGGAAATTGCCATCCATGGCGGGCGGAATGATCCGCTCGAGCGAGCCGGACTTGGCGGCGCCCCCCATGTTGACCTCGAAGAGCTTTGCCCAGTCGAGACCCTCCTCGCGCGCGATGCGATAGGCCTCGACCACGAGCGCGCCTTGTCCGAGCGCCAGCAGGTTATTGAGGAGCTTGGCGCGATGGCCGGCGCCCACCTCGCCCATGCGGACGACCGTTTTTGAGTAGCAGGCGAGCCAGGGCTCGACGCGGGCATAGGCGGCTTCCGACGCGCCTGCCATGGTCGCAAGCTCACCGCGCTCGGCATGCTGCGCACCGCCCCCCATCGGCGCGTCGACGAAGACGATGCCAGCCGCTTTGAGTTTGGCGGCCAGCTCTAATGTAATGTTTGGGTCGGAGGTGCCGGTATCGATGACGATGGCGCCCTTCGACAATCCGGGAAGCAGACCATCGACGACCTGCTGCACCTGCTCGGAGGTTGCGACGCAGATGAAGACGCCGTCCTGACCCTTCGCGAGCTCGGCGAGGTTCTTAGCCTCCTTGGCGCCCTTCGACACGAGATCATCGACCGGCACGCGATTGCGATTGGCGATGATCGTGACCTCGTGCCCCTGCTTCAGGAGATGCGAGGCC
>JANNSX010000103.1:0-7437 GCA_031403155.1 Hyphomicrobiaceae bacterium
CGGCCGATGGCGACGCGCTGGCGCTGGCCGCCGGAGAGCTGGCGCGGCATGCGCTCGAGAAGCGCGGAGATGCCGAGCATGTCGGCGGCTTGTTTCACACGCGCCTGGACTTCGCTTTCTGGAGTCTTCCGCGCCCGGAGCCCGAAGGCGATGTTGTCCGCAACGGAGAGGTAGGGATAGAGCGCGTAGTTCTGGAACACCATTGCGATATCGCGGTCGCGGGGCCTGACCGCGTTGACGACCCGCCCGCCGATCTCGATGAGGCCGCTGTCGGCTTCCTCAAGGCCGGCAATGGTGCGCAGGAGCGTAGACTTGCCACAGCCCGAAGGGCCGACGAGCACAGTGAACTCGCCGGAGGGAATCTCCAGGCTGATCCCCTTCAGGACTTTGTTGCTGCCGAAGGATTTCTCCAGCGATGTGATTTTGACGTCGGACATGGCTCAACCTTTGACCGCCCCCATCGAAATTCCACGCACCAGATATCGCTGTAGGAACGCAACCGTCACGAACACCGGAAGCGTCCCCAGCACCGACATCGCCGCGATCTTGGCCCAGAAGTTCGACTGGCCGCCGAAATAGTGTGTGACCTGCACGGTATAGGTCGTGACCTCGGTCCGCGTCAGCACGAGCGCGAACAGGAAATCGTTCCAGGCGAAGACGAAGGTGAAGACGGCGGTGGCGAACAGTCCCGTGCGCGCCATTGGAAACACAACCTTCCAGATCACCTGCCAGCGCGACAAGCCATCGACCAACGCGCTCTCTTCGAGCTCGAGCGGGATGTCCTCGATGTAGCCGCGCATCATCCAGATGACATAGGGCAGGCTGAACGCCGTGTAGAGGATGATGAGGCCGTGGAAGGTGTCGACCCAGCCAAGGAAGACGTAGAGCAGGAAGATCGGGAAGACGATGGCGATTGGCGGCATCAGCCGCTGCGAGATGATCCAGACCGCGAGGTTCTCCCCGCCCGTTTTGAAGCGGACAAGCGAGTAGGCGGCGATCGTGCCGAGCAGCATGGCGATGACTGTGGACGCTCCCGCCAGGATCAAGCTGTTGAGGACGGTCTCCGCATCGCCATCCTTGAACAGCACGGCATAGTTAGCGAACTGGATCGACTTCGGCACCCAGGCTGGCGGATAGGCGAAGATTTCCTCCGGCGTCTTGAAGGAGATGATGAAGAGCCAGTAGACGGGGAAGATGAAGAAAAGCGTCAGCGCGATGGCGCCGAGGTAGCGGAGCGCCAGCTTCAGGCGCCGCCGCGTCCGAACGGCCGCCATTCCGTCATCTCGCATCGCCTCGGCGCTCATTTCGCAAGCCCCATGCGCCGGATGGCCCAGACGATGATGACGGTCAGCAGCGCAACGACGAGGAAGGCGATGGCCGCCGTGTAGCTCGTTTCGAACTGCTTGAAACCTTGTGAGTAGGTGTAGACGGAGATCGTCTCTGTTTTGGTACCCGGGCCGCCCTGCGTGAGTGCCCAGATCACATCGAAGATGCGGGCGAGGTCGAGACCGCGGATCAAGATTGCGATGGCCATCACCGGCCAGATGGCGGGCAGCACGATGTTGCGGAACGTCCGCCAGAATCCCGCGCCATCGATCTCGGCGGCATCCGTCAGCGACTTGTCGACGTTCGACAATGCAGCCAGCAGGATCAGGAACATGAAGGGCGTCCACTGCCAGATCTCGCAGACGAGAATGGCGGGGTAGACCAGGTTCGGATTGATCGTCCACAGCGCCACCACCTCCGAGCCCCAGAACCAGCTGATGATCTGGTTGATGGGGCCGTAGCGCTGGTCGAACATGAGCCGCCAGGTGGCGCCGGCAACGATCGGCGAGATGATGGTGGGCAGCACGATGAGCGCGACGAGAATCTGCCGTCCGGGGAACTTCTCGAGGAAGAGCTGTGCCATCAGCAGCCCGAGGATCAGCTCGATCGGCAGAGCGATGGCGGTGATCAGCAGCGTGTGGAGAATGCTCTCCCACAGCCGCTTGTCCTTGAAGAGATGGGTGTAGTTCACGAGCCCGGCGAAGGAGGTGTCATTCTCCATCATCGTGATGCGCATGAAGCTCACGACGAGCGAGTAGATCAGCGGAAAGATGCCGACGAGAAGCAGCAGGAAAATCGCCGGCGCGATGATCCAGTATTTGAAACCGCCGTCGGCGATGCGGCCAGGAGCCGCGGTGAGAAAAGTGGATGTCATTTAGGGCTTTGGGCTTTAGGCTTTGGGCTTTAGGCTTTCGGATTGGCCTCGATCGACCGGATCAGACCACTCAGCATTCGATTGAGCTTATCAGTCATCCGAACGCTTTCGACAACCTGCGCTGAAGACAACAGGCCCACTCTGCTGCAAACTTCGAGTTGCGATTCAATTTCATTGATCGACCCTCGGGCTATCTTCAAGTGATGCGGATAGGCTCCAGTCGAATAACGGCCATAGCCTTCGGCGACGTTCGAAGAAATGGAAACGGTTGCACGCCGCATTTGATTCGTCAGCCCGTAGATTTCGTCACGAGGAAAGCTCTTGGTGATCTCATAGATGTGTGCCGCCAGATTGACGGCGTCCTGCCAAACGAGCAGATCACGATAGGATTTCACCTCGGTCATTTGATTGGTGGCCTACCGGCGCCAAAGCCTAAAGCCCAAAGCCTAAAGCCATAAAGCGAGGGGCGACCGACTACGGCACGGCCGCCCCCTCGCCTTCCAGCCTCACTTCGGATAGGCGCCGCCCTTGGCAGCCCAGGCGCCATAGACCGCCTTCTGCTTGTCGACGCCGATCGTTTCCGTGTGGGCATCCCACTCGACCGCGGCCGCATCGAGGATCGCCTTGGGATCCTCGCCCGCCCACAGCTTCGTGATCATCTGACGCAGGCTCTCCTCGTACTTGTCGGTCTGGAGGAGCGACAGGTCGAGCAGGCCCGTCTTGGCGCCCTCGCCGAGTGCCGCGAGATACTCCTTCGCATCCGGCCACTTCGCCAGATACTCAGGGCTCGTGAAGTGGCTATCCCGGAAGGGATCGCGCAGCGCGGTCGGCAGCTGCACGCGCTGCATGCTGATCTCTTCGCTGTTCAGCCACTGGATGAACAGATAGGCCGCGTCCTTGTTCTTCGACGTCGAGGCGACCGAAAGAGCAAAGCCCGCGGCGAGCTGCGGATGCCCACCGGGCGGCAGCGCGTAACCGACTTTGCCGGCGATCGTCGACTTCGGTACCCAGGAGAGCGCCTCCTGATCCGTGCCGTAGCCCGCGGCCCAACGGCCGTAGGGCGGCCAGGAGATGGTCATGGCCGTCTGCCCGGAGAGGAAGGCGGCGAGGTTCTCGACGAACCCCCACTGCTCCACGCCCGGCGGCATGAACTTGTTCTCCTCCCGCATCTCGGTGAGCACCTTGACGCCGACATCGGAGTTGATGGTGGCCTTCATGCTGTCGGCATCGAAGAACTTGCCGCCTTCGTTGCGGAAGCGCTCCTGGAACATGTACATCGTGTAGGGCGCCTGCCGGAAGAACGCGGCACCATAGATGCCCTTGTCCTTAAGGATTTCGGTCAAGGCCGAGCCGACGACACTAAAGTCGGCCCAGTTTGTCGGAACGGCGAGATCCTTGCCGGTCTTCTCCTTGAACTTCGCCTGGATGTCCGCGTCAGCGAAGAGGTCCTTGCGGTAGTAGAAGAGGAAGACGTCGCCGTCGTCCGGGAAGCCGTAGATCTTGCCGTCGACCATCATCTGGTTGTCGCGATAGGTCGGCGCGATCTTCTGCAGCTCGTCACGGAAGCCGTACTTGTCGACATAGGGATCGAGCACCTCGAGGGCGCCGGCCGCCGCGAGATCGGGCATCCAGGCCGGGATGACGTTGAGCGCGTCATAGGCACCCGTGCCGGCCCGGTACTCCTGCATGATCTTCGTGAACATCTCGGCGGTCGAGACCTCGATCACCTTGACCTCGATACCTGTCAGCTCCTTCCACTTCGGACCGGAGAAGTTGAGCGGATCGAGCGATTGCAGGCCCGCCTCCCAGACGATGGTGATCGTCTGGCCCGAATATTTCTTCGCCTCATCGACGGCGCGTTGCGCGGCCGATTGGGCGTTGGCCCCGGTCGTCAGCGCCGAGGCCACAAAGGCCGCGGCACCGAGCCAACCGAGCGTGCGTTTCCATGCCATTCCCGTTTCCTCCTCTTTCATCGGCCGGCGGTTCGACCCGCCGGACACTCTCTCGCCTCATGGCACTTGGCGGCCAGGGCAAGTCCCGAATGCCCGCACCCGGCTCAAGTGCCGAAGCGACGGGCATATCCTTCGAGCTTCGCCTTGAAGGCGGGGCTCTCGAGAACCTCTGTGTTGACGACGCCGCGCGGCACGCGGCCTTGCTGAATATCGAGCACGGCGCGGATGTCGGCGGCCCCATTGCCGGCGAAGCATTGATCCGTCCAGCAGAGCGCGTGCGGTGTCACGATAACGTTATCGAGCTTGAGCAATGGCTCATCGGCCGGCACCGGCTCGACCTCGAAGACATCGAGACCCGCGCCGGCGATGCGGCGCTCTTGCAGGACTTTTGTCAATGCATTCTGGTCGACGGTCGGGCCTCGCGACGTATTGATGAAGTAGGCCGTCGGTTTCATGAGGGCCAAGCGCTCGGCATTGACAATGTGACGAGTCTTTTCGGTGAGAGGGCAGTTGACGGTCAGGATATCCGAGCGGGCGAACACGTCCTCGAGCGAGACGAGTTCGATGCCGAGCTCCTTGGCGATGGTCTTATTGGCGAACGGATCGTGGGCGATGAACTTCATGTCGAAAGGCGCGGCCATCCGGAACATCTCGGCACCGATATTGCCGATGCCGATCGAGCCCAGCGTCCGGCCGACGAGGCCGGTGCCCATATGCTCGCCGCGCCGGTTGAAGCCGGAGGGGCCCTCGCGCGTCAGCCGGTCCTTGACCATCAGCTTGCCGGTCAAGGCGAGAATGAAGGCCATGATGGAGACGGCGACCGGGCGGCGTACGCCGTCGGGTGTGATGCACAGTGCGACGTCGTTCTTCGTGCAGGCGGGAACATCGACGGTATCATAGCCGACCCCGAAGCGGGCGACGACGGAGAGCCGTCCGCCGGCGGGCACGCTCTCGGCGTTGAACTTCGGGATCAGCAGAATGAGCGCGTCGAAATCGGCGAGATCCTTCGCCTTGAGAGGATTCTCAGCCGGAATGTAGGCAACCTCGACTTGTCTGGCGGCCATCAGCGGCGCGACGTCGAAATCGGGAAAGGTCGGCGACCCATCCGGCTTCTTGAAGTCGCCCGAGAGTGCGACGCGGAATGTGTCGGCCATCCCGCCCTCCTACTTCTTCTTCGCCGATGTGCCCGCGCGCAGCTTGCCGATCGCCTCGGCCAGCGCATTGTGCAGCACCCAGACATCGCCCGAGTAGCAGATGAAATCGAAACCCTGGGCGTTGAGCTCAATGCCCTGCTCCACCGTCGGCACGAGCCGGCCGAGCGCCTTCTTGTGCTTCTTGGTTGCAGCCGTCACGCGGGCAATGGCGTCGGTGAATTTCTTGTGTCCGAATTCACCCGGCACGCCGAGCGAGGCTGATAGATCGAAGTGGCCGATCCAGAGACAGTCGACGCCGTCGATGGCGGCGATCGCGTCGGCATTATCGACGCCCTCCGCCGTCTCGATCTGGGCGAAGATTGTGGTACGGGCATTGGCGGCCGACAGCTTGCCGGCGACCGGCCCGGCCCGGTATTTATCATGCGCCACCTGCAGCGCCACGCCGCGCCGGCCATCAGGAACGTACTTCACGCTGTCGACGATCCTGCGCGCCTCCTCCGGATTGCCGACCATCGGCAGCATGATGCCCTCCGCGCCCATGTCGAGCGCGCGCGCAATGTGGTGGTACTCGCGAGACGGCACCCGGCAGATCATCGGCAGGTCGGCCGCCTCGAAATAGCGCACCGCGCTTTTCACCGTCTCCATGGCGAAGCCCGAATGCTCCATGTCGAAGAGCACGAAATCGCAACCGGCCGACTTCAGGATATGGCCTATGCCCGGCGTCGCGAACTCGACGATGAAGTGACCGAGCTTCGCCGACTTCATCCGGCTCATGGCTTTGAGACCCGTGGCGCTCATATATATATCAGTCCTTCCCCTGGGCCCCACCTTCGCAAACAAGCGTGTAGGCCGTCACGGTCTTTTCTGCGACCATGGCTGCACTCGCCGTGTCGAAGGCTTTGTAGTGTTTCGTGGCAATATGCGCGTCGAGGTCGGCGCGGCTATCATAGATCTCGTAGAGCACGATCCGGTCGTCCTCGCCCTCGGGCTCGAGCACGTCGAAACGCTGGCAGCCAGGCTCATCGCGGACGGACGTTTCCGCGTTCGCGTCGATGAGTTTGCGGAATTTGGCGCGCGTACCGGACTTCAGCTTGAAGTCGACGATGATGACGAAGGCGCTCATGGGCGCGCCTCCTTGGCTTCCCAGTAGACCCTCGAGACATGCGCGAGATGCGACCGCATCGCCTTTTCGGCAGCGTCCGGATCGCGCAGCACGATGGCCTCGAAGATCGCCTTATGGGCCTCGTAGGCTTTCTTGAACGTGCCCTTGCGGCCGGACCAGGAGAGCGTCGTGTGCCACTGCTCGACGAGCCATTCGACGATCGCCTGATGCAGGGCCGTAAAAATCGGGTTCTTGGCGATCACGGCCAGCTTGAAGTGGAAGGCGACGTCGGTCCGCTCGAAGGTCTCGAGATCGCCAATCGCCTGCCGGTTCGCCTCGAGCGCATTCGCAAGACTGTCGATGTCGGCCTTGGCGGCATGTTCTGCGGCGTGGCGCGCGAGCCCAACCTCGAAGAAGAGACGCGCATCCTGCAGGTTCTCGACGCCGCCGGGCGCCGCAAGCAGATGCCGGGCGGCGCCTGAAAGACCCTCAACCACGGCCTCGGGCGTTGGCCGCGTGACGCGAGCCCGATCTCCGGCCTGAATGGCAACGAGCCCCATCTTCTGCAGCGAGAACAGTGCCTCGCGCACAGCCGGGCGGCCGACGCCGAACATCTGCATGAGCTCTCGCTCGGAGGGGAGTTGCTCGCCTGGCGGATAGCGGCCGTCGTGGATCATTGTCTCGAGGCGGCTTTGCACCTCATCCGACAGGCGGCGGCGGCGAATGATCTCGCTGCCTGCCTCGGCCTGACGACGCAACGCCACTGGTGTACTTGTCAATCTTCACCTTACGGTAACTAAGCGAAGAAATATCGATGTTTCCTGCGTTTCTGCGTTCATTGCCGGTTGACATTTGCGGTTGACATTGGGGTTCGGGACCACGTCCGACCTGGGTAGGTTGTCATCATGTCATACCAGTATCGTATGAGTCACGTTCACCAGTTGCAAGATGGAACTTTTCGATTTTGGCGGCGGGTGCCGAAAGACATCGCGCCGTTGATCGGCAAGACCCAATGGGTCAAACGGCTCG
>JANNSX010000104.1:0-8094 GCA_031403155.1 Hyphomicrobiaceae bacterium
CGTTCTACGGCGAACCGGTTCCCACTTCGCCTGAACGTGCTGAGTCTTGGTTTTGAGCACGCTCTCACGGCGAACCGGTTCCCACTTCGCCTGAGCGTGCTCTGCCAAGTGCGATCAGCTCGGGCCGGTACTCGAAATGCATGGTGTCGTAGTGATACCACTTGCCGCCCCAGATGAAGCCGTGCTTCTCGAAAATCTCCACGATCTCGATCGGGATCTGATTCTTGTAGGGGTACTTCCCGTCCTTTTCCGCCTTCGCCCAGCGCCAGTAATCCGACACCTTCGTGTTGATGTCGATGGAGGCCGCGTAGGAATGCATGCTCATCCGCTTGGTACCGGCGATGACGCGGCAATTGTAGGTGCCGGCGGAGGGTTTCAGGTAGCGCATGAACTTTGCAGGGAGCTCGTCAAGTTCCGCGGACACGGCTTCCAGCGCCTTGGCGACGCCGTTGACGGAGGTCACCTGCACGCTGCCACCCTTGTTCTTGGGTAGCCATTTGACGGTGACGAGCTTCCCCTCGACCTCGCCCTTCTGGCAGTCGCCATACATCTTCCGGAACAGCGGCTCGAAGCGGACACGGCCGGGGTCTTCATCGACGCCCGGGGGAAATCCGGCGTTGCCGAGCTTGTAGGGCACATAGAATTGATCGCCGATGTCGGGCTCGTTCAGCAGCGTCTCGAACGGCTTCTCGCCCTTGCCGTCGTCAATGGGCAAGCGCGTGCCGTCCTTCATGACGAGCTCATTGCCCTCCTGGGCCGCGATGTGGTCGGGATAGGCGGCGACGAGGGCTGCGATCTTAGGATCGGGCTCGGCGGCTGTACCAGAAGTGGCGCAGGTGGCCGCGAGCTGAAGACCAGCGAGCAGCAGTATCGTAAGTCGCATTGCAAACCTTTGGATGATGCCGGCCACAGTAGGGACCGGGACAGGCAGGGGTTTCAATGATACACCGAATTGGGCTTGAATGTTGTCCGGCTCGAACCGGCCTGTCAGCGACCTTGAGTTGCCCGAGGGAGATCAACGCATGTCACGCGCTCTGTCCAGAGCACTCATTCTTCTGATCCTTCTTTCCATTAGCTCGTGGCCCGCCGCCGCCGAAAGCCGCGTCGCGCTCATCGTCGCCAACGCGGCCTATCAGAACACCTCGCCGCTGAAAAACCCCGTCAACGACGGCAAGCTGATGGCGGCAACGCTGGAGGCCATGGGATTCAAGGTGACGCTCGCCGCCGACCTCGACGGCAAGGCCATGAAAAAGGCGATGCTCGAGTTCGGCCGGGCTCTGCGGGCCTCCGATTCCGTCGGGCTCTTCTACTATGCGGGCCACGCCATCCAGGTGGCGGGCGAAAACTATCTCATTCCCGTGGATGCCAATCTGCAGGACGAAACCGAGATCGGCATCGAGGGGGTCGACGTCAACGATTTTCTCGCGACGATGAATCAGTCCCAGAGCCGCATCAAGATCGTTGTGCTCGACGCCTGCCGCAACAATCCGTTTCCGGCGACGAGCCGCTCGGGGACTCGCGGCCTTGCGATCGTGCGTGCGCCGACCGGCACGCTCATCGCCTATTCGACCTCGCCGGGGGAGGTCGCCCTCGACGGCACGGGCGAGAACAGCCCATATGCGCTCGCACTCGCCGGCGCCATGAAGGCCGAGACCGGCAAGCCCATCGAGCTGGTGTTCCGGCAGGCTCGCGTCGGCGTGCTCGAGACCACCGAGGGTTTGCAGACACCCTGGGATCTTTCCTCGATCACCGGCGACTTCGTGCTGGCGCCAGGAGACGTGACGGCGACCGAAATCAGCAAGGCCACGGACGAGCCGAACATCGCCAACATGCCCGCGCCGGCTGCTGGCGGCTCCGCCAACGACGCCGCCAAGGACTATGCCGTCTGGGTCGCGATCGAAGCCTCCGGCAACGAGGCGGCCTACCGCGCCTATCTGGAAGAATTCCCGAACGGCCGCTTCGCCGCGGAGGCGCAAAAACGCCTCGCCGCGGCAGAGGAGGCGAAGGCGCAGCAGCAAGCCGCGCTCGAGGCCGAGGCGAAGGCCGCACAGGATGCCCAGCAGGTCCAGCAGCAGGCGCAGCCTGCCCGCAAGATCGCGCGCCTGTTCCCGGAGTCGGGCAAGCGGAAACTGTCTGCCGACGAGCTCTACGGACTTTCCTGCGAGCAACTCTGGATCGCCCGCAACGAGATGTTCGACCGGCGCGGCTACTGCTTCAGCTCGGGCCGGGGGCAGTCTTTTTTCGACAACGCCGACTGCTCGACCTCGGACGCCGGCATCTTGAACAAAACCGAGAAGGCGAACGTCGCGACCATCAAAGAGGTCGAGGCGGCGCAGGGATGCCAGGGCGCGGCGAAGAACTGACGGAGCCCGCCATGATCCTCATCGGTCAATACGACAGTCCGTTCGTCCGGCGCGTCGGCATCACGCTCAGGCTGTATGGGCTTCCCTTCGAGCACCGGCCTTGGTCGGTGTTCGGCGATGCCGAGAAGATCCGGCCGCTGAACCCTCTCGTGCGCGTCCCGACCTTCGTGACGGACGACGGTAGCGTGCTGTTCGACAGCGCCGGCATGCTCGACTATCTCGATCATCGCGTGCCGGAGGGCGAGCGGCTGCTGCCCGTCGCCGAGCCCGAACGGCACAAGGCGCTGCGGATCACGACGCTCGCGACCGGTCTCGCCGAAAAGGCGGTGAGCCTCTTCTACGAGAAGCGCCTGCACGAGACGACCTCGAAGGTCTGGGAGGATCGCTGCCGGGGCCAGGCGCAGGGCGCGCTTCAACTGCTGGAGACCGAGCGAGCCAACGGAGCGCAACCCTATTGGTTCGGTGCTTCGCTAGGCCATGCCGACATCGCCGCCGCCTGTGCGCTTCGCTTCGTCACCGCCGCCCATCCCGATCTCATCGACTGGTCGCGCGCGCCGGCGCTGAAGGCGCACTCAGACCGCTGCGAGGCGCTGCCGGTGTTTCAAGAGATCAGCCAGGTGTACATCCCGCCGGCGTAGTTCGAAGCCGTCGAAGCACGTGTCCCGCCGACTTGCGCATCGGCGTCCGCCGAAAACCGGGAGCCACTTTTCGGGCCGATGCGGTGACGGGGCGGTCGCGAGGTCGCCCTCGAAATTCTTCTTCGGCCCGCGACTTTGAGATCGCCCCGCGCCCCTCAATTGTCCCGACCCGGCAACGATGATTTGCCGGAAGAGGGCGGAGCGTGGCTTGTAGGTTGGTTTAGAGTGCTTCCGGAAAAGTGCGAAGCGGTTTTCCGAAAAGAAGCACGACAAACCAAGGACCTAAGTGCTTCCGGAAAAGTGCGAAGCGGTTTTCCGAAAAGAAGCACGACAAACCAAGGAACTAGGGCGTTGAAGTGATTCAACGAAAAACGGCAACACCCTAGTACCCGATCGCAGAATTGAGTGCCACACGTGGTGGCACGAAAATGCCGCGTGAATCGGGTACTTCAGCCAAAAAGCTAGTACCAGCCATTTCTGATGGCGGGTACTAGCGCGGGCAATGACGGGTGTGATGGCGAAGGAACTCGCTCCGCGCGTAACTCAACGAAACCACGCGATGACGCCGTTGGGTTACGCGCGGCGAAGCATTTCGCGACAAAACAGCGTCCGGGCCGCGCTAACCCAACCTACGGTTCACGACTCACGACTGGCTACTCCCGCTTCCTACCGCCCCACCTCCAACCGCAAATCCGTCGGATTGCCCCCACACGTGTCGTTCATATCCTGCGGGCAGGCGGAGACGACGATATAGGCGTCCATCTCGGCCTGCAGCACCACGTAATCGCCCGGCTTCGACTTCGGCGCTTTCACTGTGAAGGTGCCGTCCTTGTTGATGAAGAAGTTGGTGATGAGATTCCAGGGTTGCGGCGTGTGGGGGAGCGAGAGCCCGAGCGACTTCAATCCGATGTGCAAATTATCCTGGCAGCTCGCGTGCTTCTTGCCCTTGTAGCCGAGCTCCTTGTAGCGCCACTGATCGCAAGCCGCGTACTGCATGTCGTGCTGGCCTGGCGTCTTATCCTCGACGAGGCGCACGATCGGCCGGCGGTGGTTGGTGTAGGCCGCATCCCCCACGTGCGGGAAGAGCTTCTCGATCGAGGGTTTGGTGTGCTCACAGGAGAGATGCTCGGTGATATCCTTTTTGTTGAAGGCCCAGAAATCGCACGGCTGCGCGCCGCCCAGATCGGTGATGCGGATGCGGTCGCCGCGCTTCACCGTGAAGCCTTTGCCGGTCCTGGCTGGAATGTGCCAGTCGTGCATGATTTTCTTGAGCATCTGCTTGTCCTCCCGATCGCCTTCTGGTCAACGAATGAACGTGCGATAAGGCATGCCGTCAAGCGGTCGGGGCGACATAGGTGAGGGCGGTTGCATGCATAGTCTGGTGATCGGGGCAGGCATCGTTGGCGTGAACGCAGCGCACGCGCTGATCGACCAGGGCCATCAGGTGACGCTCATCGATCCCGATGGCATCGCCGAACGGACCTCGCGCGGCAATGCCGGCATGATCGCCCATACCGACATCACGCCGCTGGCTAGTCCCAAAATCTGGCGCAGTCTGCCGGGTTGGCTGCTCGATCCCATGGGGCCGATGTCGATCCGCCTCTCCTACCTGCCGCAGATCCTGCCCTGGATGGCGCGGTTCGTCGCCGCCTCCACGCCAGCGCGTGTCGAAGCCTCCACCCAGGCGATCATTGCGTTGAACGGAGGCGCACTCGCCGCTTGGGAGCGCCGGCTCGACAAGCTCGGGCTAAAGGTCGCGCATTTCCGGCCGCGCGGCTATTTCTACATCCACACCAGCGAGGCGGGGCACCGCGCGGCGCTGCCCTCGATCCACCGGCAGGAGAAGCTCGGCATTCCGCTGGAGGTGCTGGACAATGCGGGGCTCCGGCGTCTCGAGCCGGCGCTCGGGCCGGGCTGCGTCGGCGGCGTGCTTTATCATTCGGGCGTCACCGTCTCCAATCCGAAGGCGATCGCGGATGCGGTCGGGCAGGCGGCGCTAAAGCGCGGGGCGAAGCTCGTGCAGCGGGCAGTCAAGACGATTGCGCCGACGGAGCGTGGCGTTCGCATTGTGCTAGACGACGGATCGAGTCTGGAAGCCAACTCCGCCGTCATCGCCGCCGGGGTGTGGTCGCGCGAGCTTGCCCGACAGCTCGGCGACAAAATCCCGCTCGACACCGAGCGCGGTTACAACATCACGCTGCCCAAGGGCGCGCTCGGCATCACGCGCGGCATGGTGTTCGATGGCGCGGGCATCGCCGTGTCCGCCTTCGACGATTGCGATCGCGCGGGCGGCTCGGTCGAGTTCGCGGGCACCGAACTTGCGCCCAACTACAACCGCGTGGACGCCATCATCGGGCGCCTGAAGCGGCTCATCCCGGACGCCAAAACCGATGTCGGCGAGCGTTGGATGGGTTTTCGCCCTTCGCTGCCGGATAGCCTGCCGGTCATCTCGCGCTCGAAGGCCTCGCCCAACATCGTCTATGCCTTCGGCCATTCCCATCACGGCCTGACGCAATCGGCAGTGACCGGCGATCTCGCGGCCGAGCTGGTGACGCAGCGGCAGACCTCGATCAATCTGATGCCGTTCTCGGCTGATAGATTCTGAGGCGCGCCATGGCCGAGCCCATCGATGTGATCGTTCTCGGCTCTGGCTCCTCGGGTCTGGCGGCAGCACTCGCCGCGGCGAAGTGCGGCGCCAAGGTGCTCGTCATCGAGAAGTCGGAGCTCGTCGGCGGCACATCCGCCATGTCGGGCGCGGGCACCTGGGTTCCGGCCAATCATCACATGCTCGCCGCCGGCATGCAGGACTCTCCGGAGGACGCGCTGACCTATATGCGCGCGACCGCGCCAACCGGATGGCGCGAGAAAGAGGACGATCGCTGGCGCGCGCTCGCTGAGCAATCCGCGCCGATGCTGAAATTCCTCGAGGAGAACACGCCACTCCGCTTCGAACTCGCCTATCACCCGGACATGTATTGCGAGGCACCCGGTGGGCGCGAGCACGGCCGCATGGTCTCGCCAGCGATCATTTCGAAGAACGTTCTCCCCAAGCCTTGGCGCACCCGTATTCGCCGCTCGACCATGCCGATCAACGCCACCTATCAGGAGCTGATCGACGGCTGGAAAGAGGGCGGGTCCATAAGAGAGATCCTGGCCTTTTCGCCGCGCGTGGTGTGGCGGAAAATGCGGCGCGAGGTAGGGCAGGGGAATGCACTGATTACGGGGTTGCTCAAGGGGTGCCTCGACGCGGGTGTTGGGCTCGTCACGTCGACACGTGCGGTTGAGCTGACAAGCGACACGGCGACGGGCCGGATCACCGGGGTTGTCGTCGAGAAGGATGGCAGGCGGCGGACGATACCCGCAACGCGCGGCGTCATTATCGCGACCGGCGGCTTCGAATGGAACGAGGCCCTGCGCGAGAAGCACTTCCCGGGTGGGGCAACGCTGATAGCCTCGCCGCGCACCAACACCGGCGATGGCCAGCTCATGGCCGAGACCGCGGGCGCACATCTCGATCATATGGATCAAGCGAACATCTTCCCCATTGTGCCAACCGTCTACGAGGGCAAGCGCCACGGCTTTCCGCTAACCGAGATCTACAACCCGCACTGCATCCTCGTCGACAGGCAAGGCCGGCGATTCGTCAACGAGGGCGATCCCAATGTCGGCGTCGTCATGAACGAGCGCGACCCCAAGACCGGCCGGATCAGGCATTCACCGGCCTGGAAGGTGTTCGATCAGTCTTTCACGAAGAAAAACGCCATGGCCATGCGGATGTGGAAGCGCGATGGTGAGGATTTTAAGATCGCCCGCAGCATCGATGAGCTTGGTGGTTTGATCGATGTCGATCCGCGCGCGCTGGCGGAGACGGTCGCGCGTTTCAACCGTTTCGTCGATTTGGGACACGACGAGGACTTCCATCGCGGCGAGACGGTCTGGGAGCGCTACTACACGAAAGACCCGGACCACCCCGAGCGGAACAATTCCCTCGGCCGCATCGCAACGCCCCCCTTCTATGCGACGCGCTACCACCACGCGCTCATCGTCACGAAAGGCGGCCCGCGCACGAGCGCGGCTGGCGAGGTGCTCCGCCCCGACGGCAGCCGCATCGGCGGCCTCTACGCGGCAGGCATGGCGGCGGCGAGCCCGATCGGCTCGAAGGCCATCGGCGCCGGCACGACCATCGGGCCGTGCCTGACGAGCGGGTACATCGCGGGGCGGGCGGTGGTGAGGGAGAATTGAAGGTGGGCGGCGGGGGCAGGGGTCCGGTCTGAGGGGCTTGCGCATTGGGGCTTGGCGCTTCGAACTCACTTCCTCCGCGACGGTCGCTTGGAGGTGAGCCCCGTAAACGCGCACGCTGACGTCCCGCGCCAAACCTCACCACTTCGTCACGGCCGCGTCATTGGCGCAGCCATGCTTCGCATGGACGGCGGCCGCCTAGTGGCCCGTCGCGCCAAAATCGCATGCTCGCCGGGCGTCCGTCCGATTTTGGCGTGACATGAGGGCCACGAGCAATATCATGAGCTTGGTGTGGCGTTCATCGCGCCATAGTTGACTCCGATCGTGCAGCGCGACTGGTCAACTATGGCGCGACGCCACACTAGTACCCGATCGCAGAACTGAGTGCCACACGTGGTGGCACGAAAATGCCGCGTGAATCGGGTACTTCAGCCAAAAAGCTAGTACCAGCCATTTCTGATGGCGGGTACTAGCCATGTGTGTCTGGGCGAAGTGAACCGCCCCGGGTTTGCCGTCACGCTCGAGCCGGCATTCTCGGCCGGCGACCTGATGCGGCTGCCGAATTATCGCGCGGTCGCGGCGCTTCGCTCGGGCCGCGAGGTCGCGGCTATGTCGTGCCCATTGTTTTTGTTGCTGCAGCGCTGATGACAACGCCACTCCTGGTCCTGTCGGCCAGCGGAGTAGCGTTGCCCTTGTTGCTGCTGTTGGGCTTGCTTGGTTTGATTCCGGCCATTGATGCGGCCGTCGCGGTCGTCAATCGCGGCATCACCCAGGATTTCGGAGCGACACTCTTGCCGGCGCTGGCGCTGCGTGAGGGCATACCCACGGAGTTGCGAACGTTGATCGCGGTGCCG
>JANNSX010000105.1:0-3408 GCA_031403155.1 Hyphomicrobiaceae bacterium
CTCGGCATGGATACGCTGTTGACGGGATTTGCCCTCGACGACGACCGCATTCATTCGCCCAACGAAAAGTACAATGTGACGAGCTTTCAGAAGGGTGCCCGCTCCTGGGCCCGCATCCTCGAGAAACTTTCTGAGACGTAGCGGAGGTTCACATGCGTAAGTTAGGACTGTTGATTGGCATGATGTTCTTGCTGGCCGGGGTGCTTCCGGCCGCAGCGCAATCCGGCAAGGCCGGCGTGTTCGACTACTACACGCTCGTGCTCAGCTGGTCGCCGACCTTCTGCGAAGGCAAAAGCGAGGGCGAGGAGGGCGCCCAGTGCAACGGCAAGCGTGACTATGCCTTCGTGCTGCACGGGCTGTGGCCGCAGTACGAGAAGGGCTTTCCGGAGGCCTGCCGCATCGGCAAGAAACCATGGGTGCCGGGGCCGTTGATCGACAGCATGCTCGACATCATGCCGAGCCCGAAGCTTGTCATCCACGAGTACAAGAAGCACGGCACCTGTTCTGGCCTCGATCCCAACGGCTACTACGCGCTGGCGCGCAAGCTCTACGGCAAGATCACGATCCCGCCAGTCTTCCAGGCGCCCACCAAGGCGATCACCACCTCGGCGGGCGAGGTCGAGGCGGCCTTCCTCGCCGCCAATCCGCAGATGTCACCGGAGATGCTGTCGGTCGCCTGCGGCCGGCGCGACCGCGTGCGCGAGGTCCGCGTCTGCTTCACGCGCGAGGGCGAGCTCCGCAGCTGCGGCCGCAACGAGGCGCAGGAGCGACTCTGCCGGGCGGAGAAGGTCACCATGCCGCCGGTGCGCGGCAAGGCCATCGGGCCGGCGCCGGGGACGCTCAACGACATTTGAGGCGTTCCGGCGGCCAGAGTGCGCGCGCAGTTCTGCCCGCGAGGAGCATTGCGATTGGCGCGAACAAATCTGTCGGCAAGGTGTGGATAGCGCCCGGGTGTGCTCTCGCGTCCTTGCCGGACACCCCGTTGTTGCGATCATCCCTCTCGTGATGCGAAGCGATTCGCGACCGGGGTATGGGTGTTATGGCTGGCGGCTGGACGGATGTTGAACCGAGGGCGGCGGCAGGTCGCGCTGGATGGCGCGCCGGCGTCGGTCGCCTCGGCCTGTTCGCCGCGGGTCTCATGCTCGGCGGGATCCTCAGTCTCCTCGCGAGCGAGCGGCGATCGGCGGCTCATCTCTTCACTTGGCTCGGGCAGGCGTCCACCAAGGATGCGGACCGGCTCGCCGCAACGGCTGAAAGCTCGGAGGCTCGCGCCATATCTGGGACCTGCACCGCCCTCGTCCTCGACCGCTTCACGGGCTTGACCGCCGCGCTGGCCTGCTCCGAGGCGCCGGCGATGCCGTCGCCGCTCGCGCTGCGCCGCGGTGAGATCGAAAGCTAGAGTGCTATTCGATCCGACGGAATGAGATCGGCGCTCTAGGTTGTTGGTTTTGAGCACTTGTCTTCGACCAACCGGTATCCACTTGGAAGGACAAGTGCTCTAGAGTGCTTGTTCTTCCAAGTGGAAACCACTTGGCCGGAAAGTGCTCTAGCGGGCGGCACGAACCGCGGTCCCGGCGATCAGCTTGATTGGCACAGGGCGAGGCCGATCACGGCGCGGCCACCACATCCACGCGCCAGATCACGCCCGCATGGTCGTCGCTGACGAAGATCGTCCCGTCCTCGCGCTCGATGATGTCGACCGGCCGGCCCATGACGTCGCCGCCGTTGTGGAAGCCGTCGAGGAACGGCGTCTCGGCCGGGTCCGCTCCCTCCTCCCATCCAAGCATGACAACCTGGTAGCCCGCGAGCGTCGAACGGTTCCAGCTGCCATGCTGGGCGACGAGCGCCTTGCCGTTCATCGCCGCGTCCTTCTGAAACTTGAGAAAGCGGATCGACAGCGGCGCCACATGCGCGCCGAAGGCATGCGCCGGTGCGATCGGCTCCAATCCATCAGCCGTCGCCCGGTCCCCGACATCGGGATCGCGCACATTGTCGCCATTGAAGAACGGCCAGCCGTAGAACTTGCCTTGTTCGATGCGATTGAGCTCGCAGGGCGGGAAGTCGTCACCCAGCCAATCGCGGCCGTTGTCGACCCCGTAGAGAGCGCCGGTCTGCGGCTGCCAATCGAAGCCGACCGTGTTCCGCAATCCCGTCGCGAACTCTTCCGGCTGCTCGCCCGGCACAAACCGCAGCATCATCGCCCGGAACGGCTGCCGCTCCTCGCAGACATTGCAGCTCGATCCGACCGAGACATAAAGTTTGCCGTCCGGCCCTTTCTTGATCGTGCGCGTCCAGTGCCCGCCGCCGCCCGGCAAGCCGTCGAGCACGACCTCGGGCTCGCCCGTCACCTTGCCGGCCGCCGCGTCGTATCCGACCACCAAGACCCTCGTTTCCTCGGCGAGATAGAGCTTGTCGCCGTCGAGCAGGATGCCGTGCACGCGGCGGAGCCCGTCGATCAGCACCTCGGTGCCATCCGATTGCCCGTCGCCATCCCTATCCGCCAGCACCCGCAGCACCTTGCGTGGCGGCACGCTCAACAGAATGTCGCCCGCGGGCGTCACCTGCATGAGCCGCGCCTTGCCGAGCCCCTGCGCGTAGATCGACACCTTGTAGCCGGGCTGAACCTTGAGCTTCGCGGCATCAGGCGCGGCGTGTGTTGGCGCAGTCGCCGTTGTGCTCAGCAGTGCGCAGGCAATCGCTGCGGCCCACATGCGAACTTTCTCGCGCGTATTCCTGATGACACCTGTCATGCTGCACTCCCTGTGCTGCGATCCGTGCTTTGCCGGCCTGCCCAGCCATTGATCGATCTTGACGTCTGCACCCTCGCGAGGAGAGGGCCAAGCACCTGATGGGAGTCAGACCCTGCAGGTCTGACCCCGGTTCGAAATCAGCGTGTCGGGTCAGACCCGCAGGGTCTGACCCGAGGCGGCCACCACCCGCTCAAATCCCCAACGCGCGCCGCGCCGCCGAGATCCGCTTCAGCCGCCACACCGCCGGGGCACGCCCCAAGTAGCCGAGCCCAGCCACTCCATCGCGCTTGTCGATCGCCGTTGGATCGAGGCTCCATTCGCCCGCAAGCCTCACCACCAGCTCCTCGCTCGGATAGCTATGCGTCTCCTGCCAGGCGGATTTATGGGCGGACTTGTCCGAAGGCGGCAATCGCATGCCCACCTGCTTCTCGCCCTCGGTGAGCTTGCCCGTGTTCCAGAGCACACCCTCGCCCCCCATCGCGAAGACGCGCAGCCGCCGCCCGTCCTTCCAGCGCGCCCAGCCATAAAGGTCGAGCAGCGGATAGTTGAAATAATACTGCACGTCAGGGAACTCGCTGGCCAGCGCCTCGAGCAGCTGCCCGGCGCGATCATAGTAGGCGATGCCCGCCGGCTGCGGCAGCGTCAGCCCGATGACGAA
>JANNSX010000106.1:0-2031 GCA_031403155.1 Hyphomicrobiaceae bacterium
TCACGGCCTCGTCGAGGATCGCAGCCTGCTCGGCGATGCGGCGCGCCAGCGCCTCGGGTGAGAGCCGCCACTTGGAGTCGGGCCGCCGCCGCCAGGTGCCCGTGCCCGAGCAGGGGGCATCGACGAGGACGAGGTCGATCCTGCCCTTGAGGTCATCGAGCGCGCCGGGCCTCGGACTGTGGACCTGAACATTTCGCACCCCGCCTCGCTGCAGACGCTGATGGATCGGCGCCAGGCGATGCTTGTCGTTGTCGTAGGCGTGGATCTGCCCGCGGTTCTCTTTCAGCGCCGCCAGCGCCAGCGACTTGCCGCCGCCACCCGCGCACAGATCGAGCCCTTGGCCGGCCTTGGGATGAGTTGCATAAGCGAGCCGTGCGGCGATCTGCGAGCCCTCGTCCTGGATCTCAAACCAGCCGGCGTGGAAGGCGGCCTCCACCAGCAGATTGGGCGTGCGTCCCGGCCCTTTGGGGGCGGGAACGCGCAGGCCGGTCGGTGAGAGCGGTATCCGCTCCGGCTCGAAGGGTTTCAGCGATTTCTCGACCCGCTCGAGGCTCGATTTCAACGTGTTGACGCGAAGGTCGGCCGGCGCCCGCTCGGCCATGGCGCGACCGGCGGCGAGCGCGTCGTCTGCGAAGGCGCGCACGAAACTCGGCCAGGCCCAGGCGGGGACATCGGCCAGCGTGTGGTCGGGGACGCCGGCGAGGACTGGAGCCGTCAACCCAGCGCGCTCGTCATCGGTGACGGGCGATGGCGCGTGCTCCGAGCCATCGGCGAGCGCGATCACGTCCTCGACACCCATGTCCCAGGCAATGCTGGCCGTGGCCAACGCAATCGCGCGAGGCGTATCGGCGCCCATCTGAGTTGCCGCCGAAGCCTTCCGCCGAAGCGCGTCATAAACGAGATTGCCGATGGCCGCGCGATCACCCGAGCCCGCGAACCGATGCGCCTTGCCCCAGTCGTTCAAGGCCTCGGAGGCAGGGCGATGCCGCTCGAGAATATCGGTCAGCACCTCGATGGACGCGGTTAGCCGGCCGGCGGGTTTCATGGTGAGCCGAGGACCAACTACCGATACCGGCTGATGCGGTACATGCGTCCGCCGGGCAGTGGCACATAGCGGTCCTTGCGTTCCCAGCGGCCCTCAGATCGCCAGCGCTTCGTCAATTGCTCGAACTCGGAGAACATGGCGTTGCCTGCGGTGTGGCCAAAGTCACGGCGAATCCGCAGTATTGTGGCCTCCGCCGCGTCCCACTCATGCAGCAATGTCGAAAACCACCAGCGGCGGTAAATGGCATCATCAACTGCGCCTTGGCGAACACCGATCGCCATTAACTCCCGATCGTTAAGAATGGCCTGGACATGCTGCATTTGCTCGGTGGCCGCTTCGTACCGCCTGCGTTCATTGTAGCCGACGCTATCCCAACGTCCTTCACGCTTGAGTTGTCTAACGACAACCGTTTGCTCGTATAGCTCCTCGAGCTCCTTGGAATTGCTGAGGAGGCCATAGGTAACCGCCTGGGATTTCATGTAGTCCTTGTCCCAGAGATTGCGCATGAGCACATCAATGGTGGCACGCTGCCGTGCCAGCTTACGTTGCGATTTGATGGTGAGAATTGTCGTGGCAACGGCGACTGCGACAGACAGGAGTACTGCCGCGCCCGGCTTTTCGATGAGATATGTTACGAGGCTGACAAGAAACTCCAACGCGCCCCCTAGTCACCGCACTCAATGCCAGATCGCAAGTTCTCGCCGGAGCTGGCCAGCGTCGGAGCTAGAACATTCCGACACCCTCAGAGAGCGACCCAACTGAGCTGATCTCAAGACGGTTTGGCATTTTACTCTCCATTGCCCCAAACGATTCGGACGGCGCCATCAAATAGGATTGAATGAGGACAAAATCAAGGGCTCTACCGTCGGTAATCCCCCATAAACCGACACAGTGACCGTTGAGCCTCCGTGCTGCAACATAGCTGGATTCCCGCCGGATTACATCTTGAAAATCGTTAATATTCAAGTTCGAAGGGCCGCCCTTAG
>JANNSX010000107.1:0-6791 GCA_031403155.1 Hyphomicrobiaceae bacterium
AGGGCGACCGACCGGTCGCCCGTCAGGCATCGGTTCTGGCAACGACCTCCCTTGTGGCCGCCCCTCACCCTCCCTTCTCCCCGCGAGCGGGGAGAGGATAATGCGCGGTGCACCCCTGACATGTGAGCTGGGCACGGCGCCGGCCTTCCTCTCCCCGTAGCGTAAGCGTACGGGGAGAGGGCAGGGTGAGGGGCTGCCGCATACTCGGGGCGGTTCCCACAAGCGTTTCCGTTCCGTTCACCATCCCACCAAAGAACTTATCCCCGCCTGTTGCGCACGCCCGCATAATCCGCCCGTCACCTGGCGAGGGGCGTTTCTGCAGAGGCGTCTAACGAAGCGCGGAGTGACCGGCGGCTGCCGGAGGCCTACGCAGGGCTGATGGCAGGGTATGCACCTTGGTTCGGAGAGGGTGAGACGCCTCTCCCCGTGTGGCGGCTCGCAAGCTCACCCCGTGGTTGCCGCCTGCTCCGCTGGTGTGCTTGCGAGCATGACGCCACACGGCAGCATTGGCTTGGCTCGTGTCCTCATCGATCGCGAAGCTCGCGCACTGCCTGCCGCGCATGGTGACGAGCTTCGCGATCGGGACACGAGCAGCAGCTCGGCTCTTGAGGTAACCAAGGCCAGCTCCGAAAACGCCGGCGGGGCGATCGAGAGGTCGCTCACTGTTATCTTCCTCGGCTCGCGGCTTTGAGATCGCCCCGCGCCCCTCAATTGGTTTTAGCCCGACTCGCGGTGGCGCGTCGGAAGATGGCGGAGCCTTGGCTGTGAAGCAGGGGAGTAGGGAATAGGGAGTTGGGAGTAGGAAAGAATGCGATGCCGCACCCCCGACAAAGAACCCTACTCCCTATTCGCTACTCCCTACTCCCTTTTCCCACCCCCTGGTGCGCGCCGTCCGCGCCATCTGGCCCTTCCATAGAGCCAGCCCTAGGCCTAGCAATGGCGGAAAATCCCCCACTCGATCCGAGGTTTGCCCCCAATGCCCAAGATGTCCGCCTCCGAAGCCTTTGTCGAAACGCTGGTCGCCCATGGCGTCAGGCACGTCTTCGGCATCGTCGGCTCGGCCTATATGGACGCGCTCGACCTCTTCCCGACCGCCGGCATCCGCTTCATCCCGACCGTGCACGAACAGGGCGCGGGTCACATGGCGGACGGCTATTCCCGGGTCTCCGGCAAGCACGGCGTCTGCATCGCCCAGAACGGTCCGGGCATCACGAACTTCGTGACATCCACCGCCGCGGCCTACTGGGCGCATTCGCCCGTCGTCGTCATCACGCCCGAGACCGGCACGGGCACCATGGGCCTCGGCGGCTTCCAGGAGACCGAGCAGCTGCCGATCTTCTCCAAGATCACGAAGTACCAGGCGCATGTCTCGAAGCATCCGCGCATGGCCGAGCTGACCGCGCGCTGCTTCGACATGGCCATGAGCGAGCGTGGCCCCACCCAGCTCAACATTCCCCGCGACAATTTCTATGGCGAGGCCGAGTACGAGATCCCGGAACCCAAGAACATCCGCCGCGGCCCCGGCGACGACGAAAGCCTCGACGAAGCGGCCGACCTGCTCGCCACGGCGAAGTTCCCGGTCATTGTCTCGGGCGGCGGCGTCATCATGTCGGACGGCATGAAGGAGTGCGTCGATCTCGCCGAGACGTTGAAGGCGCCGGTCGTCAACTCCTACCTGCACAACGACAGTTTCCCCGCCGACCACCCGCTCTGGACGGGCCCGCTCGGCTACCAGGGCTCGAAGGCGGCGATGAAGCTCATTGCGCAGGCCGACGTCGTGCTCGCGCTCGGCACGCGCTTGGGACCGTTCGGCACGCTGCCGCAGCACGGCCTCGACTACTGGCCGAAGAACGCCAAGATCATCCAGGTCGACAGCGATCATCGCATGCTCGGCCTCGTCAAGCAGATCTCTGTCGGTATCGTCGGCGATGCGAAGGCGGCGGCGAAGTCGCTTACCTACCGGCTCGCCAACCGGAAGCTTGCCTCCTCCGCCAATGCGGACACCCGCATGCAGGAGATCAAGAAGCAGAAGGACGCCTGGGAGAAAGAGCTGACCGCCTGGACGCACGAGACGGACGACTGGTCGAAGGAGATCTCCAAGGGCTCGCCCTACATGCATCCGCGCCAGATGCTTCGCGAGCTGGAAAAGGCGCTGCCATCGAATGCCATGGTCTCGACCGACATCGGCAACATCTGCTCGGTCTCGAACTCCTATCTGCGCTTCAAGCAGGCGCCCTCGATGTTCGCCGCCATGAGCTTCGGCAATTGCGGCTATGCGCTCCCGACGATCATTGGCACGAAGGTCGCTAATCCGAAGCGACCGGCCATCGCCTATGTCGGCGACGGCGCCTGGGGCATGAGCTTCGGCGAGATCTTGACCTGCGTGCGCGAGGACATTCCCGTCACCGCCGTCGTCTTCCACAACCAGCAGTGGGGCGCGGAGAAGAAGAACCAGGTCGATTTCTACGACACGCGCTTCCTCGGCGTGAACCTGAAGAATCCGAGCTTCGCTGAAGTGGCGCGCTCGATGGGCGCACAAGGCGTCGTCGTCGACAAGCTCGGGCAAGTGGGCGAGGCACTCGACAAGGCGTGCGACGCGCAGAGACAAGGCAAGACGACGGTCATCGAGGTGATGTGCACGATGGAGCTCGGCGATCCCTTCCGGAGAGACGCGCTGAAGTATCCGCAGCGCGTGCTGAAGAAGTATGCGCACACGAATGTGGAGGCATGAGGCGGTCTCTCCTTCCTCTCCCCATGGGTACATCGTGCCCATGGGGAGAGGGGAGGGTGAGGGGCAGCGTCGAATCGGAACGCATGCCAAGTCCGATCGACGCGGAGAAGCGGGCGACCGCAGATCGCGCTTGCGGTCGAGTGTTCTCGCCACGGCAACGTCAGGGACGCACAGAGCGCATTGTGTAGGGGCGACTTGCGGTCGCTCGATTTTGGTATGCTTGGCAACGATTTCCCCTGTGGCCGCCCCTCACCCTCCCCTCTCCCCGCTGCGCTTCGCTTGCGGGGAGAGGAAGGCCGGCGCAGTGCCACGCGTCTTGGGTGTCCGCGGAGCGCGCCCCTACGCCGCTCTTGCCACCCCCTTCACCACCACGCCCTGCCGCACCCACTCGTCGAACACGGCGAGCACGGCATCGCTGAACGCCGGGTCGTTGGCCTTGGTGTCGAGCTCGATATAGCGGGCCGGCGGACGGATCGCCTCGCGGAATCCTTCCGTCATGGCCTTCAATCCCTCCGGGTCATACAGCGGCCCGCCCTCCTGGTCCCAGGCGTGCAGGCTCTGGGTTGGCATCAGGAACGCGGTCGGGCCCTTCGCCTTCGCGAGCTTGGCCCCGATGTAATGCGCGAAGCCCCGCTTCTCTTCCGCGCTCATGATGGTCGAGGCGATGAGGCGATTGTGGGCGTGATAGGGTCGGTCCTTGTACTTCTCCGGCGTCCCCGCCCAGGTCTGGAAGTCGATCATGTCGGAGGCGGCCGGCGCGATGATCTGCGGGATGCCCGCCTCGCCCGCCGCCTCGAGCCGCGTCGCGCCCGCATTGACGAGCGAGCCGTTGTAGCTGTTGCCGGCCTCGCAGATGCACAGATCGAGCACGGCCGCGAAACGTTTCTGGAGGCTAAGGCTTTCGATAGCGCGCCCGCCCATGCCGGTGCAGTGGAACACGGCGACCTCATAGCCGCGGCTCTCCAGCGCCGGCTTCAGCCGCACCATGTAGTCGATGCAGCTTTTTCCAAGCGACCCCATGCCGATCAGCGGCCGCTCCATCGGCGGCTTCGTCGCGGACCTAGCCGCACCGACGACGGCGCCCGCCGCCTGGCTCAGCACCGATTGGCAGATGGAGTTCAAACCATAGAGCCCGCCCGCCCACAGGATCATCATGAGATCGGGTGCGAGCCGCTCGGGCGGAATGAGATGCGAGAAGGAAACCGTCGAGACGACGAATTTCGGCACGCCCATCGGCAGCGCGGCGGCGACGTCGAGGGCGAGGTCGGTCCCCATGGTGCCGCCCAACGCGATCATGCCGTCGACCTTGCCCTCCATGTAGAGTTTCAAGGTGAGCGCCGAGGCGCCTTCCGCCATCTTCGCCATCGCCTCGTTCTCGTCGCCCAGCTTGGCGATGGCCTCGATGCTGGTGTTGGCGGCCGCGGCGACATCCGTGTTGGGGTACTCGGGAGGAAACGGCGGGGCGCCCAGAACGCCCACATCCATGATCGGCGCCCTGGCGCCCTGGCCTTCGATGCATTGCCGCATATAGAGGAGCTCGTCGGCTTTCGTGTCGGCGGTGCCGATGATCAGGATGTTGAGGGGTTTCGACATCGTGGGCTCTTGCACTGTGGGTTCCGCCAATACGCTTACCGTCGACGAATTCCCCATGTTGTCAATGCCGGCCCCACATTGACAACGAGCCGCATCGTCCCCTCAGTTGGCGCAAAGGAGACTACCCATGCGCGAAGCTGTCTCATCGAATTTTCTCCGCGAGAACAACGCCAAGCAGATCTGGCATCCGATGGCGCATCCCAACGAGATGGAGGCGCTGCCGCCACGGATCATCGTCAAGGGCGAGGGCGTGCGGGTCACCGACATCGACGGCAAGACCGTCGTCGATGCGGTCGGCGGTCTCTGGAATGTCAATCTCGGCTATTCCTGTGAGCCCATCAAGGAGGCCATTGCCCGCCAGCTCGCCGAGCTTCCCTACTACTCCGCCTTCCGCGGCACGACCAATGCGCCGCTGATCGAGCTCGGCCATCGCCTGATCGAGTTTCTCGCGCCCGAGGGCATGCGGCGTGCATTGTTCACGTCGGGCGGCTCGGATTCCGTCGAGAGCGCGCTGCGCATCGCGCGGCAGTACTGGAAGGTCAAAGGCCAGTCCGACCGCGTGAAGTTTCTGGCGCTCAAGAAGGGCTATCACGGCACCCATTTCGGCGGCGCCTCCGTCAATGGCAATGCCAATTTCCGCCGCGCCTACGAGCCGCTGATGCCGGGCGTTTTCCACGGGCCGGCGCCGTTCGCCTATCGCAATCCCTTCAACGAAACCGATCCCGAGCGGCTGACCGATCTTTGCCTCGCGGCACTCGAGGACGAGATCAAGTTCCAGGGCGCCGATACCATCGCGGCCATGATCGCCGAGCCCGTGATGGGTGCTGGCGGCGTCATCGTGCCGCCCGCCTCGTACTGGCCGAAACTCCGCGCGCTGCTCGACAAGCACGACATCCTGTTGATCGCGGACGAGGTTGTGACCTGCTTTGGCCGCACCGGCGCGTGGACGGGCGCCCGCGCCTGGGGCGTGAAGCCCGACATCATGTGCCTCGCCAAGGCGATCACGTCGGGCTACTTCCCGCTCGGCGCATGCGTCGTGAACGATAAGGTCGAAGCGGGTTTCAAGGCCAACAAGGATGCGCTCGGCGCGATCTATCACGGTTACACCTATTCGGGGCATCCGGTTGGCTGCGCGGCCGGGCTCGCCTGCATCGAGGAGACGGTTCGCCTCGATGTCGTGAAGAATGCCAGTGTTCGGGGTGAGCATCTGCTTGCGGGTTTCAAGGCCCTCATGGCGAAGCACGCGACCATCGGCGACGTGCGCGGCAAAGGCCTGATGCTGTCGATCGAGGTTGTCGCCGACGGCAAGACGAAGGCACCGGCCGGCAAGAAGTATGTGGCGGCGCTCGGCGATCTCGCCTACGAGGCCGGCGCCCTCATCCGCACCTCCGGCAACATCATCATCCTGTCCCCGCCGCTGATCCTGTCGCGGCAGGACGCGGACGTGATCATCAATGCGGTTGATGCTGCTTTCCGCGATAATGCGTTGGCGCCGAAAGACTGAGCGCGAAGCAAAAGCAATCGGCGCCAGGATCGCTCCTGGCGCCGGTCAATTCGTCATCCGACCTCTGGCTCAGTTCCCGCCGAGACCGATGGTCAACCGCGCTCCGAGCCGGACTTCCCACAGGTCATCGGTCGCGACCTGCGATGAGTTTGCATTGCCAGGCTGATTGTCGGCCATGGCTGCCGTTCCAATGTCGGAGAAGTAATCGGCCTCGGCAAACACGTCGAGGATCGAGCGCTGCGACAGCCAGAACTTCAAGCCGGCGCCGAGTTGGCCACGGAAGCCAATTCCCGATTCGCTGTCGGAGAAATCCGAGGCGAACGGATCGAGGGGGCCAGCGCCCGACGATGAGCGGAAGTCGCCATCAGCGCTATAGCCATACAGGCCAATACCGGCGCGGCCAACCAGCGCCACGCCGGGGCGAAGCAGGAATTCCGGCTCCATGGCAAGCACCGCACCATAAGCCACGGTATCGACCTCGGCCGAGCGCGTCGCCGGGCAGATGCAGCTCACCACCGTCTCGTGATCCTCACCCGTCCAGCGGACGAAGGGATTGAGCACCCAAGTGACCGAATGCCGCTCGACCGGCTGCTCGTCCTTGAGCGAGCCACCCTCTTGCCGCACGCTATCGCCCTCGAAGCGCAAACCGCCTTCGACGAAGCGGCGCTCGATCGAGGTCGCCCCATCGATACCACCGACGACCAACGGATCGCCGTCGGCGCTCTTGAGCGCCGTAAAGCCGCCCGCCGGCGCATCCTCGGAAACGCTCTCGTCCACTTCGCCAAATAGCGCATAGCCTTCGATGCGCGTGAAGGGGAGTTGCGGGAGAATTTGACGGCCGGTATCCCAGCCGATCATGGCGCCCGCGAACCAGCCTTCGGAGGGCGAAACGGTCACATCGAAGATTGGCGCTGTCACTGATTGAGCGACGCCGTAGCCGATCACGTCAGCGCCTTCCTGGTG
>JANNSX010000108.1:0-8695 GCA_031403155.1 Hyphomicrobiaceae bacterium
TTGGCTATGGTTCGCCCAGTCTCAGTAACCCGAGCTGTCGTAGCTGGTGTAGGGCGTGTAGGTGTCGCCCGAGTAGGTGTCGTAGGTGTAGGTGTCGTGGCAGCCGCCGGCGAAGGCGCTGGACGCGGTGATCGTGGACACGAGGGCGATGGTGATGGCGAGAATGATCTTGTTCATGGGAGCCTCCATTGAATGGTGTTTGATGAGTGTTGTTTGGATCAGCGCTCAGTAGCCCGAGCTGTCGTAGCTGATGTAGGGCGTGTAGGTGTCGCCCGAGTAGGTGTCGTAGGTGTAGGTGTCGTGGCAGCCGCCGGCGAAGGCGCTGGACGCGGAAATCGTGGTGACGAGGGCGAGGGTGGCGGCGAGGATGATCTTGTTCATGGGAAGCTCCCCTTTTTGATCTTTGGCTCTTGCTCTGGTCCGCGGGGCCGTTCAGGTCTTCTCCGCCGCCCATGACCAAGAAATAGGGGATGCCAGCCGGAGCCGCTGTTCCCGGTGGAACAGGCGCCGAGGTTTTGTTGAAGACTCTTCTGAAGGGCGTCTGAGCCGGCTCAAACCGCCATGGCGGCGGTGGCCCCGACCCAGGCCGATAGGGCGCTGGCGGCCATCCCCCAAGCCAGGTCGATCACCGTGATGGTCATCGGCCAATCGCGAAGTGTTGCGAGATTGGTGAGGTCATAGGTGCCATAGGCGACCAATCCGAGCAGCCCGCCGAGGGACAAGGCCTGTAAAGGTGCACCGGCTTCGGCCGCCGGCATCGCCGCGAACCAGAGCGTGCCGAGCCCGTAGACGGCATAGAAGGCCGCCGCCGCATCCCAGCGGATGCGCGGGGCCATCAGGCCGGCGAGGTGGCGCTTATAGGTCGACCGGGCGACGGCGCCCAGCCAGATCGCATCGAGCATGATGTGGGCCGCGAGGCCGGCGAGGTAGGCGTGCACGAGAGCCGTCGATGACATCTTTCTCCCCGTACACGGTTTTCTGGCGGAACTTCGAGATACGTCCACCGCCGCCTGCCGGTTCAGGCCGACCGGGTTCGACCTCCGGCCGGCTTCTTGCTAGGGTGTTTCCGTTCTTCGTTGAATCACTCCAACACCCTAGCTCCTTGGATTGATGTGCTTCTTATCGGAAAACCGCTTCGCACTTTTCTGGAAGCACTCTAAGGGCAGGGGCATCATGACCGATTCTGGCGGGTGCCTCGAATGACCTCCCTTGCCGACATCGCAGCCGGCGGCAAGCGGGCGCTGGCGGCGGCTCTCGGCCGGATCGAGCGCGAGACGGGAGCCGCCGATGTGGTGTCCCTCCTCGACGAGGCCTACGCGCGACCCAAAGGCTGGGTCATCGGCATCACCGGCCCGCCCGGCGTCGGCAAGTCGACGCTCATCAATGCGCTGATCGCCCATTGGCGAAAAGCGGGCGAGACGGTGGGCGTCATCGCCGTCGATCCCTCGTCGCGGACTTCGGGTGGTGCACTGCTCGGGGATCGAGCGCGCATGGCGAGCGATCCCTCCGACCAGGGCGTGTTCATCCGCTCTCTGGCCGCGCGCGGGCGGCTCGGCGGCCTCGCCGACATGGCCTTCGCGACCGTCGTGCTGATGCGGGCGCTATTCGATCGGGTGCTGGTCGAGAGCGTCGGCGTCGGCCAGTCGGAAGCGGAAATCGTCTCGGTGTCCGACACGGTCGTGCTCTGCGTGCAGCCGGGCTCGGGCGATGCGCTGCAGTTCATGAAGGCCGGCATCATGGAGATTCCCGCCATCGCTGCTGTCACCAAGGCCGATATGGGGGCGATGGCCGAGCGGACAACGGCCGAGCTCCATGCGGCACTGTCGCTCGTCGCAAGCGCGGATTGGACGATCCCGGTGCTGTCGGTGTCGACGGTGAGTGGGGCAGGTGTTGGCGGGCTTGCGGAAACGATCGACCGGCATCGCCAGCATTTTGTGGCCAGCGGGAACCACGCCGGGCAGCGCGCCGGCCAAGCCAGAACCTGGATCAGCGGCGCCGTCGTGTCGGCAGCCGGTCAGAGAGGGCTCGACCTCATTGGGTCCGAAATCGAAGCGGGCGCCGGTAAGCCGTTTCGGGCCCAGCGCGATCTGCTGGATCGAATAGAAGTGCGGCTTCGCGATAAGTGAACGTTGTCAGTCATCGAAATCGAGGGGTGGCCGCCGGATGGCAGCCTGTTGCGGGGGCAGCCGATTGGGCGGCAGCAGGTAAAGCAATGCCAGCGCCGGCGGGAAGATGAAGCACCAGAAAGCCCAGCTCTGGCTGTTGCGACCGGCACGCGGCGCCTTGTAGAGCGCGACCGCCGCGGCAGCGATCGCAGCCAAACCCCAGAACGTGATGATGAATGGTGTCATGCGTTTGCCTTGCCCGCAACGGCGTTATGTCCAGCGAACTCAGGGCTAGGCGGTTAGCGTGACGAGATCAAGGCTCACGGCTTCGCCATAACACAGCCATTGTGGAGCCATTGTCGCAGGCTCTCATCGAAACTGGAAATCGGCGAACGGAGCACGGCTTAACCGGCCCTTAGCCATTCTCGGCCAAAACTGGTTGCAAGTGAGAGAAGTGAAAGCCCGAGTGATCAGGGCGCGTGCTGGGTTGTGATGAGTCGAAGCCGCGAGACGCAAACGAGCCATTGGCTGCTCCTGGGCGTATCGATCCCCGGCGTGGCGGTCGGCGCTTTCTTGTCCGTTTTCTCGTTCGCCGCGCCCCAAGCCTCTGATGCTCTCGATGCGAGCCCCACACTTGAACGCGCCGCCGTCACGGCTGCCGTGTTCCAGCCGATCGTGACGGCCAAGGAACCGCGCGCGGATCGTACCCCGAAGGCCAAGACAGCGGAGAGCATTCCAGCGCCCCGGCTCGCTTGGGATGGTAACCTGACGCGCACGGCGCGCGCCGACATGGCCGATCCGCTCGGCGCCGGGTATTTGCATGTGCCTACCGGCCTCGAGAGTGGCGGGGTCGCCGTGCCAAGCCTGTCCGCCTCGGCCGGCTTTTCGAGTGCCGGCTACTTCCTGGCTTCCGCGCCGTTCGAGACGGCCGCGATTGATCAGGGCGAAGATCTGCGTCCGCTCAGCCGCGCGCTCAACGTCGACGACTCCGTCGTGCTAGAAAAGGACGGAAAGAAGATTTTTTTCGGCGGCCTCTCGGAGGCCGAGCACCGCGCCAAGGAGAAGCGTTGCCTCGCCACCGCCATTTACCACGAGGCGCGCGGTGAGCCGGTGCGCGGCCAGCAGGCGGTGGCGCAGGTGATCATGAACCGCGTCCGCCTCAACTACTATCCAGATACCATTTGCGGCGTCGTCTTCGAAGGTTCCGACCGCATCAATTCGTGCCAGTTCTCCTTTGCCTGTGATCGCAAGTCAGACGCCCCGCGCGAGAAGCGCGAGTGGGCGGTCGCCAATGAGATCGCGCAGGAGACCATCGACGGCAAGATCTGGTTGCCGGAAGTCGGTACGGCCAGTCATTATCACGCGACCTATGTGAGCCCGCGCTGGACGCGCATGATGACGCGCACCACGCGCATCGGCATCCATGTCTTCTACCGCGGCAAGTTCCTCGGGCCCGTCGACATCGCCTCGAGTGGGGAAGACCCGGACGCGCATATTCAGTAGGGCGGTTCGTCCGACCCTTGAGCGCTTGTCCTTCCAAGTGAAAACAGGTTGGTCGAAGGAACGTGCTCGAAGCCAATAGCCCAGACGCGGTTTCCGCAGCCACGCCTCAGTCGGCGGTAAACCGCCGGAGCGCCTTCCGCATTTGCCGGTCGGCGACCATTGCGTCGGTGGCGCGCGGCATCAGTATGAGAGCGATCAGGCTGGGCGGGAAGAGGAAAGCCGCCGCCGCCCAGGCGTCGGCACTGCGCCGCTTGGTGCTGGCGAGCAAAGCGCCGAGCACAGCGGCAACAAGGGCGGTCAAGCCCCAGACGGTGACGACCATCGGCATGTGATCCTCCGTCTTCTGAGTGGCAAAGAGCACGTTCGGTGCTCACAAAAGCATATGGGAATGAGGGGCTTGCCGGACAAGCACCTGTGATCGCAGAGCGCGAACGGAAAAGGCCGGGCGCGTTTGCCCGGCCTTTCGGACCTGTCTGATTGGCGCGGCTAGAGCACTTGTCCTTCCAAGTTGTTACCGGTTGGTCGAAGACAAGTGCTTAAAACCATCACCCTAGAGCGCCGATCTGATCCCATCAGATCGAATAGCGCTCTAGGGTGTTGGAGTGATTCTTCCGATCACGGAAACACCCTAGTGCGGCATGCCGGACCGAACCCGGACGCCAGGTGCCGGCCTTTCGAGCAGCACCTCGCGGCGAAAGCGGTAGAGCTTTGCCGGACGGCCACCCGTGTGATTGCGGACATCGCCGGTCGTATCCACGAGCCCGGCGGCTTCGACAAGCCTCCGGAAGTTCTGCTTGTGCAGGCGGCTGCCGAGGATCGCCTCGACGGTCTTCTGCAACTCGAACAGCGTGAAGTCGGCGGGCATCAGCTCGAAGACGACGGGACGATACTTGATCTTCGCCCGGAGCCGTCCGATGGCGGTTGCGAGTATCCGCCGGTACTGCCGGCTGAGCGATTCGCCCGACCAAGCGTAAGTGTCGGGTGCCACACTCTCCGAGAATTCGCCGCGGGTTTCCGGAAGTAGCCCCGCTTCGACGAGGATGTCGAAGCGCTCCGGCACTTTCTCCTCGTCCCAACCGCCGCCGTCGATGCCAAAGCAGATGCGCAGGCGCTCGGCGCGCTCGAGCGAGGTGTGACCGTTCGCCGGCCCCTCGATCCAGCGGCGAAGCCGCGGCTCGATCTCGGCCGAAAGGATCTGCGGCTTGCCGTTGCGCCAATCTTCCCAGGGGAAGAACTCGTACCAGCTCCGCCAGTGGCCGCCGATGAGCGGCTGCTCGTCGCTCGGCCGCGTCAGTGCGAGGTAGCCAATCGAGATCGTCTGCGGTCCCGATTCGCCGAGACGGCCTTGCATGGCCTGCTCGCCGAACGTGAAGAGCTGCTCGACATAGCCGAGTGTCAGACCGGTCTGGGTCGAGACCCAGCTTCTCAGACCGGTGTCGAGCGTCTGGTGTTTTGCCGGCAGATAGTGGCCGTGCGGTAGGTCGTCCGATTTGATGCTTTCGCTCGTCGGACGCAATGTCAGGATCCGCGGTTGGTCGTCAGACACGGATACGATCGCTGCGTTGAGGCCGATTTCTAAAATTGTCACTCCGCCGTGCCCTTCCGGGCGGCGCTTGTCGATAACACTCATTTTCGTTCCCCTGGTGTCCCGCCGGCTCCCCCGCCAGGGCGCGGCCTCGATTAAAAAATTGGTCGAGACTTGGTTTACCGGTGGCCGTGTTCGTCACGACCTTAGTTGTTGTCCGCAGCGTTGAAACGGTGTCGCATAACCAAGGCGAGACTTGGGCGGCACCTTGATGAAAGTTTGAGAAAAGCCATAGGTTTAGGATGCTGGGCGAACGGTGCTATGACCCACCGAGCGCCCGAAAACGCCGCAGATACTGGTCTTCCGCCCGATTTGCCGGCCACGACTCCAGCATTGATAAATTTTCTGTTAACGCCTGTGGCATGGCTGGTGGGCGTCCGAAGAAGGCGAGCGATTCGTCTACGGAGAAACCGGCGAGCCTCGTCGCCTCGTGGAAAGCCGCGATTCGATCGGCCTGCTTGATGTGTGTGCCTATCTTCGATGCAACGGTCTCTTCGATAGCGAAGCGGCGATGGATGGCTGCGAGCAAGCGATGTTCGAAGGCCTTGTAGTCGAGGCCGATAGCAGCCTTGAAGGGGCTGATGAGGTCGCCGATGACATATTCGGGAGCGTCGTGGAGGAGCGCGGCGAGGCGGGATTGGCGGCTGGCGTTGGGTACCAGCGCCTCGAAGATGTCCAGCACAATGCAGCAATGCTGTGCGACCGAGAACGCTGAATCCCCCACAGTTTGTCCGTTCCATCGAGCGACGCGCGCAAGCCCATGGGCGATGTCGGCGATCTCGATATCGGCGTGATCCGGCGCGAGCAGGTCGAGGCGGCGCCCGGAGAGCATCCGCTGCCAGGCGCGCGGTGATTGCGTCGCGCCGCTCATGGCTTGGGCGCCTTGAAGCTCTTGGCGAGCTTCGCGCAGCGCGCGTGGCCGGAGCAGCCCACAAGGTGATCGTTGACCATGCCGGTTGCCTGCATGAAGGCGTAGACAGTGGTCGGGCCGACGAAGCGGAAGCCGATACCCTTGAGGTGCTTGGATATCGCCTTGCTGACGAGAGTCTCGGCGGGGACCTCTTTCATCGAGTGGAAGCGGTTCTGAAAAGGACGCCCTCCCGCCAGGTCCCAGATCAAATGCGCCAGCGATCCCGTCTCCGCGAGCTTCAGATAAGCCTTTGCATTGTCGATCGTCGCCTCGATCTTGAGGCGATTGCGGACGATGCCCGCATCCTGCATCAGCCGCGCGATGTCCTTCTCGCCATAGCGGGCGATGCGGCCGGCGTCGAAGCCGTGAAAGGCATTCCGGAAATTCTCCCGCTTCCTCAGAATCGTGATCCACGAAAGGCCCGACTGGAACCCCTCGAGCACGAGTTTTTCGAGCAGCGCCCGATCATCGGTCTTCGGCACGCCCCATTCGGTGTCGTGGTAGGTGACATAGAGGGGATCGTTGCCGGCCCAGGGACAGCGCTCGCTCATATGGTGGCTCCCGCCGTTGCGCCAGAGAGATCGAACCTGGCCCAGGCTGGCCGGATGACGTTCAGCGTAACGCCCTCGACCTCGGGATAGTGGCCGGCGGCAACCGCCTCCGTCAGGCGGTCGAGGCGCAACAACGCCAGGCCGATGCGCCCGCGGTGAGAGCCCATGGTGCCGATTGACTTCCCACCTGCCGTGATCGCGGTACCCCGTTCGGGCAAATCGCTGATGCCGGAGACCGGTACGAAGCGGCTGCGCGCCGTACCGCGATGCTGCATGCGGCTCACGACCTCCTGGCCGACATAGCAGCCCTTGTCGAAATCGACGCCACCGAGTTGATCGAGATTGGCCTCGTGAGGGAACACCTCGGAGGTGCCGTAGTCCGCGCCCTGCTCGGCGATGCCCAGCGCGATGCGGCGGTGTTCATAGGTGTCCGTGGCGTCGCCACGCGCCTCGGCGGCTGGCACAATGGCGCGAGCGCCGAGATCGGGATACCGCGGATCGGCAATCCAATCCGCCTCAGGGCGTTCCGGGTGCCACATCACAGCGAGCTCAGCCGTTCGGTCGGCGATCTCGATCTTCGCGTGAAGCTTGTAGATTTGCAGCCGCTTCAAGAGGCCCGCGACCTCGCTGGCCGGGCAATCGAGCAGCGCGCCATCCTCGCGGCCGACGACGATCATCTCGACAAGAATCTTGCCCTGCGGCGTGAGCAAGGCGGCCGGAATGGCTGGCTGCTGGTCGAGGCGGCTGATATCGGCGGTCAATAGTCCCTGCAGGAACTTCCGCGTTTGCGAGCCGGCGACCGAGATCAGGCCCCGCGCCGAAAGCTTTCCGCCCATATCGTCACTGGCGTCTGCCATGGTAGGTGAGACTTACGGAACCTCGTGTTCCGACCTTGATATCTGAAACTCTTCGCCGGACCACTCGGCTCTTGCTTGGTGGAGCGATTAAGCTGGCGGATGAGGACCCATCCGCCAGCATCGCACCACGTGGTTCCGGCTGCAAGCGGGAGTGAGCCTATGCCCGAACGCTACGACCTGGTTCTGAGCGGGGCAACCGTCGTCAACCACGACGGCGAAGGCGTGCGCGACATCGGCATCCGGAGCGGCCGCATTGCGGCCCTTGGCCCTATCGGTGCCGGCCAAGCCGGCCAGACGATCGATACCCGGGGCTTCCACATTCTCCCTGGCGTCATCGATAGCCAAGTGCATTTCCGGGAGCCCGGCGCCGAGCACAAGGAGGATCTCGAAACTGGCAGCCGGGCGGCCGTCATGGGCGGCGTCACGGCGGTCTTCGAGATGCCGAACACGAAGCCCGAGACCACGGACGCGGCGCGCCTCGCCGACAAGGTGGCGCGCGCGACCCATCGCATGCATTGCGATTTCGCCTTCTTTGTCGGAGCCACCTCTCTGAACATCGACGATATCCCGGCGCTCGAGCAGCTGCCGGGCTCGGCCGGGATCAAGGTGTTTCGCGGCTCCTCGACGGGCGATCTCCTGGTCGAGGACGCAAGAGACCTCGATCGACTGTTCGCCAGGCTCGGCCGGCGGGCCTCCTTTCATTCCGAGAATGAGGCACGGCTGCGCGCGCGGCTCGGGCATCGTCGCGATGGCGATCCATCGAGCCATCCGGTGTGGCGCGATGCGCAGGCGGCGCTCGAAGCAACCATCGAGCTGACGGAGCTGGCCGAGCGCCATCGCAAGCGCATCCACATTCTCCACGTCTCGACCGCCGATGAGATGGCATATCTGGCCGCCCACAAGGATCTCGTGTCCGTCGAGGTGACGCCGCATCATCTGACGCTTGCAGGCCCCGAGGACTATGCGCGCCATGGCACGCTGATCCAAATGAACCCGCCGGTGCGCGATGCGGCCCATCGCGAGGCGCTATGGCAGGCGGTTGCCAATGGTGTGGCGGACATTCTCGGCTCCGATCACGCGCCGCACACGCTCGAAGAGAAAGCGAAGCCCTATCCGCAGTCTCCCTCGGGCATGGCGGGCGTCCAGACGCTGGTGCCGGTGATGCTCAACGAGGTGGCGCGGGG
>JANNSX010000109.1:0-2240 GCA_031403155.1 Hyphomicrobiaceae bacterium
TGCGGGAACAGCGCGTAGCTCTGGAAGACGAGGCCGACATTGCGATCGGCGGCCTTCAGATTCGTCACGTCCCGGCCACCGATCAGGATCGCCCCGGAGGTCGGCGCGGCGATGCCGGCGATAATCGACAGCATCGTCGTCTTGCCGGAGCCGGAAGGGCCGAGGATGGTTGCGAACTCAGCCGTCTCGACGCGCAAAGAGACGCCGTCCACCGCGCGGACGTCGCCATAGTGCTTCGAGACCTCTGCGAATTCGACCGTGGTCATCTCGGTTATGCTGCCCTCACCGGCGCCAAGCGTATTCCGGCCCGCTCGGCCATCCGCCGCGCGGACTTTTGGGCGACCGCATAGACGGCCGCCTCGTCGAGCCGGGTCAGGTTGCCGTGCCGGACGACAACTTCGCCATTGCAGATGACGGTGTCGACCGATTTCGTGCGGCTTACCAGCATGAGCTGGCGGACGACGTCGACGTTGGGCTGCGCATCCGGCAGGTCGTTCGTGCGAATGACGATGTCGGCGCGCTTGCCGGCCTCGAGGCTGCCGAGTTCATCGGATGCTCCAAAAGCGTGGGCGCCGCCGAGCGTGAACATTTCGAGCAGCGACTCGGAGGGAACGAAATCGCCCCACTCGCGGCTGAAGAGGTAGGCGATGAAGCCGAGCTCGCCGAAGGCCCAGACCTTCGCGACATCGGTGCCGAAGGCAATCGGCGTGCCGCGCCGCGCGAGTTCCGGAAAACGGCTCTTCGCTTGCTGGGAAATGCCGTAGTACATGACGTTGCCGGGATGCCAGACGAGGCCCATGCCGCTCTTGGCGATCGCGTTCACCTCGGCATCATCGAGGACGTTCATGTGGGTGAAGATCGTGTTGGGGCCGAGGACGCCTTCTTCCGCGAACCGCACGAGCGCCGGCTTGCCGAAGCGCTTGGCATCGAACCCGGCATCGGCCGGCATGAAACTCTGGTGCTGGTGAAAGACGCTGCCGGCCTCGTCGGCGAGACGCTTAGCCTCGCGCGTCAATTCGAGGCTCGCCGTGCCGTTGCCATAGAGTGCGACATGCCCGCGGACGAGCCCATCGCCGCCACCGTACCGCTTGAGGGCGGTACCGAGGAGCTTGCGAGCGCGCTTGGCGTCGCAAGGCGCCCTCGGAATGAGATCGGCCATGGGCTCGCCGCCACTCAAATCCCACAGCATGCAATCGGTCAGCGAGACGCGGATGCCGACTGCCTCGGCGGCCTCGGCGACGGCATCGGTTGAGAAGGCGGTGGAAGCCTCGACATAGCCGGTGAATCCGTTCTTGACCATTTCCACGGAAGCCATGAGCGCGCTCGCGTGCTCGTCCTCGTCGGTGAGCGCATTGATCCAGCGGATGAAGACGCCAGGCCCGCCGCCGCCTTCCGACTTCGGGGGATTGGGGTTGTCGGTGATCGAGCCACGCGAGAGATGGAGGCCCGCGTGATAGTGGCCGTCGATGAGGCCCGGATGCACGGGCGCGCCTTGGGCATCGATCGTTCGCATGGCCCGATAGCGGCTTTCGATGTCCCGGGTCGACCCGGCGGCTATAATTCGCGTGCCGCGAATGGCGATGGCCCCATCCGGGTACACGCGCCGCTTGGCGTCGAGCGTCAGCACATAGCCATTGCGAACGATGAGATCGCAGGATTCGGGTGCGCCGCCTTTGCCACTCTCTTCGGTCTTCTTGCGCGTCATGGCCTCACCCGACCTTTCCTGTCTCGCGATCCCAGGTCCCCACTCGCAAGTCCTTTTTCGCCTCGATGAGCGTCTTCTTCTGCACGCGCATGGAGGGCGTCCGGTCGAAGTCCGCCATATGATATTCGATGTAGCGCGGGATCTTGAAGGCTGCGAGGTACGCTTTGCAGAAGGCGATGATCTCCTCGGGCGGAAAGGACGCCTGGCTCTCGCCCGATTTCGGCTGGATGTAGGCCTTGACCTCCTCGCCGCGCAGCTCGTCGGGGACGGGCACGACGGCAACTTCCAGCACCTTTGGATGCGAGCGCAGTACTGCCTCCACCTCGGCCGCCGAGATGTTCTCGCCGGAACGGCGGATGATCTCCTTCTTGCGGCCGACAAAGTAGAGCAGCCCCCGCTCGTCGCGCCGGACGACATCGCCCGAATGATACCAGCCGCCCTTGTTGGCCTCCGCCGTCACCTCGGGGCGGTTGAGATAGCCCTTGTAGAGATCGGGCCCACCGATTAGCGCCTCGCCCGGCTTGCCGATCTCGAC
>JANNSX010000110.1:0-2437 GCA_031403155.1 Hyphomicrobiaceae bacterium
GCGGATGGGTGCGATCGGCGAGGCTGCGACCGTCAGCGATGGCTTTCAGGATGTGGCGATAGTGGGTTTCGCGCGCCGGGCCGCCCTTGCCCAGGATCAGGAAGCCATAGGCGAGCCGCTGGAGCAGCCCGAGAATTTGCAGCACCTCGGCCGGCCGCCGTGGATGGGCATGCAGGGCCGCCATGGCGACCGGCACCCAGTCGTTCGCCGGCAACCAGTTGAGTGTCGTCAGCACCCGATTGATGTCGGGCGAGAGCGCAGCGTTACCGCTGTGACTGGCGCGCTTGATGGCGAGCATGATGTCGCCCATCGGCTCGAGCACATCAGTGATGAAGGCTTTGGGATCGCTCGACGCGGATGCGAGCTCGGCGATACCCTGGAAGATGCCGGTGCCCGGCCGGGCCCGCAGCTTGTGCACATAGCTCAACAGGTTGTCGAAGCTCGCCGCTTTCTTCGCCTCCGCATCGTTCTCCGGATGGGGCTCGAGCCGCTCGGCGAGCGCGAGCCACCGCTCGTTGAGCTTGCGCCGCTCGGCCGGCTCGATGTGACCGAACAGATCGGCCTTGACGATGTCGGTGGTCGACAGCGGCTTACCGCGGAAATTGACGGAGACGAACGTCCGATAGCCGCTGGCGATGTCCTTGGGCACGATAACTGTCAGATCGCAGCGCTCGAGCAGCATCTTGGCGAAGCGGGCGAGCCGCGCGGGCGGTACGGTTTTCAGCTCGCGATGCAGATAGTCGCGGACCTCGCGCATCCGCCGCGTGCTCTCGTGCAAGAGCTCCTTCGGCGCGCGCTTGGCAGTGGCGCCGGGTGGCAGGACATAATCCGCGAGAAATTCCTGCTCGTGACCTTCGATCATCAGCCGCGATGTGCCCTTGGGCCAATGCCGGCTCTTGCCGGTCTCGCTGAGGTAGGTTTCGAGGTATTCGCCCTGGGAGCCGAGGAGGTCGCGAAGGATGGCGATCAGCATGGTCAAGGTCGTCAAGCGCTGTTTGCCGTCGACGATCTCGCTCGTCGCCTTGCTGCCAAGCGCGAAGACACGCATGGCCCGGCGCGGCGGGGTGTTGTCGATAATGATGATCTGGCTCAGATAATGGTTGCGGCTCTCGTCGCCGGTCGCCTCGATGGCGTCGAGCTGCTGGAAGAGGTCGGTCAGCAGCTGATCGGCCTGCCGCTTGCGCCAGGAATAGGGACGCTGATACTGCGGCACGCCGAACAACCGGCTGCCGCCGAGCAGCTCGCCGACCGTGATCGCTTCTGCCGCATGCGCAGGAGGCATGAAACTTGAACCCATGGCTGGGCGGTGGATGCTGTGCTTGCCGGGCGGCCGACCTTGTGCTCCCGTGCGATCAATCGATAGCAGCCCGGAGGTGGGTCAAGCAATGGCCGGAAAGTACTGAGGCGAAAGAATAATCCGTCGTCGTTGCAAATTGGTGGTTGGGGCGGTGGCGATGCCCGCAGAAGTGGTTGTCTACAAGGTGCTGCGGCCCGCGGAATGGGACGTGCTCACGCGGGAGGGCGTGTTCGCCGGCTCAGCCGACGATCTTCGCGATGGATTCATCCATTTGTCGGCGGCCGGGCAGCTCAAGGGCACGCTGGCGCGGCACTTCTGCCGCCCAAAGGATAACGAGTTGGTTTTGGTGGCAGTGCCCATTGAGGTTCTTGGACAGGCCCTGTGCTGGGAGCCGTCGCGGGATGGCCAGCTGTTCCCCCATCTCTACGCTGGGTTGCGGCTGGCGGCTGTGCTCTGGCAGGAAACGCTCACCCGCGACGCGTCCGGCCACTACGTACTGCCGGATCGGATCGGGTCATGAGGCGGCTTGTCGAGAGGGCAGCACTTGCGGGTTTGCGCGGTCTTCCGCCCGAGCGGGCGCATTCAGCCGCCATCGCGGCGCTCGAGAAGGGCCTCTACATCCAGGCCCGGCCAAGCGATCCACGACTGCGGGTCGAACGATTCGGCTTGGCTTTTGCCAATCCCGTGGGAGTCGCCGCCGGTTTCGACAAGGACGCGCGGGCCTTCGCGGCCGTCATCGGCATGGGGGCCGGCTTTGCCGAGGTGGGCACGCTGACGCCCAAGCCCCAGGCCGGAAATCCGCAGCCACGCCTCTTCCGACTTCCCGCCGATCGCGCGGTGATCAACCGGCTCGGCTTCAACAACGGCGGGCACGGCGCGGCGCTGGCACGGTTGCGAGGGACGCTCCCCGGCATCGTCGGCGTCAACATCGGGGCCAACAAGGACGTGGCCGATCGCGCCGCCGACTACGCGCAAGGCGTGCTGACGTTTGCGGCTGTCGCGAGCTATCTGATGGTCAATATCTCCTCGCCGAATACGCCGGGCCTGCGCAATCTGCAAGCGCCGGCCGAGCTCGATCAGCTGCTGGTGCGCGTGCTCGAGGCGCGCGAGGTGACGGTGAAAGCGGGAGCGCCACGGCGC
>JANNSX010000111.1:0-3937 GCA_031403155.1 Hyphomicrobiaceae bacterium
CTAAGCGATTCGCCAAGGAGCCGGGCAACTGGGCTTACTACATTTTTTATGTGCCCGATAAACCAACCGTCTTGAATGCCGCCATGAATTTCGCCACGGACGACTGCGCGGCCTGCCATCAGTCCTTTGCCAAGGATGATATGGTCTTCACGCAGTTTTATCCGACGCTTCGCGCGGCGAAAGGAACCGGCATTTCCGGTGTTCAAGCAGCGAAATAAGCTTCCTCGTGTTCCGGGCGGCTGCCCCGCCCGGAACAGCGCGGTCACAAAGACCGGAAAAGGCTTTGGTCATTGAAATTGGTTCAGTGGAAATCGAGATGAAAACAACCGCGATCAAGATATTAACAGCCGGTGTTTTGGCCTTGAGCTTGGGCTTGGGCTCGGGCTCGGGGCCCAGTTTGGCGGGCCCGGCTGACGATGCCATCAAGGCGCGGCAAGGCTGCATGAAGGCCATCGGCAGCGGCAGCAGCGGCGCCATAAGTGTTTTTGCGCCTATCTTCAAAGCTGAAAAACCCTATGATGCTGCGGTCGTGGCCGCGGCTGTGGCTGCCATGGAGGCGGCTTGCGATGGTTGGGCCGGTTGGTGGGGCGCAGACACCATGATAGGCGAAAGCCTCGAAACTTGGGCAACGCCGGAAGTCTGGTCGGATGCCTCCGGATTCAAGGAAGCCGGTGGAGCCAAATACCCCGCATTGCAAGCCTTGAAAGCCTCAACCGACGAAGCTGGTTTCAAGGCGGCATATGTCGACTTCGGCGGCACATGCAAAGGCTGCCACGATACCTTCCGCCGTCCAAAGGAATAGGCCATCAGGCGCTTTCTGGCCAAACGCCTTCCCCGAGCCTTGGTTCTGCTTGCGGGATTGGGGCTGCCTGCGTTTTGGCTGGTGACCATGCCGAGACCGCTGACGGCCCTGGATGTTTCAGCCTACACGCCCGATCTTGCCAATGGTGAAAAACTTTACCACGCGGCTGGCTGCCATTCCTGCCATTTGCCGTCTAAGGATCTTGCAAATGTGGACGGCGCCCTACCCGCAGGTGGCACAGCCCTCGAAACCCCCATCGGCATTCTGTTCCCGACCAATCTGACGCCTGACCCTGAAACCGGCTTGGGCCGATGGAGCGATGCGGATTTCGTCAACGCCTTGCAAAAGGGCATTGGCAAGGATGGCGGCCATCTGATCCCGGCATTTCCCTATACCTCCTACACCCACATGCGCGTGGCGGACATACTCGATATCAAAGCCTATCTCGCCACCCTGGCTCCAGTGAAAAATGCCGCAAAATCGCATGAGGTGTTTGCACTCCCCATCGTGCGTCGCGGTGTTGGTGCATGGAAACATCTGGGCCTTGATGAAACGAAATTCGTCGTTGACCCCGCACAAAGCGAAAGCTGGAATCGCGGTGCCTATCTGGTCAACGGTCCCGGCCATTGCGGCGAATGCCACACACCGCGCACTCTGATCATGACCAGTGATACCTCGCGCTTCCTGAGCGGCGGGCTGCTCGCGGAAGGCAAAGGCAAGATGCCAAGCCTGCGTGGGCTGGTTGAACGCGGCCGCTACAAGCATGCCGGGGATCTGGCCTCAGCCTTACAATTTGGCGAGCTGATGGGCTACGACAAACTCTCATCTGGCGGCATGGGCAAAGTGCAAACCAACTTATCTAAATTGCCAGAGGCCGATGTGCTGGCGATTGCCACATATTTGACGAGTTTGAAGTAGGGCTTTCGCGTAATATACTTGTTCGTCACCCAGACCGTTTTCCGATCCTACGGAATCGGAAAGCCGGTCTAAGTTGTTGGCTTTGAGCACTTGCTTTCGACCACCCGGTAGACACTTGGTCGGAAAGTGCTCTAGGCTCAGGATCCATTAATTTGCTTGTGGAGCTTGCAATCGCCTGATGGGCACCTCGAACAATAGCCTATTGCGAACCGAGCTTGCCACTCGCGCCGACTGCTGACGATTGTCGTCTCTGATTGGCCGCCGACGCGGCGCCCTTTCGGAGCACTGTGGGCGCACTGTTCCCTCAGGCGGTGGCGGTGCGCTCCAGCACCACCAGCCGGCGGATGTTGTAGGCGAGGCTCTGCAGACCGATCTTGGCCTTCGCGCGGATGATGCCGATGGTGCGCACGAGCCGCCCGCCCGGCGCGTTCTCCCGCGCGCCGAACACGTGCTCGACGCGGACGCGGACCCTGCTCTTGCGGCGGTTGGCTGCCGCCTGCGCGGCACGAGCTTGCGCCTGATTACCTCGAAGAGTTCACCGATCGTGTGCGTTTGAGGGACGTCCTGCCGGTCAAACATGAAATCAAAGGCGGCTTGGATGTCATCGAAGAAACTTCGCTGTCGCTGATTTTCAGCGTGTCCACGGCAAGCTCCCTGGGTTGTTGGCGCATCTGGAGCAACACTATGCGCTGAGTTCCTGCCGCGGAATCGCGATTGTCCATTTGGTAAAGAACCCCCACCCTTCCCCCTCCCCAGCCTCCGTCGTATACCTCCCCCATGTCCGGCATCCTCGACAAGATCAACGCCTACAAGCGCCGCGAGATCGCCGCCGCCAAGGAGCGGTTGCCGATCGCGCGCCTCAAGATCGACGCCCAGCGCGCCGGGCCGACGCGGGGCTTTATCAATGCGCTGGCGGCCCGCATCTCGGCTGGGGCGCCGGCACTCATTGCCGAGATCAAGAAGGCGAGCCCATCGAAGGGCCTCATCCGCGCCGATTTCGATCCGCCGGCGCTGGCGCGGGCCTATGAAGCGGGCGGCGCCTGCTGCCTCTCGGTGCTGACGGACGGCCCCTCCTTCCAGGGCGCGCCGGAGTATCTCGCGAGCGCCCGCAAGGCGACGCGGCTGCCGGCGCTGCGCAAGGACTTCATGCTCGACCCCTATCAGGTGGCGGAAGCGCGCGCCTGGGGCGCCGACTGCATTCTCGTCATCATGGCCTCGGTGACGGACGCCGAGGCGCAGGCGCTGCTGGATGCGGCGCGCGACTGGGACATGGACGCGCTCGTCGAGGTGCATGACGAGGCGGAGCTCGAGCGGGCGGTCAAGCTCGACGCCGATCTCATCGGCATCAACAATCGGAATTTGAAAACCTTCGAGACGACGCTCGAGACGACCGAGCGGCTGGCGCGCATGGTGCCGCGCGGACGAATCATCATTTCCGAGAGCGGCATCTTCACCCATGGCGACATCGCCCGGCTGCAGCGCTCGGGTGTGCGCGCCTATCTCGTCGGCGAGAGCCTGATGCGGCAAGAGAACGTGGCGGAAGCGACCGCCAAGCTCCTCGATCCCGCGGCCGACGCGGTGGAGGAGTTGAGGCGCCCGGAGCCGAAGGCCGTACCTTTGAAGATCGCAATGGGCGAAACGAAGAAGTCCGAGCCCAAGCTCACCCACATCGACGAGACCGGCGCCGCCCGCATGGTCGACGTGTCGGACAAGGCCGTCACCGAGCGCAGCGCCACGGCGGAAGGCTTCGTGCGGATGCAGCCCGAAACCCTCAAGCTCATCGTGTCCGGCGCCGCCCCCAAGGGCGATGTGCTCGCCACCGCCCGCATCGCCGGCATCATGGCGGCCAAGCGCACCTCCGAGCTCATTCCGCTCTGCCATCCGCTGCCGATCACCAAGGCGACGGTCGATCTCGTGCCAGAGCAATCGCCATCTGGCATCCGCGTCACCGCGACGGTGAAGGTCGCGGGCAAGACCGGCGTCGAGATGGAGGCGCTGACGGCTGTGTCGGTTGCCTGCCTCACTATCTACGACATGCTGAAGGCCGCCGATCGCGGCTTGTCCATCGAGGCGGTGCGGCTCTTGGAAAAGTCCGGCGGGCGCTCGGGCGTGTGGCGCGCGACTTCGGGGACTTCCGACCGTGGCGGCTGAAGTGGGCGGGCTCCTGGCCGTCGAGGCCGCGTTGCAGCGCATCCTCGCCGATGCGGCGCCGCTCGA
>JANNSX010000112.1:0-5909 GCA_031403155.1 Hyphomicrobiaceae bacterium
CATTGCGTTAGGCCGCTGCCCCTCACCCTCCCCTCTCGCCCTACGCTCACGCTACGGGGAGAGGAAGGCGAAGACCGTGCTCACCTCACATGTCAGGGACGCACCGTGCTTCTGCATCTCCCCGCCTGCGGGGAGAGGGGAGGGTGAGGGGCAGCCACAAAGAGGATCGTTGCCAAGGCCATTCCAGACGGGCGACCGGCAGGCCGCCTGGCCAGACGCGATCACAGCATCCTGTAGGCCGGCAGCGTCAGGAACGCGTCCAACTGCTCAGCCGTCGAGAGGGAACGGAAGATCTCGATGGCTTCAGGAAATCGACCCTTGGCGAAGACTTCGCCGATTTCGCCCTTGATACGCTCGACTTCCTCGCCGATCAGCTTGTCCGCCCAGGCCTTCGTCACTTTCGTGCCGCCTTCCAGCGTCACGCCGAATTTCAGCCACTGCCAGTTCTGCGAGCGGCTGATCTCGGCGGTGGCCGCGTCCTCCATGAGGTTGTAGAGGGGCACGGCGCCACGGCCACGCAGCCACGCCTCGATGTATTGAATGCCGACTCGAATGTTCTCTCGGAAGCAGGCCTCCGACTTCGTCCCCTCGTGAACCTGGAGGAGATCGGCCTCGGTCACCTGCACATCGGCGCGCGCCTTGGCGAGCTGGTTTGACTCCGGCATCAGCCGGTCGAATACTTCCATGGCGACAGGAACGAGATCAGGATGGGCGACCCAGGTGCCGTCGTGACCGTCGGAGGCTTCGCGCTCCTTGTCGGCTTTCACGCGGGCGAAGGCGGCGGCATTCGCCTCCGGGTCCTTGCGGTTGGGAATTTGCGCCGCCATGCCGCCCATCGCGAAGGCGCCGCGCTTGTGACAGGTCTTGATCAGCAGCCGCGAATAGTTGCGCAGGAACGCCTTACCCATCACCACCTGCGAGCGATCCGGCAGGATGAACGCCTGATTGTTCCTGAGCGTCTTGATGAAGGAGAAGATGTAGTCCCAGCGCCCGCAGTTGAGGCCGACGATGTGATCGCGCAGCTCGAAGAGGATCTCGTCCATCTCGAAGGCGGCAGGCAGCGTCTCGATCAGCACCGTGGCGCGGATCGTGCCCTTGGCGAGCCCCAGCACGCTCTCGGCGGTGACGAAGACAAGGCTCCACAGACGGGCCTCCAGATGGCTCTCCAGCTTCGGCAGATAGAGGTAAGGGCCGGAGCCCTGCGCCAGCGCCGCCTTCGCATTGTGAAAGACGTAGAGCCCGAAATCGAACAGCGCACCCGACATCGGTTGCCCATCGACCTCGACATGCGCCTCCGGCAGATGCCAGCCGCGGGGGCGGACGATAAGAACGGCAGGTTTGCTCCCGAGCTTGTAGACTTTGCCCGTCGCTTGATCGGTGAAGCCGAGCGTGCCTTGCCAGCGCGCCAGCATGTTCGCCTGGCCCTCGAGCATGTTGGCTAAGGTCGGGGAATTGGCGTCCTCGAAATCGGCCATGAAGACCTTGGCGCCGGAGTTTAGCGCGTTGATCACCATCTTCTGGTCGGTCGGGCCTGTGATCTCGACGCGGCGATCGGTGAGATCGGCGGGCGCCGGGCGGACACGCCAGCTACCCTCGCGTACATGCGCCGTCTCGGGGAGAAACCGAGGCAGCTCGCCGGCATCTAACCGCTGCTGCCGCTCGACGCGCGCGGTGAGCCGCTTCTGCCGCTCGCCCTCGAAGGCGCGATGCAGATCGGCGAGGAAGGCCAGAGCCTCGGCGGTCAGAACATGCGCCGTCCCCGGTGGGATCGGCGCTTTGAGAGACAGACCTTCGGGCAGCCTCAATGCGTTCGGCATCGGTGTCCTCGAGCTTGAGCAAATCGCTTGGCGGGCGCTCTACACCGAGCGGGCTCGACGGTCGAGGGCGCTACTTGCCTTGTCCGGCGACGGTGTCGGTGTCGCGCGTCAGATAGTAGGCGCCAAGGATCGGCAGGAAAGTGACCGCGATGACGAAGATGGCGACAACGTTGGTGACCGGCCGCTGCCGGGGGCGGATCAGCTCGTCCAGCATCCAGATCGGCAGCGTCTTGGAATCGACACCCGTGCCGGCCGTGAAGGTCGTGACGATGACCTCGTCGAAGGACAGCGCGAAGGAGAGCATGCCGCCGGCCAGAAGCGCGGTCGCGATGTTGGGCAGGATGACGTGGCGGAAGGTCTGGAAACCGTCGGCACCGAGATCCATCGAGGCTTCGATCAGCGAGGATGACGTGCGACGGAACCGCGCCACCGCATTGTTGTAGACGACGACGATGCAGAAGGTCGCGTGGCCGAGCACGATGGTCCAGAAGGAGAAGGGGATGTCGGCGGCGTTGAAGGCCGAGCGCAGCGCGATGCCGGTGATGATGCCCGGGAGCGCGATCGGCAGGATGAAGAGCAGCGAGATCGCCTCGCGGCCGAAGAATTTGGTCCGCGCCATGGCGGCCGCCGCCATCGTGCCGAGGATCATGGCGAGGAGGGTTGCGAGCAGTGCTATGCGGACCGAGAGCCAGACGGCGTTCCAGATGTCCTGCCGCTCCCAGACGACGCCAAACCACTTGAGAGTCAGCCCCGGCGGCGGGAAGGCATAGGTCTTCTCTTCCGTCGTGAAGGCGTAGAGGAAGATGAGCAGCAGCGGCAGATGCAGGAACAGGAGCCCGCCGATGGCGGCGATCTTGAGGGCGAGCGGGGCGGAAGGTGACGCTGCGCGTGGAGTCGCTTTCTTACTCGAGATGCTCACAGCAGCCCCAGCGCGAATCGTAGGCCTTCATCAAGCTTAGGCCAGAGATCGTCGGATAGCCGGCCTACGCGACGCACCAAGCGCCTTCGGTCAAGCGTCGCTAGCTGAGTGATCAGCACCACAGACGGCTTGCTCAATCCGGATCGACGGGCAGGCACACGGAAGTTTCCCGGTGCATGCTCTCGTTGAAGATTGCTCGTGAGTGCGGCGACTATCACTGTTGAAATGCTGCTATCGTTGAATTCGTTTGCTGAAATGACGACGCAAGGCCGCTCGAATGCAGGCGCTGATCCACTTGGCTCGCCGAAATTGGCCCACCAGATCTCGCCTCGTCGCACCTATTCCTCCCATTCAACACGGGCCCAAGTTTCCCTTTGCCCGGCTTCGATAGCCGGATCGAGAGCGGGACCGCTGTCGGCGTAGACGCGATTTAGCGCCTCCGTAATCCATTCGCGCCCATGTTGCTCCAGATAGGCTTCGATTGCCATGCGATAGAGCTGGCTTCGTGTGAGTCCCTGCGACTTGGCCAGACGCTCGGCCGCTTCGAATGTCCCATCCGGGAGCGATATTGCTGTCTTCATTACGCCAGTATAAACAAAGTTATACCCGTTGACAAGAGCAGCTACAGCGCATCGAAGGCCCCCATGCGCTTGGCGCCCCACAGGTAGAACCCCATGATGACGATGGGGACGACGGTGAAGGCGGCGGCGAGCGGGATGTTGCCGGCGGTGCCCTGGAGCGTGTAGACGGCGAGCCCGATGTAGAAGCTCGAATTGCCGATGATCTGCGGGATGATGTAGTCGCCCATGGTCAGCGAGAAGGTGAAGATCGAGCCCGCGACGATGCCGGGGACGGCGAGCGGGAAGATCACGTGCCGGAAGGTTTTTGCCGGTACGGCGCCCAGATCGGAAGAGGCCTCAGTCAAGCTCCTCGGCACCCGCTCGAGCGCCGCCTGGATCGGCAGCACCATGAAGGGCAGCCAGATGTAGACGAAGACGATGAAGGTGCCGAGATAGCTGATCGACAGCGACGGCCCGCCGATGACGGGGGTCGCGAGGATCAGATCGAGCAGCCAGGTCAGATGCAGCCGCTCGGCCGTCCAGGTAATGATGCCCTCCTTGGCGAGGATGAGCTTCCAGGCATAGACGCGGACGAGATAGCTCGACCAGAGCGGCAGCATCACCGCCAGATAGAACAGCGCCTTCCAGCCGCCCTTGGCGTAGCGCGCCGCGTAGTAGGCGATCGGAAAGGCAATGGCCGCGCAAGCGAGCGTCACGGCCGCCGCCATGCCGACGCTTCTGAGGATGACGTCGAGATTGGCCGGTTGTAGCAGCTCGCCAAAGGTCTTGAGCGTCGGCTCGTAGACGACGACGCCGGAGAACTCGTCGATGGAAAAGAAGCTGTAGACGAGCAGCGCCAGCAGCGAGCCGATGTAGACGACGCCGACCCACAGCAGTGGCAGGCCGAGCAACGCCAGCAGCAAAATGCCCGGCCGCCGGTAGAGCAGATCGGCCAGGCGGCCGATCACGCTCGCCTCGCCGCCTTTGGCCGGAAATGTCGCCGCCGCCGTCATGCGTCCGCGCCCATGACGTGGACGGCCTCTTGCGGCCAATGCAGCACGACGCGGTCGCCGGCTTTCTCCTCAGCCATGCCGGGCACGGCCGCCGTGATCTCGGCTCCCTCGGCGACAATCGTGATCCGCGTCACGGCGCCTTGATATTGGACGGTCTCGATCACGCCCTCGACGGCGGAACGGCCCTGCCCCACTTCGGCCTTGGCGCGCGCGACACCGATCCGCTCGGCGCGCAAGCTTCCCCAGCCCGTCTTACCGGTGAGGCGCCCTGTCAGCTCCGGCGGCAGCAGATTAGACGAGCCGACGAAATCGGCAACGAAGCGATTGCTGGGGCGCTCATAGACCTCCGATGGTGTGCCGACCTGCACGATCCGGCCGTCGTTGAATATCGCGACGCGATCGGCCATCGACAGCGCCTCGCCCTGGTCGTGCGTCACGAACACAAAGGTAATCCCGACCTCGCGCTGCAGCGACTTGAGCTCGACCTGCATCTGCTCGCGCAGTTTCAGATCGAGCGCGCCGAGCGGCTCGTCGAGCAGCAGCACCTTGGGCTCATTGACGAGCGCACGCGCGAGCGCCACGCGCTGGCGCTGGCCGCCGGAGAGCTGCGAGGGCTTGCGGGTCTCGAACCCCTCGAGCTTCATGAGGCTGAGCGCGCGCCGCGCCTTGTCGTGCCGCTCCTCGCGGCCGAGCCCACGGATCATCAGCCCATAGGCGACGTTGTCGCCGACCGACATGTGGGGGAAGAGCGCGTAGTCCTGGAACACGGTGTTGACGTTGCGGCGATAGGGCGGCACGCCCTCGGCCGTCTCGCCGAAGATCTCGATGTGGCCGGCATCGGGCTGCTCGAAGCCGGCGACGAGGCGCAGGCACGTCGTCTTGCCCGAGCCGGATGGTCCGAGCATGGCGAAGAATTCGCCTTCCGGAATCTCGAGGCTGACATCGTCGACGGCCCGGACCGTGCCGAAGATGCGTGAGACGCGTTCGAATTTGACGGCAACCCCCATGGGCCCTCGCTCGGCAGCCAGCGACCGGCGGACAAACGTCCCGCTGGCATCGATGAACAGCAATTTGAATAACGAAATCTGCACCCGCCACCAATGTGGTGACGGGTGCAGGCTTCAGACCTGAGCAGAATTAACGGCCGCCCAAGACCGCGATGTAGTCGGACACCCAGCGATAGTAGGGCACGCAACCTTCCGCCTGGCTGGCGCACTTGGCGACCGGCGTCCGCCAGAAGTGGATCTTCTCGAAGTTGCCGATGCCGTTCGTCTCGCAACCGGCATCCGTCAACAGCGCATTGCCCTTGCAGGCCGCCGTCGCCGCCGGCACCGAGCCGAACCAGGCCGCGAGATCACCCTGCAGCTTCGGGTTGATCGAGTGCTCGAGCCACATGTAAGCGCAGTTGGGATGGGCGGCATCGACATGCATCATCGTGGTGTCGGCCCAGCCGGTTGCACCTTCAGCCGGAATGGTGGAGGCGATCGGGGTCTTCTCCATCGCCGCCTTGTCAGCCTGAAGGATGTTCACCTGGAAAGGCCATGACGAAGAGGCGACGACGCCTTCGTTCTTGAAGTCATCGATCTGCATGAAGGCATCG
>JANNSX010000113.1:0-22785 GCA_031403155.1 Hyphomicrobiaceae bacterium
TGCTCACCTCACAAGTCAGGGACGCACCTCGCTTCCGCCTCTCCCCGCGTGCGGGGAGAGGGGAGGGTGAGGGGCAGCCACATGGGAGATCGCTGCCCGACATCGTCGGGGCGACCGGCGGTCGCGGCGGTGAAGGCGCAAGCGGCGGAGTAAGCGGGACGTCGCCCCTACGGTGCCACGCCGGCCGTGAGGGTCGCTTGTTGCCGCGCCGGCAGCACATTGACCTCGGTCAGCCGCCAGGCGAGTCCCTTGCGTGTGAACACCGCCCGGTAGCGCCGCGTCGGATCGGCCCGGTCCTTCACGTCGATCTCGAAACGGGCGAAACCCGTATAACGCGCGCGCTCGATGTTCTTGAGCATGCTGCGCTGCTGAGCACCGGCCGGCAGGGGGCTGCGCACATAGTCGATGAAGCCTGCGGGCGTCACCTGCTTGGCGATGTAGCGGTCGACGAGATAGGGCGCGAAGGCGTCGCCGATCTTGTAGCCGACGCGGCGCATGAAGCCCATTTGGGCGCGCCTCGTCTCGGCGTCCGCTACCATCACCTGACTGATCGAGGATTTGAGGCTGTAGCGGACGCTGCGGAAATCGACCGAAGCCTCGATCGCAGCAGTGTCGCCCTTGGCGATCGCTTCGTGCAACCGGTAGGCCGCGATCATCGGCGAGGCCGCGAACAGCCCGCCTAAGAAAAGGCCCAGCGCCAGAACCGCCGATCGGAGTGCATGAGCCATCTCGTCGAAGTCCTGTTCCCGCTTCAGCGCACATTCCGGCGAAGTGGAAGCCGGTTCGCCGAAAGAATGTGCGCCCAACCGAAGCGCACATTCCGGCGAAAGCCTGTCCCGGCGAAGGCCGGGATGGAAGCCGGTTCGCCGAAAGAATGTGCGCCCAACCGAAGCGCACATTCCGGCGAAGTGGAAGCCGGTTCGCCGGAAGAATGTGCGCGCAGCCAATAAAGTGATCACAAAGGATTGCGACCAAGGTGTGACGGGTGGGGACCGTCAACGGCCGCGTCTGTTCAGAACACGATCACATTCCGACGCGCGCGGCCCGACTTCGTGTCCTCGATCGCCGCGTTGATCTCGTCGAGCGTCCAGCGGCGCGTGATGAGCTCGTCGAGTTTCAGCCGCCCCTGCTCGTAGAGGTCGACGATCCAGGGGATGTCGCGCACGAGCACGATATCGCCCATCTTCGAGCCCCAGATCGCCTGCCCATCCATGGCGACGCGGATCGGCTCGTACTCCGACATCCCGCCCTGATGCGGCAGGCCGACGATGATGATGCGCCCGCCGCCCTGCGCCATGTAACGGGGCGCCTGATCATAGGCCGCCGTCGAGCCGATCGAAACGAAGACGGCGTCGGCCCCGCGTCCGTTCGTCAGCTCACGAACCCTCTTCCAGGGCTGGGGCTCGCTCGCGAGAATGGTGTGGGTCGCGCCGAACTCGCGGGCGGCGGCGAGCTTCTCCTCAAGCAGATCGAGCGCGATGATGCGTGAGGCGCCCGCGATCCTGGCACCCTGGATGACGTTGAGGCCGACGCCGCCGGCGCCCACCACGACGACCGTCTCGCCGACTTGCAGGTTCGCCGAGCGCACGGCCGCGCCGATGCCGGTGATGACGCCACAAGCAATGAGGCTCGCGACATCCATCGGCATGCCGTCCGGAACGGCGGCGATCTGGCTCTGATCGACGACGACGGCTTCCGCGAAGGCGCCGCAATAGAGCGAGCGCTCGATCGCCTCGCCGGTCTGCGAGATGGCGTCGGGCGTGGTGCCCGGATTTTCGCAGTGATTCCACCGGCCCGAGGCGCACACGCGGCATGCGCCGCAGGCTTTGATCAGCGTGACGATCACGCTCTGCCCGACCGGCAGAGCTACGCCGGGACCGGCGGCCTCGATCTTGCCCGCCGCCTCATGACCGTAGATGGCCGGGATGCGTCCGCCCCACTTGCCTTCCGCATAGGTGATGTCGGAATGGCAGATGGCGCAGGCGCCCAAGCGGACGAGAACTTCGCCAGGCCCGGGATCGGGGATGGTGACGGTTTCGATCGAGAACGGCTTGCCGAACTCGCGGCACACCGCCGCGCGGACTTTGGGCATGGGAACCTCGATTACGGCGGGCCGGGGCAGCCCTGATTTCAGAGGCCCTAACTATGCCGTCCGCTCAGGTCGGCGGCAATGGCGGTTGCTGGTCGCTCTCAGGGAACTCGGGCTGTGGCACATCCGACGGCGGCAGGTCCTCGACGGGCGGCGCATCCTCAATCACCGGCTGTTGAGCGCAGATCGCCTTCAGCGCCGCCCAGTCCTCCGCGCTCATCGCGGGCTCGGTGGCGTAGGTGGCGGCGGCCTTGGCGGTCGCTGCGCGCTCGGGACTCGGCGGGTGGGTCGAGAACATTTCCCCGACCGTCGAGCCTTCTTCGGGCTCGCCCATCTCCTTGGCGAGCCGATCGAAGAACTCGGCCAGCGGCACCGGCGAGATCTTCGCTTCTTTCAGAATGCGCAGGCCATGATCATCCGCTTCCCGCTCGGCGGATCGGGAATAGTTCAGCTGCAGCATCTGCTGGCCGAGCGTGCCGATGGTGCCGGAAGAGCCGGTGAAAACCAGCTCAGCCGCCGCCGCGATGCCAATGGAGCGCACGAGCCCGGCCTCGGGATGCAGCGCGATGCCGTGGCCCATCTCGTGGCCGATAACGCCGGCGACCTCCTCGGCCGACTGCGCCTTCTCGATGAGGCCGCGGGTCACGATGATCTGCTCGCCGGGTACCGCGAAGGCGTTGACCATGTCCCAGTTGACCGCCGAGACGGTGAATTCGGTATCGGTGCCGGCAGCCGCCTGAAGTTTCAATGCGAGATTCTGCAGCGCGGCATAGCCTTCGGGCGCCTCGCAGTAGCCCTGGCCCTGCGTGAAGATCTGCAGCACCTGCTGGCCGGCGAGAACGCGCGCATCTTTCGGGATGAGGCCCGCGATATAGGTCGCAGGCGAGAGATCGAGGGCGTAGACCGAGCCGGCAATCGCCGCGATCGCAGCAGTCACGGAGAGCCCGGGCTTCAGATCCCGCAAGCGCTTCGAGCCCGCCCCGAGATGCGGGGCGAGCGATAGAAGCGCGGCGGCGAAATTCGGGTCGTCAACGAAGAGCGACTGGCCCGGATGGTCGAGCGAGCGCATTAACACGTCCGCGCTCGAGCGCCAGAGCGGTACCGAGGCCATCGTCCGGTGCAGCGACCAGAGCACGGGCTCGCCCAGGTTCTGCGGATGGATCTCGACGGCACGGCCGAGCGTGACGGTCGCCTGATGGGTCGTGGCCGTCTTGCCGTCGGTCCAGCGGGCAGCAAAGGTCTGATTGCTCATGAGAAGGCATCCACATCGAAGGCGGTTGCAAGTCCTTCACCGCGTGTGCCACCGGCGGCGCTCGACTGCTGGATCGCCGGGAAATCGACACCGCCCGTCACCTCCAGGCGGTCGACGACATAGCGCATGCGGCGGGCGAGCGCGACGGGACCGAGAATGCCGAGCGTAAAGATCGACAGCAGCAGATTGGAGATCGTGAGCCATAGCAGGCTCCCGGCCGAGGCGTTGAGCTTGAAGCCGGCCGTGCCGCCATAGCTCGTGAAGTTCGTAAAGAAGTTGAGTGTCTTGGCGAAGTAGTAGGCGCCGAACAGCAGGATGACGAGGCCGCCGACGGCATAGAGTCCGTATATGCTGCCAAGCTCGGTCCACGACAGCGGCTCGGGCACCGGCGGCTCACCGCTACCGGCACTCTCTATGGTCTGTTGGATGCGTGACCAGGTGATGAGGAACGTGCCACCGATGACGATGGCGAGAGCGGCGAGGCCGCCAATCCACGCCATTACGAATGGCGGATAAAGCGGGCCGGCCTTGCCTTTGTATTTGAACGAGGTCTCGCCGAAACGCATGTCGTTCGTGAGCTGGCGGTGGAGCAGGTTGCTCCGCCAGGGCGTCATCCACCCCATGGCGAAGGAGTTGGCGATAAGCGTCCAGAAGTAGTGCCAGCCATAGGCCCAATGCGAGCCGACAACGGCGCCGCGGATGCCACGCCACTGTGTGCGCGTGAGCCGGAATCGCATCGCGCGATACACCGCCGTTCCGATCAGCAGGTAGAGGAAGACGGTATAGGCCAGGATAAAAAATATGCCGATGATAGGGCCGGCAATTGGGCCGAACAGATAGACGGCGGCATAGGGAACAACGGCAAAAGCCAATATCGTCGGCACCGTGATCATGAAGAACACGATGATGTAGCCAAGGAACAACTCCTTCCCCGACCCCGTGTAGGCGAACGGCTCGCCGTTCATGCGCACCATCGACCAGATGCGGCGCCTGACTTCCGTCCGGCCCCAGAAGGAGTAGATGCCGAGCGTCAGGATCGTCAGAAGCGTATTCAGCAGCCCCAAGCCAGCCAAGGACCAGGGCGAGCCGTGCCAAGTCACGCTGACGGGCTCGCCCACCGGCGCCGGTGGCTCAGGTGCCACGGCCGGTGTCTCGGACACTGATGGAACGCTCATCCCTTCCCCCTGTCGATCATCCGCCTGCCGCAGTGGAGAAGCCGGAACAATGCCAACTAGATCAGGCCTGCAACGCCACTCCGCAAACGCCCGTTACCATGTAGCGCGCGCCCATGAAATGCCCAACTGAGGTCAACGGATGGCCGCCATGCCCGGGTAGTCCCAGATGCAGCAAACGGGGCTGCGGCCCCTTCGATCCGCACATGGTGATGCAACATGCGAGCAAAAGTTTGGTCAGCGCTGTTGGCGAGCCTATCGTTTGTCACAGGTGCGAGCGCGGCGTCCGCCCAGGCGCTCGGCGGCACCACGATCCTCGAGCAGAGCCTTGCCGCCTATATTGCTGCTTTTCCGGGCGGCGAGGCGATCGCGATCACGGTGCTCTGCATCGCCGCCGGAACGCTGCTGCTCCGGCTGACCCGCTGGTTCGGGCTGCTGATGACGGTCGCGACCTTTGGCTTCGTCGGCGTCGCGCTGCTGCTGCTGGCCTATCAGCCCGGCGCGCTGACGCGGATCGTCGAGGCGGTCCGGCTTTCATGACAGTTTCATTAACCCTGGTGCTGAAACACCACAGGACTGAGGTATCCATGCCGCGAATGCGCCACAAACCTTGCCGAAATCTTGCCAGACGCCGGTTGGCCGGGGAGCGGGGCCTCAGCCAGGATCGTCAGGATGGCTGGCGCCAAAGCGTTGAGCCTCTCCAAGAGTGCGCCTAGAGTTGGATTTCCCCGTGGCGGCCCGGACTTAGGGCGGCCGGATCATCCAACAGGCGCGAGAGGCAAGTGGTACCCATGGACGCGAAAGTATTCGACAAGAAGAAACTGCCGAGCCGGCACGTGACGGAAGGCCCGATCCGGGCTCCGCACCGGGCGTTCTACTACGCCATGGGGCTGACGGAAGAGCAGATCCATCGCCCGCTCGTCGGCGTCGCCACCTGCTGGAACGAGAGCGCGCCTTGCAACATCGCGCTGATGCGCCAGGCCCAGTCCGCCAAAAAGGGCGTCGATGCCGGAGGCGGCACGCCGCGCGAATTCTGCACCATCACCGTGACCGACGGCATCGCCATGGGTCACCAGGGCATGAAATCCTCGCTGGTTTCACGCGAGTGCATCGCCGACTCGATCGAGCTCTCGATGCGCGGCCATTGCTATGACGCGCTCGTCGGCCTCGCCGGCTGCGACAAGTCGCTGCCCGGCATGATGATGGCCATGGTGCGCTTGAACGTGCCGTCGGTGTTCGTCTACGGCGGCTCGATCCTGCCCGGCCGGCACAAGGGCCGCGATGTCACCATCGTCGACGTCTTCGAGGCGGTCGGCCAGCACTCGGCCGGCAAGATGGACGACAAGGAGCTGCACGATCTGGAATGCATCGCCTGCCCATCGGCGGGTGCGTGCGGCGGCCAATTTACCGCCAACACCATGGCCTGCGTCTCCGAGGCGATGGGTCTGGCGCTCCCCGGATCGGCCGGTGCTCCGGCCCCCGATCTCAGCCGCGATGCCTTCTCGGAGGCGAGCGGGCGCGCCGTCATGCGTCTGCTGGCCGACGGCATCCGCCCGCGCGACATCGTGACGAAAGAGGCGCTCGAGAATGCCGCGACCATCGTGGCGGCCACCGGCGGCTCGACGAATGCCGCGCTGCATCTCCCGGCCATCGCGCACGAGGCCGGCATCAAGTTCGACCTGTTCGACGTCGCCAGGATCTTCAAGCGGACGCCCTACATCGCCGATCTCAAGCCCGGCGGCAAATACGTCGCCAAGGACGTGTTCGAGATCGGCGGCGTGCCGCAGATCATGAAGGCGCTGCTCGACGGCGGCTATTTTCACGAGGACTGCATCACCGTCACCGGCAAGACGCTGAAGCAGAACCTGGAGAAGGTGAAGTTCAACTCCAACCAGAAGGTCGTCTATCCGACCTCCAACCCGCTTTCCAAGACCGGCGGCGTCGTCGGCCTGAAAGGCTCGCTCGCCCCCGATGGCGCGATCGTCAAGGTCGCAGGCATGAAGACGCTGAAGTTCTCAGGCCCCGCCCGCTGCTTCGACAGCGAGGAAGCCTGCTTCGCCGCCGTGCAGGCGAAGAAGTACAAGGAAGGCGAGGTGCTCGTCATCCGCTACGAGGGCCCCGCCGGCGGCCCCGGCATGCGCGAGATGCTGTCGACGACAGCGGCGCTCTACGGCCAGGGCGCCGGCGAGAAAGTGGCCCTTATCACCGATGGGCGCTTCTCTGGCGGCACGCGCGGCTTCTGCATCGGCCATGTCGGGCCGGAGGCGGCGCTGGGCGGTCCCATCGCTCTCATCAAGAACGGCGATATCATCACCATCGATGCCGTCAAGGGCACGCTCGATCATCACTTGTCCAAGGCCGAGTTCGAAAAGCGGCGCAAGGCCTGGAAGCCCAGGAAAACCGATTACCGGAGCGGTGCGCTCTGGAAGTACGCCCAACAGGTTGGACCCGCGCGAACCGGCGCGGTCACCCATCCGGGCGCCAAGGTAGAATCCCATTGCTATGCGGACATTTGAGCTGACACGCGCGTTCGTCCTCCTGCTGGCGCTGGCCGTTTCCCGGCCGGCGCTGGCGCAGGATGCCTATCCTTCCGCCGCCAAGGCCTATCAGGCGGGCGTTGCCGCCATCGAGGCGCGCGACTTCGACGAGGCATTCAGGGCGCTTGAATTCGCCGTCGCCGAGGAGCATTTCCACGCCAAGTTCGTGCTCGCCCAGCTCTATGCGAGCGACGCGCTGCCCTATGCCGATCACGCGAAAGCCTTCCACCTCTTCGCCGAGATCGCGGACCGCTACTCGACGATTGATCCCTATCTCGACAAGCGATCGCCCTATGTCGCGCGCGCGCTGGTCGCGGTGGCGGAATACGAGATGCAGGGCCTGCCGGCGATCGAACTCGCAGCCGATCCGCGGAAGGCCCTCAAGGACCTCGATTACGCCAGCAAATATTTCGACGACATGGACGCCCAGCTGGCGCTCGTGAAAATCTGGCTCAAGGACAAGGACGCGCCGGGGAACTTCCGGCAGGCGCGCGATCTGTTGTTGCGTCTCGCTCGGGAGAAGGGGCATCCGGGTGCTCAGGCGACCTTGGCCGAGATGTTTTTCTCAGGCGACACGAAGCTTGGCCGCCGTCCGCCGCTGGCGCTGGGCTTTGCGACGCTTGCCGTCGAAGGCGCAGCTGAGGTGGACAAGCTCTGGATCGACTCGCTCTATCACCAGATCTATTGCGCGACCGCCGCGCCGGTTCGCAGCCGCGCGGCCGTCATCGCCGACCGCTATCGCAAGGATGTCCGCATCGTCGAGGCGATCAACGATGCAAAGCGCAAGACGGCGCTCGGCAAGATCACGGAGGTCGAGGAGACAGAAGGTTGGGGCCGCTCGCTCACCTGGGTTTGCGCCAATGGCGAGGCGGTCGTCTGGCCGGAGCGGAGCGGCCACAACAGGCCGGCGGTCGAGGCGCTGACGGCAGAGACGCTGCCGGAGGCGCCACAAGCCAAGCCGGCAGCAACCGCGGACGAAATGATGGGCGTCGGTCTGCAGTCGATCCAGCCAGCCGGCGCGGCCGAGTAGCCTTTGCTACATCTCGATCTCGACCCAGACGGGCACGTGATCCGACGGTTTCTCAGTCGCGCGGGTTTGCCGGTCGACTCCCGCCGAGGTCATGCGATCGGCGGCCTCGGGCGACAGCATCAGGTGATCGATGCGGATGCCGTTGTCCTTTTGCCAGGCGCCGGCCTGATAGTCCCAGAACGTATAGACGCCCTCGCCGGGCTCGGCGGCGCGCAGTCCATCCGTCCAGCCCTGGTGGGCGAGCCGGCGGAAGGCCTGGCGGGATTCGGGCTGGAACAGGGCGTCTGCCGTCCACAGTGAGGGATCGTGGGCGTCGCGCGGCTCGGGGATGACGTTGAAATCGCCCGCCAGCACCGTCATCTCCTCGTGTGCCAGCAACGCTTTCGCATGCGCCTCGAGCCGCGCCATCCAGGCGAGCTTGTAGGCGAATTTCTCCGTGCCGATCGGGTTACCGTTGGGAAGATAAATCGAGGCGACACGAATGGATTTGCCATCGACCGGGATCACGGCCTGCAGATAACGCGCCTGCTCGTCGGCGGCATCGCCGGGCAAGCCCCGGACGACATCGTCGATGGGGTGCTTGGAGAGAATGGCGACGCCGTTGAAGCCCTTCTGCCCGAGCACGGCGAGATTGTAGCCGAGCGCCTCGATGGGTTCGGCCGGAAAGCCTTCGGTCACCGACTTGATCTCTTGCAAGCACAACACGTCCGGCTGCGCACTGCCGAGCCAAGCCACGAGCCCCTCGAGCCGCGCCTTCACGCCGTTGATGTTCCATGTGGCGATCTTCACGGGACGGACCATTCTCCTGGCACGGCGATTGCATCGTTAACGAGCGAGAGCGGAGGGCGCCGATCGCCCGGGTTCGACCGGCCCGAAACAAATCGCATTGCGGGCGCCGGTGCAACCGAATCTTAAGCGAGAGGCCCTATGACTAAAGGATTGACGCACGAGTCGTGGCACGCCAGAGAAAGCCGGAGCGAGTTTGTGAGCGTTTCGCTGTATGACGGCCGGGCCTACGATCCCAACCGGTTCGTCCGGCTGATGGCGGTAGTGAATATCGCTTTCGCCTGCGTCGTGCTTTTTGCCTGGTCCGAGATCGCAACCTACCTCGACGCCCCGATGGCGGTCGCAGCCGATGCCGGCATCGCCCGGCGCCCGGACTTCTCCGAGTATCCTTACGTGCTGCTCTGGACGCTGCCGATCCTAGGCTCGCTCGGAGCGTGGCTGGCGTTCCGCGCCGAGAAATTCCTCTTCGCCAAATTCCTGGCCGCTTATCCCACGATCGTCATCCTCGGCGCGGTGTTCTGGTATCACTACCTCTCGGCGATGTACGCCTGAGACGGACCTAAGCTCATAGAGCAAAACTGGTGCCGCAGCCGCAGCCGGCGGCCGCCATCGGATTTTTCACCTTGAACGACTGGCCGATCAGGTCGTCGACGAAGTCGATCTCGGCGCCGGCCATGTAGTCGAGCGAGAGCCGGTCGACGGCGATGGTCGCTCCTTCGCCGGTGATGACGATGTCACCGGCCTCTGGCGCGCCCACCAGATCGAAGCGGTATTGGAAACCCGAGCAACCGCCGCCCTCGACGCTGACGCGGAGCAATTTGGGCTCCGCCTCCGACTTGACGATCTCGGCTACCCGTTTCAGGGCGCGCGGGGTCACGGTGACGGCATCTGACATCGTTTCTTGCCTTTCGGCTCGGCGGCCCAGTAGCACGGCGCAACCGAGTCTTATATGTAAGATAGGGTGCCTGGCGTCATAGGGGAAGTGCGGGCCATGGCCACGGTTGCCAATCGATCGACGGCGGGAGGGGCTTTCGGGCCTGGCCACGCCGGAATGGCACCCTATGCCGCTTCCGCCATGCCCGGCCGCGCCCGGCTGGTGCCGGAAGCCGATTGCCCGATGCGCTCGCCCTTCCAGCGCGATCGCGACCGGATCATCCACTCGACCGCTTTCCGGCGGCTCACCCACAAGACCCAGGTCTTCGTCTATCACGAGGGCGATCATTTCCGCTCGCGGCTGACGCACAGCATCGAAGTCGCCCAGATCGCCCGCTCGATCGCCCGGCAGTTGGCGCTCGATGAAGATCTGGCCGAGGCCCTGGCGCTCGCCCACGATCTCGGCCATCCCCCCTTCGGCCATGCGGGCGAGCGGGCCCTGCAGCGGCGTGCGGACAGCTATGGCGGCTTCGATCACAATGCGCAGAGCCTACGGGTCGTGACGGCGCTGGAGAGGAAATATGCCGGCTTCGATGGATTGAATCTCACCTGGGAGACGCTCGAGGGCCTCGTCAAGCACAATGGGCCGCTGACCGGTGCCAATGCGTTGGCGGGAGTGGAGGTCGCCGGCGATATCGCCGCCTATAGCGCTCACCATGACCTTTGGCTCGACCGGCATGCGAGTGCCGAGGCGCAGTCCGCCGCCCTTGCCGACGATATCGCCTACAACAATCACGACCTCGACGACGGATTGCGCGCGGGCCTCATCACGCTCGAGGATCTGCGCGACGTGCCGCTCGTCGCCCGCCTCATGGCCGATGTCGAAGCCCGGCACGGGTCGCTCGACGGCGGCCGGCTGATCTACGAGGTCAACCGGCGGCTCATCACGCAGATGGTGTCGGATGTCGTGGCCGAAAGCCGGGGGCGGCTGGGTGCGCTGGGGCCGGCCGATGCCGATGCGATCCGACGCGCCGTGGGACCGGTCATCGCCTTCTCAGCGGAGCTCCTCTCCGATCTCCAGGAGCTGCGCGCCTTCCTCTTCACCTCCGTCTACCGGCACCCAAAAGTCATGGAGCGGATGGTGAGGGCCGAAGCCCAGGTCGAGGCGCTGTTCGACCGCTATCTCGATGACCCTTTGGCGCTGCCGGAGTCCTGGCAGGCGCTGGTCGCCGGCCTTGAGCGGGCGCAGCGCGCGCGGATCGTCGTGGATTTCGTCGCCGGTATGACGGATCGCTACGCGCTGGAAGAGCATCGGCGTTTGTTTGACGCTCCGGCGGAAGTAGGTTAGCGCACATTCCGGCGAAGTGGACGCCGGTTCGCCGAAAGGATGTGCGCCAAGCCAAAAACTTGTTCGCGCCTCGATCAAAGAAACATGCGATATCCTGCATAAATCGCACGTGCGGTGGTGGAACGGCCATGAACATCTTCGAGCACTTCGAACAGCATCTGACGGACGCCGTGAAGGCGCTTCAGTCGGACGGCGTTGTTCCCTCCGATCTCGACATTCCGCGCCTCTTGCTCGAGCCAACGCGCGAAGCCTCCCACGGCGATCTTGCCGCCAATGCCGCCATGCTGCTCGCCAAGCCCGCGGGCAAGAAGCCGCGCGAACTCGCCGAGGCAATTGCCGCCAAGCTTGCGAAGGTCGAAGGGATCACGAGGACGGAAGTCGCCGGTCCCGGCTTCATCAATCTCACCATCGATCCGGCCTACTGGACGAGGGTCGTCGGCGCGATCGTGCGCGCGGGCGAGGCTTTCGGGCGGAGCAATCTCGGCAAAGGCAAAAAGGTCAACGTCGAATATGTCTCGGCCAACCCGACGGGCCCGCTCCATGTCGGCCATTGCCGGGGCGCGGTGTTCGGCGATGCGCTGGCGAGCTTGCTCGCGTTCACCGGTCACACCGTCACGCGCGAATACTATACCAACGACGCTGGCGGCCAGATCGATGTGCTCGCGCGCTCGGTGCTCCTCCGATACCGCGAGCCGCTGGGCGAGGATATCGGCGCGATCCCTGAGGGACTGTATCCCGGCGACTATTTGAAGCCGGTTGGTACAGCCCTCGCAAAGCAGTACGGCAAATCACTGCTCGACAAGCCCGAGAGTGAATGCCTGGCGCTGATCCGCGCGTTTGCGGTGGACGCCATGCTCGACCTCATCAAGGCCGATCTCGCGCTCCTCGACATCCACCACGAGGTCTTCTTCTCGGAGAAGAGCCTGCACGACTCGGGCGCTATCGTTGAGACGGTCGAGAAGCTGAAGACGGAGGGCCTCGTCTTTCACGGCCGCATTCCCCCGCCCAAGGGCCAGCCGCCGGACGACTGGGAGGATCGCGACCAATGGCTGTTCAGGACGACCGATTTCGGCGACGACATCGATCGCCCGCTGCAGAAGAGTGACGGCACCTACGCCTATTTCGCCGCCGACGTCGCCTATGCCAAGTCCAAGATCGAGCGCGGCTTCGACAAGCTCATCTATGTGCTCGGCGCCGATCACGGGGGCTATGTGAAGCGGCTGAAGGCCGTCGCCTCGGCGCTGTCGGGGGGACGCGTAGAGCTCGATGTGAGGCTATGCCAGCTAGTGAAACTTTTGCGAAACGGCGAGCCTGTGAAGATGGGCAAGCGGTTAGGTGTGTTCATAACGCTTGGCGAAGTCGTCGAGGAGGTCGGCCCCGACCCCGTGCGCTTCATGATGCTTTACCGGAAGAACGAGGCGCCGCTCGATTTCGACTTCGCGAAGGTCACCGAGAAGTCGCGGGAGAATCCAGTGTTCTACGTCCAGTACGCTCATGCCCGGGCCCACTCCGTCTTCCGCAACGCGACAACAGCCTTCCCGGACCTCGTGCCGCAGGACGTCCGGATGGCGGATGCGCCGATCGAACGGCTGACGGACGAGGGCGAGACTGCGCTCATCCGCCGGCTTGGCGCGTTTCCCCGACTCGTCGAGCAGGCTGCCGTGGCCCACGAGCCACACCGGATTTCGTTCTATCTCTATGATTTAGCTTCGGAATTCCATGCTCAGTGGAACCGGGGCAAAGACTCGCCACATTTACGGTTCATACGGGAGGACGACCGGTCCCTGACCGAGGCGAGGATGGCCATGGTCGCCGCCACGGCTCAGGTTCTCGCCAGTGGACTGGCGATCCTCGGCGTTCAAGCGCCCGGGGAGATGAGGTAGACTCGATTCGGTCGACGTATAGATTGAGAGCGAAGGGATCAGCTCGATGGCACGGTCTGAGGATTATACGCAAGGTCGCCGGGCGCGCCGTCCCTACGACGACCAGGACATCGCCGATCGCCGCGCCCAGCCGACGCTTTCCGCCGATCCGCCGACGCAGGGGCGCCGCGCCGGCACCAGCTACGCTCCCCAATTCGACCGCTATGTGAGCGAGCCACCGGCCCCACCCGCGCGTGCCGCGGCCCCCGCTGCGCCGCGCACCGGACGTCCCGATCCGCGCCAGGCCCAGGCGGGCTATGGCTACGAACAGGCGCCGCAGGCACAGGCGACCGGCTGGGACCAGAGCTATCAGGACCCCCAAGAGGAAGCTTGGGCGCAGCAAACTCAAAATGCGCGTCCGGCCTTCGGCACGCGCCCGCGCGCCGCCGCACAGCCTGCACAGCAAACCTACGATCCCCGCGCCCCGCAACGGGGTTACGACTACGAGCAGCAGCAGGGCGGTTACACCCAGCCGCAAGGCCAGGGCTACGGTTATGCGGACCCGCAAGCAGGCTATGCCCAGGATGGCTACGCGCAAGCCGATGCCGGCGGCTACCCGCAGGGCCACGATCAGTATGCTCAAGGGTACGCCGAGCCGCAGCACGGCCAATATCCCCAGGGCCAGCACGGCTATCACCCTCAGCAGGGCTACGAGCAGCAGCCTCAGGACTACCAGCAGGGCTACGGCGATCCGAACTACCAGGGCGACGATCAGATTCTCGCCAATGGCGAATATGCCGAGGCCGATGTGGGCGTGGCACCCCCGCCGCCAACCCGCAGCCGTCGCGGGCTGGTGGTGGCCGGGGCCTTCGTCGCCGCCGTATTGATCGGCGGTGGTTTGGGCTTCGTCTACAAAATGACGAGCGAGTCGAGCTTTGCCTCGACGACCGGCGAGCCGCCGTTGCTGGCGGCCGATGAGGACCCTACCAAGACGATCCCGGAAGAAACGGCCACCGCAGAGGGCGACAAGTCGATCTACGACCGCGTGAGCGGCGGCGAAGGCGAGTCGACCGACGGGTCCTCTACCGTGACGCTCGGCGAGTCCGCCGAGAGCGTCGACGTGCCGAAGGAAGGCGAGGCAGATGTTGTCGATACGCAGCCGCTTGGTTTGAGCTTCCCTGAGGATTCTCCCGCAAGCGGCGACGAGACGGCCACCGTGACCGGTGACGAGCCTGCGGGCACCGTCGAAGCGACGAACGGCGAAGTCCAACCCAAGCTGCGCAAGGTCAAGGTGTTGAAGGTTGGCACGGACGGAAAGATCAACACTGCCGACCCCGGGGCCGGCGACATCGGCGGATCGGACGAGGGCGGCCAGGTCGAAGAGGCCGTTGACCCAGCGCCCGCGCCTGAAGAGGCCGCGCCCGCGCTCGATGGCGAAGCGCTCACAACTCAGGCGCCGAAGAAGAAAAAGAAGAAGGCGCTGACGGCCGCCGAGCAGGTCGCCGCCCTGGCGGACGTTGAGCCAGCAGCAGCGCCAGCGACGGCATCCGCCGCCACGTCGAGCGGCGCCAGCGGCACCTATGTGGTCCAGGTCGGCGTCGCCAATACATCGGGTGAGGCATTGGGCAGGTTCGCTGACCTGCAGCAGAAGCACAGTGATCTGCTTGGCTCGAGCCAGCCCGAGATCCAGAAGACCGAAAAAGGCCATCGGCTGCTCGTCGGTCCGCCGACATCGAAGAAGTCGGCCGCCGCGCTCTGCACCAAGCTCAAGGCCGCCGGTCAAGATTGCTGGGTCAAGCAGTTCTGAGCGGCGATGGCTTGGGGTCAGCCCCTGCGGGTCTGCCTCCTGATCGCCGATACCGAATTTAGGGGTCAGACCCGCAGGGTCTGACCCTAACTGGTAATCCCATGACCCTGCTCAAGGCCTTCATCTCCGGCTGCGCCGGAGAAACGCTGACCGACGACGAGTGGCGGTTCTTCCAGGACGAGCGGCCGGCGGGGTTCATCCTCTTCGCCCGCAACATCCGGACGCCCGAGCAGGTCAAGGCGCTCATCGCCAAGGTGCAGGACGCGATCGGGCGCGATGAGCTGCTGGTGCTCGTCGATCAGGAGGGCGGGCGCGTCCAGCGCCTGAAACCGCCGACCTGGCGGCAGCTACCCTCGGGCGCCGCCTTCGGGCTGCGCTATGCCTCCGACCCCAAGGAGGCCATCGCCGCCGCCAAGGCGGTGAGCCAGCTCGCCGCGCGCGATCTCGCCGCCTTGGGCTTCACCGTCAACTGCGTGCCCGTGCTCGACCTGCCGGTGCCAGGTTCCCATCAGGTGATCGGCGACCGCGCTTACGGCAGCGACGTCGAGCGGGTGGTGGCGCTCGGCCGCGCGGTCTGCGAGGGGACGCTCGCCGGCGGCCTGTTGCCGGTCATCAAGCACATGCCGGGCCATGGCCGCGCGAACCAGGACAGCCATCTGGCGCTGCCGGTTATCGAGGACGGGTTCGACATCCTGAAAGAGACCGATTTCGCGACTTTCCGCGCCCTCAACGACATGCCGCTGGGCATGACCGGCCACGTTCTGGTGACGGCCCTCGACGAGCACGAATGCGCCTCGACCTCCCCCTTCGTCGTCGCCAGCGTCATCCGCGGCAATATCGGTTTCGATGGCCTGCTGATGTGCGACGACCTCTCGATGAAGGCGCTCAGGGGCTCGACCGGCGACAAGGCGCGCCGGGCCATCGCCGCCGGCTGCGACGTGGTTCTCCATTGCAACGGCAACCTGGAGGAGATGCAGGACGTCGCCGCCAACGTGCCCGAGCTGGAAGGGGAGGCCGAGCGGCGCTATCTCTCGGCCTTGAAACGCCGCAAGCCCGCCGCCGCCTTCGATGCGACGCAGGCGCTGGCCTATCTGGACGAGATCAACGCCCTCGGCCAAACCTTGACGGCCCAGGCCTGAAGCCGGCAGATGGGCTAGGATTTCCCGTCGAATCAACGATCTGGCCCGCCACTCATGACCACCGCACAGCCGAGCGAGCCCGCGCCGCAGAGTGCCGATTTCCCGACCGCGCTCGAGTTCGATTTTTCGCCCGCGCCGAGCGAGGCGCTGGTGGTCGATGTCGCGGGCTTCGAGGGGCCGCTCGACTTGTTGCTGGCGCTCGCCCGCACCCAGAAAGTCGACCTCTCGCAGATCTCCATGCTGGCGCTGGCCAAACAGTATCTCGTCTTCATCGAGGCGGCGGATAAGCTGCGGCTCGAGCTCGCCGCCGACTATCTCGTCATGGCGGCCTGGCTCGCCTATCTCAAGTCGAAGCTGCTGCTGCCGAAGGACGAGCAGGCGACCGACGAGCCGACCGGCGAGGAGCTGGCATTGATGCTCTCGCATCGCCTGCGCCGCCTCCAAGCCATGCGGCAGGCGGTATCGCAGCTGATGGCGAAACCTCGCCTTGGCCGCGACCTCTTCAGCCGCGGCATGCCGGAGGGTGTGAAGGTCATCCGCGAGAGCACCTACACGGCGACCGTCTACGATCTGCTCAAGGCCTATTGCGATCAGCGCCGCCGCGCCGCTCCCGCCAAGGTCACCATCAAGCAGCGCTTCGTCTGGTCGATCAAGGAGGCGCGACAACGCCTCGAGCGGCTGATCGGCGCCGTCAAGGAGTGGGGCGCGCTCGACGGTTTCCTGATGCGCTATGCGGTGGCGCCGGAACTGCGCCGCACCGCGCTTGCCAGCTCCTTCGGCGCCGTGCTCGAGATGACCCGCGAGGGCCATATCGAGCTCAGCCAGAGCGAGGCCTTCGGGCCGATCCTGATGCGGCGTCGCGACCCTCTATCGAGCGGCGGGGAGACCGATAGTCTATGAGCGAGCACGAGAGAGAGCGCCGCGACGATGCGCGCCGCGAGAAAATCCGGCCCCCGATGATCGAACCCCAGAGCGAGGACGAGCTGACGCCGGCCGAGGCGGCTGCCGAGGCTATCGAGGACCGGCCAGTCGTGGCGGGTCTCGAAGAGAAGCTGCGCATTGTCGAGGCGTTGCTCTTCGCCGCGACCGAGCCGCTCGACGTCAAGACACTCGCCGCCCAGCTTCCCGCCGGCGAGGATGTGGCCGCATTGCTCGTCATTCTTCAGGAGCGCTATCAGCCGCGCGGCGTCAATCTCATGCGGGTGGCCGGCAAATGGGCCTTCCGGACGGCGGCCGATCTTGCCTATCTGCTGGAGCGCCAGAGCCAAGAGGAGCGCCGGCTCTCCAAGGCGGCCCTCGAGACGCTTGCCATCATCGCCTATCACCAGCCGGTGACACGGGCCGAGATCGAGGAGATCCGCGGCGTCGTCATTTCCAAAGGCACGCTCGACGTGCTGCTGGAAACCGGTTGGGTGCGCCTTCGCGGCCGCCGCCGCGCGCCGGGCCGCCCCATTACCTATGGCACCACCGATCGCTTCCTCGAACAGTTCGGCTTCGATAGCATCGCCGACCTGCCGGGTCTCTCGGAGCTGAAAGGTCTCGGCCTCCTCGACGGCCAGCTGCCGGCAGGCTTCAGCGTGCCCGATCCGCAGCTCCTGGCCGATCTCCAGCCCGACGAGCTGCCGCTCGAGGCGGGCGAGGAGGCGGACGAGAACGAGGGTGACGGCCAGGAGACGGACGAGCGCGCATCCCGCGAGTAGGGCGGCTTTGCGCCGAGGAGATGAGCGGGTGCAGGGCGTCGCGGACAAAACTCAACCAAAAGCGGCATGGCCGTTCGGCTCGGGCGCCGGAGGCGGTCGCGGAAAAGCAGCGGCCACCATTCCGGCCGAGCTCGCGCTCGAGAATGTCAGCCGCCGCTACGACACTTCACTCGCGCTCGACGCCATTTCCTTGACCATCCGGCCGAGCGAGGTCGTCGCACTGCTCGGGCCATCGGGATGCGGCAAGACGACCTTGCTCCGCGTCGCCGCCGGTATCGAGAAGCCCTCCCTTGGGCGTGTTCTGCTCGACGGCCTGGAGGTCGCAGGCCCCGAGCGTTTCGTGCCGCCGGAAAGGCGCAACATCGGCCTGATGTTCCAGGACTTCGCGCTCTTCCCGCATCTGACGCTGTTGCAGAACGTGGCCTTCGGGTTGAAGTCGCTGCCTAAATCCGAGGCCAAACGCATCGCCATGACGGGCCTGGAGCGCGTCGGGCTTGCGCATCTCGCCACCGAGTTTCCGGCGCGCCTGTCGGGTGGCGAGCAACAGCGTATCGCGCTGGCGCGGGCGATCGCGCCCAGGCCCGGCGTGCTGCTGATGGATGAGCCCTTCTCCGGTCTCGATGTCGATCTCCGGGCCTCGATGCAGGAGGAGACGCTCTCCATCCTGCGCGAGACGCGGGCGACCACGGCGATCGTCACCCATGATCCCGAGGAGGCGATGCGCCTATCGGAGCGCATCGTCGTCATGAAGGCGGGGCGCATCCTGCAGGAAGGCAATGCGGAAACGCTGTACCAGTCGCCCAAGGATCTGTTCGTGGCGCGGCTTTTCTCGGAAATCGCGGAGTTGAGGGCGCGCGTCAGTGACGGCGCGGTCGAGACGCCGTTCGGCCGCGTCGCCGCGCCGGGATTGAGCGATGGGGCCGAGGCCGTGCTGTGCATCCGGCAGCGGGCGATCACGCTGCTACCGTCAGGCAAGGGCGTCGCGGCGCGCGTGATCGAGAGGCGGTTTCTCGGCGAGTGGGTCGCCATGCATCTGGCCGTCGAAGGCCTCGACCAGCCGTTGGCGGTCAAAGTGGCAGGCCATGAGGCCCCTGCGCCCGGCGCGGAAATCGGCCTCAAAGTTGACGCCGCAACCGTTCTGGTGTTCCCGGCGGGCGGCAAGAATTCTGTTTAACGGCAGAGAGTTAAGGCTCTTCGCGCCCCGCGCTCCGATTCCTTGCGGCAGGGGGGTGTTTCTGCGATAATTTCGGCGAATGAAGCTGCTCGCTTCGAGCCGCGATGGACGAGTGTCAGCACTTGGTCAGCGGGAGTCTGTGATAGGAGCGGCAAGAGGTCATGGAGAGCCCGGCTTTTGGCCGAGCTTTTGGAACGGTTCAAGGAGTCGCTATGATGGGTCTCAGCACGTGGCATCTGATCATTCTGCTGGCGATCGTGGTGTTGGTGTTCGGCGCCGGTCGCATCTCCGGCGTCATGGGTGACGTCGCCAAGGGCATCAAGAGCTTCAAGAAGGGGCTCGCCGACGACGAGCCGGTGGACAGCGCCAAGGCGATCGAGAAGGGCGCCGACCGCACCGTGTCGGGCGAGCCTGTCCACAACGAGAAGGCTTGAGACCGCGCCTGCGGATCTCGTTTCCGGCCGGTCGAGGGCGCGACCCGCGCTCCGACATGCATTGATCGGCGACACGCATGTTCAACATGGATTGGACCGAGCTGCTCGTCATCGCGATCATCGCGGTGCTGGTGGTCGGACCCAAAGAGCTGCCGGGGATGCTGCGCACCATGGGGCGCTATGCCGGCAAGATGCGCAAGGTCGCGGGCGAGTTCCGCTCGCAGTTCGACCAGGCCATGAAGGAAGCCGAGCTCGATGGCGTCCAGCAGATGGTCAAGGACACCAAGTCGGCCATCAACCAGGTCAATCCCGTGCACGAGCTGAAGAAGGCCGTGACGCAGGCCGACACCGTGGTCAAGGACATCAACAAATCCGTCGATGAGAAACCGGCGGTCGCGGTGAACGGCGCTACGTCCACTGCCGCTCCGATCGAAGCTGCGGCCGTGACAGTGGCATCCGAGCCCGAGAAGCCATCGGTCGCCCAGCGCGCGGCGGAAGCCTGGAAGAAGGCTGCCGGCGACGAGAGCGGATCTTAGCCCATGTCCGAGCAGCAGCAGACGCCGGCGAAGGTCGAGACGAAGCCCCCCGCCAAGGTCGAAGAGTCCATCCTCAAGGGCCCCTCGCCCGAGGACCTGGCCGAGATCGAGGCGTCCAAGGCGCCGCTGCTCGATCACCTGATCGAGTTGAGACAACGGCTGTTCTATGCGGTGGTTGCCATCGCCGTCGGCTTCATCGTCTGCTTCGCCTTCGCGCAGCCGATCTACAACATTCTGGTCTGGCCCTATAAGATCGCCGCCGGCACCGATCAGCCGATCGAGATGATCTTCACCGCGCCGCAGGAGTTCCTGTTCACGCAGATGAAGCTCGCGCTGTTCGGGGCGATCTTCATCACCTTCCCGATTCTCGCCTCCCAGCTCTACCTGTTCGTGGCGCCCGGCCTCTACCGCCACGAGCGCGGTCTCTTCGTGCCGTATCTGATTGCGACGCCGCTGCTTTTCATCGTCGGCGCGCTGTTCGTCTATTTCGTCATCATGCCCTTCGCGATGAGCTTCTTTCTGTCGATGCAGCAGCTCGACGGCGACGTGCACATTCAACTGCAGGCCCGTGTCAGCGAATATCTCGGCCTTATCATGTGGCTGATCCTCGCCTTCGGCGTGAGCTTCCAGTTGCCGGTCGTGCTGACGCTGCTCGGCCGCATGGGCATCGTCACGGCGGCGGGTCTGAGGTCCAAGCGGCGCTGGGCGGTGCTCGGCATCGCCGTACTGGCGGCCGTCGTCACCCCGCCCGATCCCTTCAGCATGGGCGCGCTGATGGTGCCGACCTATCTGCTCTTTGAGGCGGCGATCTGGATCATCGCGGGCATGGAAAAGCGCCGCGCGGCGGTCCAGCCGACGTGAGGGGGCGTGACCTCGTTTGCGGCCCCGAGACGGTGATGCCGTGCTGATCACTGAGATCCGGACACCTCGGCTCCACCTGCGGCCGCTGCAACGCGCCGATCGCGACGACTTGCACCGGATGGAGCAGGACCCCGAGGTCATGCTGCACTTGAACGGCGGGCTGCCGACGCCGCTCGAGCCGGTCGATCCAGATTCAAGTCCCTACCTGATGCCGCGAGGTGGCGAGCCGGAGGTCCGGGCCGTGGTTGTGCGCGAAGACGGGGCTGTGGCGGGCTGGGTGGGGCTATTTCTCGACGGCGAGACCGCCGAAATCGGCTATCGGTTTTTCCGCGCGCATTGGGGGCAGGGCTATGCGACCGAGGCCGTGAGCGCCGTCATCGCCGACGCCTTCGAGCGCCTGGGCGTTGTCCGTATCAAGGCCTTGACCATGGCCGTCAACACGGGCTCCCGGCGGGTGATGGAAAAACTGGGCATGCGGCATACCCAAACGCACCTTGTGGATTGGTCGGATCCATTGCCTGGCGCCGAGCAAGGTGAGGTCGAGTACGTCCTGGAGCGACAAGACTGGCGCTCGTGACGAGGCTCCGCCTACCCGTGCTCGAGTCCTGGTCTTGAGCACGTTCTACGGCGAACCGGTCTCCACTTCGCCTGAACGGGCTCCCGCCGCCGTATCGCGATAGGCGGCAAGCCCCAGACCCCAGACGAGCCCCAGCAGCAGAAAGAAGTGCCGCCAGTGGTCGGTGTCGACGACAAAACCTTCAAGCACCTGTCCCGTCAGCGCCGCGTAGCTCGCGATCAATAGGCTTTGATAGGGCACGCGCAGGAACACCGCCGACAATCCGAACGCCATGGTGATGGCGACAGCCAGCGCATAGACCGCGCCGCCGAGCCAACCGGCGTTGAGAAACATGCTGAGATAGACATTGTGCACGTCCTCGTGGTGGTAGTGGGCGCCGAATTCGAGCGCGCCGATGCCGAGCGGGTGCTCGAGGATGAGCGCCTTCGCCTTCTCCTGGCCGGCGAAACGCCCTTCCGGGCCGACGTCGTAATCCTGACTGAGCGAGGCCCGCTCCGCCATCAGCGCCTGTACGGCCTCGAGCTGAAGCGCGGCCCCGACGATGCCGGCCGTGCCGATGATCCCGAAGAGGCCCAACAGGAATAGGCGAAGCTGCCGCTTCGTCTTCTGCGCCGTGACGAAACTCAAATATCCGAAGACGAGGAGGCTGACAGCGACATTGAACCAGGCGCCGCGCGAAAAAGAGAGGAGGGCCCCCATGGTGATGAGACCGGCGACCGCCAAGGGGATGATGGAGCCGAGGCCCGGCCGGTCGAGCCAGATCAGCATGGCGAAGACGATGGCAGGTGCCAGGAACGCGCCGAAGACATTCGGATCCTTGAAGGTGCCGCGTGCGCGGCCGAACAGCGTGAGTGTTTCGGTCATCGAAGGTACGAGATCGAAATAGCCGATGAGCGCGGCGATCGTGGCGATGACGCCAGCCACCAGATAGGCGTTCAACATTAGCCGCGCATGGGCGATCGGGTTCTGCCGGACGAAGGCGGCGAGCACGATCGAGGCCACGCAAAGAAAGAGCGTGATGAAGGCGTGCAGCGCCGAGCGGCGGATGTCGTAGGCGCCGATCGAGGCGATGAATCCGCCGGCGCCGACGATGAGCCACAGGCCGAGCATCAACAGCAACGAGGGCGTCATCCGCGCCAGGCCAATGACGGGCAGCAGAACGATGAGCCCCATCATCAGCAGCTCGAAGGGCGTGGGCTCGGAGAAGACGACGGCCGAGAGGGCCACCGTCAGCCAGACGAGCAGCAGCGCGATGCGATGCACCGCGCTCTTAGTGGCAAGCGCCGCCGGCGGTGGGGCTATCGTGAACGCGATACCAGGCACGTGATCTAACCCATCCTTCTCACACCCATAGGGTCTCGACGGAGGCGAAAATGGCCACGGGCCAGGCGGGACGCGCGGAGCGTATCGGGAATACGGTCGAGCGTCCCAACGCAGCCTGTGGCCATTTTCGCCCCGCCCTTCGGGTCGCACGAGGCGGGCCGTGCGCGGCGGCGCGCCGGGTTTTAGTATTAACAAAAAACAGCAGGGCCCCCCCGCGACACGGGCCCCCCAGCCCCCGGTGGGGACGAGGGCCGAAGGGGGTGTTGAGGATTGGGTTAAACCCCC
>JANNSX010000114.1:0-2835 GCA_031403155.1 Hyphomicrobiaceae bacterium
GTTGCCGCATACGTGAACCCCTCCGACTCGATCCACTCCTGGTGCTTGGGGCGCGCATGGATGGTCACCAGCATGCCGAAAGCCTTGGCGATGCGGGCGACCTCGCGGCCGATGTTTCCGTAGCCGATGACGGCGAGGCGCTGGCCTTCCAGCTTCGTCGTCGGGTACTCGCGCAGGTTCTTGCCGGTATCGAAGTCGCGCGCCACCACTCTGCCGTGCAGCTCCTCGACCGGGATGTCGGGCATGACTTTCAACAGCGCCTTGATCGCCATCTGCGCGGTCGCCCGGCTGTTGAAGCTCGGCGTGTTCATGAGCGGCGCCTCGCCCCCTTCGCCATTGCCGCCGCCCCAGGAGGCCGAGCCCATGTTGCCGGTGCCGGCGCCGATGCGCACGCCGCCGAGCTTGAAGATGGACGCCTTCGGCAGCAAGGTCGCCGCCGCGATCACGGCGTCGTACTGGCCCGCGTCCGTCTGCGGGAGGATCTCCGCCTCGGTACTGAGGTCGGGCTGGTAGAAGAAGTGCAGCTTGCCCTTGGCATAGGCCTCGCCCGCCTTCTGCGCGCCTGAGTGAAACACGCCGCCCTTCGTCTCGATATGCGCCTTCACCTCGCTGCAGTCGGGCTTGCCGTCGGCGCTGAAGCGCATGCCGGCGAGATCTGAGATCAGCACCTTGTAGGCGCGGCTCGCATCGTCCTGGCGCTTGCGCGCCGAGCTGTCGGCTTCCGCCGGGAACTCCACCCCATGCTTGGCGAGTTCCTCCTCCAGCACCACGATCTTGGCGCGCAGATAGCAGTAGCGGAGGTTATCCAGCAGCGCGGTGATGTCCTCGGCCGAGCGGACGCCGCCGATCCAGGCGCGATAGTCGCCGGGCGTGCCGGGAAAGGCGTTGACGTAGCGCGCGGTATCGAGGCCGGGCTCATAAGTGCTGTTCGGATGCGTCAGGCCCTCATAGCCGATCAGCTGCTTGGAGCGGGCAATGATCCGGTTGTGCAGGTCGGGATCGGTGATGCCGGGGTCCACCACCTTGAGCAGCGTCACCGCCGCGCCCCGCCGCTCGGGATCGGTGACGCCGAGCTCGAACAGCGGATGCGCCGCGACCCACTCGTTCACGGCCTGCCGGTTCAGAATCGAGCGACGGTTCATGTCCGAGACGGACCCGTTGCGCCGCTCCGAGCGGAGCAGGCCGAAGGTCGTCTCGGCGAAGGCGAGGGTTGCGTAGGTGTTGATGACGCCGCCCAACATCCGGTCCTGGGCCGGGTCGTAGATCGGGCCGACCTTGACGGTGCGCTCGCCGGTGAGCGGACGCTTGGGGTCGACCGGCGGCACGATCTTCAACTGGCGCGGGATCGCCCAGGCCGGGTCCTTCTGGTTCCTCTCGATGAGATCGAGTGCGTAAGGGGTGAACGACGCCACGTAGTATCCGGAGATGCCGCCGATCGCCTTCTGGAACGGCGTGAACAGGCAGCACTTGGCCATCACGGCGTGGACCACCTCCTCCCCCCAGGGCATGGCGCCGAGCATCGAGGTCGCGTCCAGCACGGCGTGATGCTCGGCCGGATTGCGATCGATCCATTCGAGCAAGTTCCGCATCTCTTCTTCGGTGTAGGTCGAGGCGCCCGTCGTCTCGTGGCCGACGCCGATGAAGAGGCGAATGCCCATCCGCTCGAGCGTCAGCGCATCGGGAATGGCGCCTTCGGACTTGGCGAAGTGAATGCGCGTCTCGTCGCCCTTGGCCGCGAAGCGCTGCAGCTCGATGATCTGGGTGCCCCAGGATTGGCGGAAGAAGCCACCGGCCTTGGCGGCGTCCGACTCGGGCGCCGGGGTATCTACGAAGACATGCTGGGTGGGATCGTTGGCCATCATCATGTGCATGATTGAGACCGTGAAGCCGCTATGGCCGCCGCCGAGGCCCACCGCCATCTTGTTCGATTTCGGGAGTTCGAAGTAGCGGTGGATCTCCCGCATCATGTCGAGGAGCACTTTGTCGGCGGGGTAGCCGCGATGCATGCTGCGGCCAAGCTCGGCGGCCGTGAAGGAGCCGATCGGGCGTCCCTTGTCGTCGAGCTTGGGATAATTCTCTTCGAGCCAGGTCTCGAATTCGAAGCGCAGCTGCCGCCCTTCCACCTCGTCGGCGACGCCATCGGTGATCGGGCCGACGCCGAAGAAGGGGTTGGTCGTGCGGCGGGGCGGACCGGACTTGGTTGCCTCCACCGCGCTCAGCCGCTGACGCTTCAGTTCTTCGATGGCGGTCACGTGCCGTCCCTCCCGCATTGCCTGCAGACTATCCCCCAGTCAGCGCTGTTATGGACGTTTTGGCGAGGGCGCATGGCCAGTTACGCCGCATTCCCGGCCGGATACGTCCTGGTGTGGGATGAGGGTGCCTCCCCCGGCGTGCAATCCAGCTCCGCTGTCGGACCATCGCTGTTCAGCCCCCTGGCAGCGATATGCTAGGATTTTCCCGGCTTGTCGTCTCCACACCGGCTCTGGGGGTAGCGATGCGGATTTTCTGGAACGGCAATCGAGACGAAGCCGACTACGAGCGCAGGCGGGGATACATGAGCACCAGCGGTCGTCACGAGGATTCCTCCCCCTTTTTATGGGGGAGGACCGCGCGCCTTGGACTTAGGCGCGAAGCGCGTAAGTCCTTAGGCGCGCCTAGGTGGGGGTGTTGGTTCGGCGTCGCGAGATGTGGGGAGCCGACGGACGTTCGCGAAAGGCCTCGGCAATCTCATTGACGACGCCACGCTCGTCGTATTGCGGCGAAGGACGCGAACGGGGCTGTTGGGCATCGAATTGACGATGACATCGAGCTTGCCGGACGAGCACCCCACCTATG
>JANNSX010000115.1:0-2065 GCA_031403155.1 Hyphomicrobiaceae bacterium
CCCCGCCAAATCGTAGCGGTTATTGATCGGGGAGTCCTTAGCGGCGCAGCCGGTAAGTCCTTAGGCGCGCCAAGGTGGGGGTGTTCGGGCCGCATTGCCGGACGAATCGAACCGCAAAGCGCTCGCATCGACAATAGGTGAATTTCACTGGTGCACGTGGCGGGCATTGTCGTGACGACAGAATTGAGATCGCGGCACGAGCACCCCCACCTATGTTCGCCTAAGGGTTTAGCTGGCGCTAAACCCAAGGCGAACCGTCCTCCCCCATAGAAAGGGGGAGGAAAGGACGTCACGAACCCTGGCGGTCAGCACGTGCGTTGCAATTCAACACAGCGCAGAATGGCTGTAGCCTACCGGAAGGAGGTCGCAACCTATGCCCAAGATCGACGAGAGCCGGCCTTTCATCCCGATCAACATCGCCGTGCTGACGGTGTCCGATACGCGCACGGCGAAAGAGGACAAGTCCGGCGATTATCTCGTCCAGCGCATCGAGGAGGCCGGCCACAGGCTCGCCGATCGGGCGCTGTCGAAAGACGACGTCGAGGCCATTCGCGCCAAGGTCGCGGGCTGGATCAAGGACGCAAGCATCGATGCCGTCATCACCACCGGCGGCACCGGCTTCACCGGGCGCGACGTGACGCCGGAAGCCGTGACACCGCTCTTCGAGAAGGAGATCGACGGCTTCTCGGTCGTCTTCCACATGCTCTCCTATGCGAAGGTCGGCACCTCGACGATCCAGTCGCGGGCGAGGGGCGGGGTCGCCAACGGCACCTACATCTTCTGCCTGCCGGGATCGCCGGGCGCAGTTAAGGATGCCTGGGACGGCATCCTCAAGTGGCAGCTCGACAACCGCCACCGGCCCTGCAACTTCGTCGAGATCCTGCCCAGGCTAACTGAGGACTCCTCAAAACCAGCGACCGGCAAGAAGGTTTGACCGCATGTCCCGCAAGAACAGTCCTCCCGTCCTCGGCGCCGCCCTGGATCTCGAGCATCTGGAGATGCACAAGCGCTGGGTGCTCGAGCGCCAGCGCGATCTCGAGATCCAGGACTTCATCGGGGTCGAGGCGCTGATCGGCGACTGGAAGCCGATCGCCGAGCGGGCGAGAAAGCTCCTCGACGGGCACACCGGACGCGTTGGCATCCACGGGCCCTTCTACGGCTGGCAGATCGACACGCAGGACCCGGACGTGCGTGAAGTCGTGAAGCGGCGCCTGGATGCCGGCCTCGAGGCGCTGCGGGCCATCAACGGCCAAAAGGGCGGCGGACACATGGTCGTGCACTCGCCCTCGACGTTGTGGGACTACAATCACTACTTTCTCTTCGACGGCATGCGCGAGAAGCAAATCGAGCGCGTGCAGCTCTGCATGAAGGATGCCGTCAGGAAGGCGGAGGATATCGGCGCCGTCCTCGTCATCGAGAATTGCGACGACAAGGATCCGGCCTGGCGTGTCGATCTCGCGAAGAGTTTCAACAGTCCGGCGGTGCGCGTCTCGCTCGACACCGGGCACGCGTTGCTGGCCCAGGGCACCTACGGTGGCCCGCCGGTCGATGCTTTCGTGAAGGCCGCCGGCGACATGCTGGCCCACGTCCATCTCCAGGACGCCGACGGGTACGGTGATCGCCACTGGGTGATGGGGGAGGGGAGCGTGCCCTGGCACGCCGTGTTCCGCGCGCTCGAGAAACTCTCGGTGATGCCGCGCCTGATGATCGAGCTCAACGATCCTTCGCGCATCCCCGAGGCGGCGGCGTGGCTGGAGAAGCAGGGGTTGGCGGTTTAGCGGGGGGAAGAATCTGTCATATCAAAAGTTCGAACTCGCAACGAAAGCGACAACGGAATGTCCGGCAATCAGGTGTGTCCCTTCTGCCGATCCAACGGCAAGGCAAGCATTCGGACTGATTTTGAGGGTGTTTTTCTCGATTGTCCCGTATGCGGCGACTTCCGTCTCACTAGCTCAGCCGAGGCAGAGCTTCATTCGTTGGCGGTGAATTCGCCAGGAGCGATTAGCGGATGGATTCGCGCCCAAAACAGGGCGAGCGTGAATCCAAGGATTGACAGCTATAATCT
>JANNSX010000116.1:0-20921 GCA_031403155.1 Hyphomicrobiaceae bacterium
GCCCGGCGGCTTCGCGGACTACGCGCGCAAGCTAAAGGCCGCGAAGGTGATGCTCGACGCCGACGAGCGGAAAGTGCTGATCATCGCCAAGGCACGCAAGGTTGCACACGAGCACAATCTCGAGCTCGTCGAGGACGAGGAGCTGGCGCGGGAGAATGCGGGGCTCGTCGAGTGGCCGGCGGTGCTGATGGGCAAGTTCGATGAGAGTTTCCTGTCCGTGCCCGAAGCCGTGCTCTCGACTTCGATGAAGGCGCATCAAAAGTGCTTCTCGCTGCGCGATCCGGAGACCGACAAGCTCGCGGCGCGGTTCCTGCTGGTCTCCAACCTAGAGGCCGACGACGGCGGCAAGAAGATCATTGCCGGCAACGAGAAGGTCATCCGCGCGCGCCTGTCGGATGCCAAATTCTTCTATGAGCAGGATCTGAAGCGGCCGATGGACGAGATGTGGTCGGCACTGCACGACATCACGTTCCACGAGAAGCTCGGCAGCCAGTGGGACCGCGTCGAGCGGATCGCGGCGTTGGCCGAGGCGATCGCGCGCAAGGTCGATGCCGATCCGATCGCTTGCCGCCGCGCGGCGCAGCTCGCCAAGGCTGATCTCGTCTCGGGCGTGGTGGGGGAATTCCCGGAGCTGCAGGGGCATATGGGGCGCAACTACGCGCTGGCCGCCGGCACGAAAGCGGAGATCGCCGACGCCGTCGAGGAGCACTACTGGCCGCGCGGACAGGGTGACAAGGTGCCGATGGCACCAGTGTCGATCGCGGTGGCGCTCGCCGACAAGCTCGATCAGCTCGCCGGCTTCTGGGCTATCGGCGAGAAGCCGACGGGCTCAAAGGATCCTTATGGGCTTCGCCGCGCGGCGCTCGGTGTCATCCGGATCGTGCTGGAGAACGAGTTGCGGTTGCCGCTGAGCACCTTTTTTGCCAACGCCGTGCGACTAGGGCTGGCCGACCGCTATGGCATTGGCGTTGAGGAACAGGCGAGTCGATTCGATAAGCTCGATGAGGTTGGTGTTGATATCAGCGAAGCGAAATCGAAGTGGGAAGGACGACTTGAGCCTGTGGACCCTGATAGTGGTGAGCAATCCGGCTATGATGATCAATTCAATGCCGCAGTTGGTGACCTCCTCGCCTTCTTCGCCGATCGCCTGAAAGTCCAGCTCCGCGAGCAGGGGGCGCGGCACGATCTCGTCGATGCCGTCTTCGCGCTTGGCGGTCAGGACGATCTGCTGATGATCGTCCGCCGTGTGGAATCCTTGGGCCGCTTTCTCGACACCGACGACGGCCGGAGCCTGCTCGCGGGAACCAAACGCGCCGCCAACATCCTGCGCATCGAGGAGAAGAAGGATAAGCGCGTTTACGAGAACCCGGCCGATGCAAAGCTCCTGACCGAACCCGGCGAGGTCGCGCTGCACACGGCGATCCGCGCCGCCACAGCCGCCGCATCCAAGGCGATCGCTACCGAAGACTTCGAGGCCGCCATGGCCGCGATGGCAAAACTCCGCAAGCCGGTCGACCAATTCTTCGAGGCGGTGACCGTCAACGCCGACGACACCCAGCTGCGCGAGAACCGGCTCAATCTGCTCGCCGAGATCCGCAACGCCACGCGGAGCGTGGCCGATTTCTCGCGCATCGAAGGGTGAGAGTGGGGCCACCGGGCGCCCCTCCAACCGACTGTCGCCCGTCGGCGGCAGCGCCGGTGGCCTACTCCACCACGAACTCAACGCGGCGGTCGAAGGCGTGCAGCTCGTCCTCGGCGTAGGCGGAGGGGTCATCGGCCTCGAAGCGCTCGGCCTCGCCCTTGCCCTCGATGACGACCTCGCCCGTGTAGCCATTCCCGGCGAGATAGGTCTTGAGGGCCCCGGCGCGGGCGAGCGAAAGCTTCTTGTTGTAGCCCTCGCCACCCACTGGATCGGTATGGCCGATCAGCGTGACGCGCGCGGTGCTCTGCTCGTTCAGATAGCTCAGCATGTCGGCCGCCGCCTTCTCGCCATCCTCGGTCAGCGTCGCCTCGTTGTAGCCGAAGCGGATCGGCACTGGCACGGCCGAGACCGTGAAATTGCGGTACTTGCCGCTGGCGATGCCGCCGCGCTTGCCCCGCGTCACCGGCACCTCGACATAGCCTTCGGCCAAAGCCCGGGCCTGATAGGAGCGCTTGAACAGCGCCACCTCGACCTCCTTGGGCGGCGCCTTCGGGTTGAGACGCTCGTCGCGCACATCCTCGATGGCCGCCTCATAGGCGCGCACGGCCTCGGCAAAGCTCTTCTTCCCGTAGTGCGCGTTGCCGAGCGCATAGAGCGCCTGCCAGGGCCGGCCGAGCTTCACAGCCTCGCCCAGTGCCTCGATCGGCATGGCGTTGCCGTGCTTGGCCTCGAGCTGCTTCACGGTCGCGAGCGCCATGACGCGGCCGGTCCGCTCGCGATAGTCGCCCGGGCAGGTCGGATCCTCGAGCATGCGCTCGTTGAGGAGCGGCAGCTTCTCGGCGAGGCCTGCCTGCACGGCCTCGCGGATGTCCGCATCGATTGCGGTGCAGTCGGCTCTGGCCGGACCGACGCCGAGCCCTGATGCAACGAGGCCGGCGACGAGCGCCGGCCTCAGGTTTCTCAATGCGGCAAGCCGCATCACTTGACCTCGAACTTGATGGCGGTGCGGGCCAGCACGTCACCCTTCGCCGTCACCTTGCCGGTCTCGGCCGCCTCCTCGCTCGCCTTCTTCTCGCCGGCCTTCTTCTTGGTCTTCTCGACCTTGATGGCGCGGACGGCGAAGGAGCGATAGACGCCGAGCTCAGTGAACTGCTTCTCATCGAAGTTGTGCTTGATGCCGTCGACTTCGTCCTTCGAGGCGTTGCAGACAGCGATCACCGTCTCCTTACCCTTGTCCTGGAGGCGCAGCTGATAGGCTGCATCCGGGCCCGGTACCTGGATCTCGGAGCCGGCCTTCAGGAAGTGCTCCTTCTCGAAGTCGTTCGGCAGCAGCACCGTACCAACGCCCTTACCGTCGACGTTGATGAGCGTCAGGTTGCAGTCTTGCTTCGAGGCGATCGTGAAGGTCGCGAGCTCGCCCTTCTTGTAGACGGACTTGTCGGAGATCACCGAGATTTCGAAATCGCGGCTGACATCGGCTTTCTCCTTGACGTCGGCGACCTTGGCGGCCTCCGCAGTCGCTACTCCCTTGGACTCGGCGAACTTGTCGTCGGTCACCTTGCCCAAGAGATCCTTGAAGCCGACTTCGAACGTATCGCGCGGAATGACGCCCTGCTCGAGTCGCCGCTTGACGCGGAAGGACTCACCACCAGCACCCTCGAGGCGCGTCACGAACTCCTCGCCCGACAACCCGAACTCGGCCGCGGCGAGCCTCAACGTGACGTCCTTCTCGTATTGCTTGGAGAGGGCGTTGATTATCTCGATGCCGCCGTACTTGAGATCGGGGTTGAGACCGGCCTTCTCCATCGCCGCGCGGAAGCTTTTCACGTCGTTGTCGATAATGAGGTCCATCTCGTCGGTCGTCGGGTAGAGAGCCGTCACCGCGTCCCGAGCCTCCTTGGCGAAGGTGCGGTCGTTCTCGACATGGCCGCGGATCTCGTCCTTGGCCTTGCGGAAGCCCTGATCGTGGCAGCCCATGCAGGAGATGCCGTTGGTGACGAGCAGGTCCTTCTGCGTCGTATCCTGGACGATGCTCGTCGGCCCAGTGTCGAGCTGCTTGCCGTCCGCTGTATAGAGGTAGTAGGCGCTGAAGCCGTTGGGAAGCGAGAAGATGGTCTCGCCACCGTCATGCGTGAAGGCACCTTCGCCTTCCGGCCCGAGCGGATGCTCGAACAGGCTCTGCGTGCCCTTGTTGCCAGCGAAGTCGTAGGACGTCCAGAAGGCGCCCGTCTCGATACCGTGCCGCTCGATGAGCCGGTTGTTGCGCGACACGCCCGAGATCTGGAAGCCCGAGCGCTTGGCGAGGAACTTCGTGAGGTTCGCCTTGATGTCGAGCTTCACCTCCTTCTGCAAACCGTCATAGGTCGTCGGCAGCTTCAGGATGGTGTGGTAGAGCGGCGGCCGGGAGGCAGCGAAGGCCATCCAGTCGGCGCGGATGTAAGCGAGGTTCGTGTCGGTTGCCTGCTTGACGAAGTCGAAGAGCTTCACGTCCGGCTCGGCCGCATAGGGGTAGACCGAGAGAAGCTTCTCCCAATCCTCACCCGTCCAGGCGAGATCGTCGAGGTTGACCTTCACGATCGTCTTGCCTTCGTCGATGGTGGCAAGTCGCACGACGTCGGGATTCTTCGAAAGCGAGTTCAGAAGCTTGATGAGGCCTTGGCGATAAACCTCGAGCTCCTCATCGCTGGCGCAGGCATTGGCGAGATTGACCAGCGTGAAGTAGCGCATGCCCTTGACACGATGGTCGGCCTCCGCCTGCAGATCGGCGGCGATGGCGCCAACGACGTCCTCGTTGGTCATGAACTTGCGCTTCTCGCAAGAAGCGGACTGCGTCTCACCGAGGCCTTCGATCCAATCGCGAAGGGCAGTGACCTCCTCGACCGTCGGCTCGGCGCCCGAGAACTCGTAGTAGGTGTCGTAAGGCATTTCCTTCTTCACGATCTGCTTGTAGAGGCGCGAAGCGTCCGGATTGCCGGGCTGAATGAGATTGGGATCGCGGGCGAGGCGCTCGAGATCGAGCACATCGCCGAAGTTCTTCGCCGGCCTGAGACGGTTCGCGAGCTTGCCGTCCTGGTGGCAGCGCGCGCAATGCTTCTCGAGCATTTCGAAGACGGCGAGCAACTTGGGATCGGTCGGGGGCACGACGGCGACGGCGGGAGCCGTGTCGGCGACGATTTCGACGGTTACCGGTGGGGCCGCCGCTTCCGCAGCCGCGGGCTCCTCGGCTTCGGCAGGCTCGGCTTCGGCTTCGGCAGGCTCTTCGGTAGGTGCGGGGGTAGCCTCGGCGGCGGCCGGTTCGTCGGCCGGGGCTGCGGGCGCGGTTTCGGCTGCCTCGGTCTCGTCCGCCTCGGGTTGAGCGGGAGCTACGGTTTCAGCAGCGGCCGGGGCTGCCTCGGCGGGTGCGGTCTCGGCGGCGGCCGGCTGCTCCGGCGCATCGCCGGTTCCCTCGGCTTCCGATGCCTCGGGCTCCTCGGCGACGGTTTCCAAGGCCGGCTGCGTGCCCGTCGTCGCGGTTGTCGTATCGGCCTGGGCCAGCACGACGCCGGCCGTCGAGGCCGTCGTTTCCGTGCCGATGCCGGCATAGGATGCAGGTGCGGTGGCGATCGCCGCCGCGCTAAGGAGAAGGGCCAGTGCCGTCGTGCCGGCCAGCTGCCGGCGATCCCTGATCGTGCTCATGTAAGCCTCCCTTGTTCTTTTCTGGCCGTGCCCGGACGCAGGTCGAGCGTCCTTTGCCCGGGGGGCCTCGAGGTCCGTGCTGCATGTGCGCTTGCGAACCGCCGCTTCCAACCTCTTGACATCCTATCACCCTAGACTAGCCGGCGCCGCAACGACCTTGAATCACGGCAAAATTTGGTAACGCAAAGTAACCACGGCGCTCGCCGGGGCGGTGGTGTTGGCTTCGCCCCCGGCATTAACCTGCTCATTGGCCGCCGCCGCCGCCTCCAGCAATACCGCTTTCGCCTCGTCCTTGGGAATGACCGCGATGGCGCGAGTTGCAACGCCACCGCCGATCTTGGAGCTGGGCGGCACGACGATGGCGACGATGGTGCCATCGCCGGGCTCCGTCGCATCGAAGGATATGCCGTAGTAGGCATCCGGTATAGTAACCGTAACACCAGCCTTGACCAACCCAGAGTCCTTGCCCTCGCGCTTCTTCGTGAACTGGTTCGGGAAGAGCTGGATCAGCTCGCCGTCGTCCGACAGGTCGAGCAGCAGCAGCCGGCCGTCGACCGGGCTCGTCAGGCGATAACGGATGTTCTTCGTGCCTTTCGGGAGCGGACCGGCCGGCAGCTGCTCCAGCGCCACGCCCTGTGCGTTCCCCTTGGCGAGGAGGTCAGTCACAGCCTCGGTCGTGAGCCCGTCCCCCGCCTCGCTGGATGCCCCGGCCGGAACTCCCGCCAACGCCTCCTTCGGCTCGAGCACGGGCGTCAGGCCCATCTCGCAGCTCTGAGCGTTGGCCTCGCAGAACTTGGCCGAGCCCTCCGACACATAGGCGATGAGCTCGGCGTTGGAGACGGTGCCGTTGCCGTTGCGATCGGCGGCACCGCCGGCGCCTTCCGCGTAGAGCTTGGTGAATACGCCGTGGCCGCTCGCGGTATCGACGAGGGCCGTCTGGCTCGCCGATACGGCGGACCAGACGGAAAGGCCGGCCTTGAGGGGCGCTTTCTCGATCAGCGTCTCGCCGGTTGCGGCTTCGGCCTTCTGTTTCTTGACGGCGGGCTCGACGGCGATCGAGCGGGTAAGCTCCTCGAGATCGGGCGTGCGGGCGAGGACGGCGCCACTGCTCTCGATGGCGATCGAGCGGGTCTTGAGCTTGTCGCGGGTGACGCGGCCGGAATGCCCGGTGTCGAGGATCACCGTCACCTTGCGGCCCTCGAGCTTTCCAATCGAGGCCGTCAGCTCGTCGTCGGTGACGAGGCCGAGCACGTGCATGCCGGAAACCTCGGCGTCCGCCGGCACGATCGCCTCGTCGAGCCCGTCGGCCTCGTCGCCGTTCTCGTCTTGAGAGAAATAGCCATGGCCAGCAAAGTAAAGGAGTGCGGTGTCGCCGGGCGCCGTACCCTCGACGAGCCAGGTTTGGATGTCTTCCAGAATGGCGCGGCGCGTGGCGGCGCCGTCGACGAGCGTCTTGATGCCGCCAGCCTCGATGCCAAAACGCGTTGTCGCAAGACCGGCCATGGCCTCGACATCGCGCGCGCCTGCTCCCGGCAGATCGAGCGCATCGCTCGCATAGTCGTCGATGCCGATGAGGAGGGCGCGGCTTTCGGCGGTGGCGGAAACCGATAACGCCGTGAAACTCAAAGCCAACGCCGCTATCCAGCCTGCCAAAACAACGCCTCGTGCCCGCCACCCCCACCTCGGGGGGCGCAAGACCTCACAAGGCGTGAACCATGCGGCGACAGCATTTCGAACTGGAGGCTTCCACCCCCCACCCTGTCCCTCCCCACGAGGGGGAGGGGACGCTGGGGCGATGGCATTCGAAGAGCAAACATCGACGGTTGAGCAGCTCGGGATGCAGGTCGTGTCCAACGCGAGCGCTTCCGTCGACGTTGACCTGAGGTCAGGGAAGCACAACGCTTTGACCCCTTCCCCCTCGTGGGGAGGGTTGGGGTGGAGGGTGGCATTCGAAGAGCAAACATCGACGGTTGAGCAGCTCGGGATGCAGGTCGTGTCCAACGCGAGCGCTTCCGTCGACGTTGACCTGAGGTCAGGGAAGCACAAAGCTTTGACCCCCTCCCCCTCGCGGGGAGGGTTGGGGTGGGGGGTGGGCGCTTCTGCGAAGGGTATCCCTCTCAAATAAGCCACACTACCCACCCGTATAAACATCGATCACGCCGGCCTGGAAGGGGCGCTTGGCCAGCACCTGTTCGAGCACCAGTTGCAGCCCCGAGGCATCCGTCGCGGTCTTCATGGCGGAGAGCACCGCATGCAGCTCCGGCAACGGCCGGTCGGTGAAGATCAGGACCAGATGCTCGGCGCCGTAGGGCGGGCGATCGACCTTGAAGCGCTCCTTCAACGTGTTCTTGCGCCAGTCCTTCTCGGCTTCCTCCGGGTTGCTCGGCGAGGGATAGAAATACTCGACGCGGCCGTCGGGCGGCATGTTGAACATGGTGAGGAAAGGTTGCCGCGCGCCTTCGACGGATATCTCGACCGTCTCGCCTGGCGCGTAACGCTTGTCGCCGCTCGTCAGCCCGGCCGCGACCGGATCGATCGCGCCATTGGCCTTGAGCCATTTCAAGGCCGCGAACTTGGCAATGACCGGCTTGATGGTGGACTCATCAATCCCGCTCGCCACCTCGCCGCCGATACGGTGCTCGACCTTGCCCTCGGCCTTGTACCAGATGAGATCAGCCTCGCCCTTGTCGGCGACGATCTCGGTGAAGGCGACGCCATCGGGCGCTGCCCCGTCGCCGCCCTCGACGGCGACCTTCAACGGGTCCTTTTCGCCTTCGCGGACGAGGGTCCCCGTCTCGGCCGCGGCCAGCACGAACTTGGAGGCCGCGTCCGGATCGACCGGGAATAGGGCTAGGCGCTCGGGCCGGAGCGGCACCACTTGCGGCGTCTGCTGGCTCTCGACGATGCGCGCGACGGAAGGAACGATGTAGCCGACGAGTTCGAACTGATCGACCTCGCCATTGGCGTCGCGATCGGCATGGCCTTCGATGGCGCGCGCCATCGACCAGCTCAAGGCGCCGCGCCATTTGCCGCCGATCTTGACCTCTGGCGTCAGCTTCTCGTCGGTGGTGGCGCTGATGAAGGTGACGTGCTTCAGGTCGGCCTCGGTGAGCTTGGCCGTCTCCGGCGGCGGAAATTCGAGCTCATCGTCCGTGATGGCGCCGAAATCGGCGTTGCGATAGCGCACCACATCGTTGCGCACGCTGCGGTTCATCGAGCCCGAGTGACAGGAATCGGCGATGAAGACGACGTTGACGCCCTTGTCGTCGGCTTTCTTCAGCCAGGAAAAGATCTCGTCATCGACGATGCGCTCCTTGGAGGCCGGACCCTTGGTGGCGTAGCCCGAGAGCAGGAACACCTCGTTCTTGCCGTCGGCCTCGGCCTTGCGGCCGGCAGGCTCGGGTTCCTGCGTGCCGTGGCCGGAGAAGGAGAAGAGGATCGTATCGCCGGCTTGGGCATCGGCGACGAGCTTCAGGAACGAGCGCTCGATGTTGAACTTGGTGCCGGCCTGGTCGACGAACTTGACGACTTTCTTGGCGTGCGCCGCGCGCAGTGCGCCGGCCAAGTCCTCCGCATCGTTGACGGAGCCCGCGAGATCGTTGGCGGTGCCCAGATAATCGTTGATGCCGACGACGAAGCCGTAGAGATCGCCCTTGGCGTGGGCGGTGGTAGTGGGAATGCTAAGTGCGAACAGCGCCAATGTAAGGCAAATCGCCGGAAAGCGGAGCGAACATGCGGCGCCTTTGGCCTGGGTGAACCTCGCGGCATCCATTCCTCCCCCTCGATGGGGGAGGACCGCGCGCCTTGGACTTAGGCGCGAAGCGCGTAAGTCCTTAGGCGCGCCGAGGTGGGGGTGTTGCACTTCGGCGGGGTGGGCGCGGAGTTTCTTCGCTGGCGGCGTCCACCCCCACCTAACCGCGCCTAAGGGCTTAGCTTGCGCTAAACCCAAGGCGCGGTGTCCTCCCCCATCAAAAGGGGGAGGAAAATAATCGACGCCGTGCTTCAATTTTATCATTCAATTCGCTCCGACCAGCGGCGCCTTGGGCTTCGGGTTCTCGATCGGCTCGAGCGATTTGAGATAGGCCGCGATCGCCCTGCGATCCTCGGGCTTCAACTGCGCCATGTTGCGCGCCACCGCCGCCATCGGGCCGCCGACGAAATCGAAATCGGGCAGCATGCCGCTCGTCAGCATGGCTTCGACATCGCCTTCCGACCAGCTGGCGATGCCGTCCTTGGCCGGCGTGATGTTGGGGATCCAGCCATCGCCCTCCGGCGCCGGCCCGCCCGCCATGTGCTTCTTCATGTCGAAGCCGCCGATGAAGTTGCGCGGCGTGTGGCACTCCCCGCAATGCCCTGGCCCCTCGACCAGATAGCCGCCGCGATTGACCTCCTCGCTCTTGGAGGGATCGGGCACGAAGCTCTTGCCGTCCATGAACATCGCCTTCCACAGGCCGAGGCCGCGGCGGAAGCGGAAGGGCAGCGCCAGATCGTGATCGGGCACCGTCGTCTTCACCGCCGGCAGCGTATCCATGTAGGCCTTGAGATCGATGAGATCGGCGAACTTCATGCGCTGGTAGGAGGTGTAGGGGAAGGCCGGATAGTAGTGCCGGCCGTCCGGCGATACGCCCTTCTTCATGGCATTGATGAACTGGATGGTGGTCCAGGCGCCGATGCCGGTCGCCTTGTCGGAGGAGATGTTGGGCGCATAGAAGGTGCCGAAGGGGGTGAGCAGGCAGCGGCCGCCGCCGAGCGTCAGCTTGTCTTTGTAGGCGGGATCGTCGCACCGGTCGCTCGCCGGTGCCGCGTGGCAGGACGCGCAGCCGCCGGCAAAGAACATCTGCTCGCCATTGGCGAGGCTTGGCGTGTGTGCCGGCAAAGCCGCCTCGCGAATGGTGCTCGGCTGGGTGATGACGGTGAAGCCGATCAGGCCCACGATGGCGGCGATGACGAGTAGCATGACAAGGCGGCGCATGGTTCCCCCGGTATCCTTCAATTCCTAACCGACGGTTCAAGACCGCTTTCTGATCCTTGCGGATCGGAAGGCCGGTCTAGAGCGCTATTCGATCTGATGGAATCAGATCGGCGCTCTAGGTCGTTGGTTTTGAGCACTTGTCTTCGACCAACCGGTATCCACTTGGCCGGAAAGTGCTCTAGGTTGTCGGCCTGGAGCACATTCTTTCGACCAACCGGCATCCACTTGGTCGGAACGTGCTCTAGCATGCCCCGATTGTCCGGGTGAGGCCAGCCGGTGTGTTGGACGAGGCCTGTCGTGGAGTGCTCGAGTGTCGCATCGATAGGCCCACGGGTCCCGGCCTTCGCCGGGATGACGGTTGGGGTGGGGGCGTCGATCATCGATACCGTAGCGAGTGCTGCCAACTCGATTGCCGCGCGCTTCTCCGAACACGCCTGACGCACCCAGAGGTCTACGAAGACTTGTTCCGTTCCCACCCCAACGTCATCCCGGCCTCCGCGCGCAGCGCGGTAGGGCCGGGACCCGTGTGCGCCAGTGGGACTCTCGGACACCGCCACTCGGGCGCGAGCGAGGGCGATCGAGGTTCGGCGCACTGCACTGTTTGCTATGATCATCGCTACTTCTTGCTGTAAGCCCGGAGTGCCGCCTGCACGTCCGGCCCGAACTTGCCATTGACCCGGCCCTTGTAGACGCCGGCCTTGCGGAGCGCCTGTTGGATCTCCTTGCGGGTTCCCTCGCTCCAGGTCTCGGGCTTCTGCAGCAGCTCGTCGCGCGAGGGCTTGTGGCCCTTCTTGAAGGCCTGGAGGATGAGCCCGGCCGCCCTGATGGAATTGCGCGGCACGCCCTTGCCCTCGTCGTAGAGCACGGCGAGCCCGCGCATCGCCGCCGTGTAGCCCTTGTCGATAGCTGACTGATAGAGCTTGGCGGCCCGGGCATAGTCGGCCTGCACGCCGCGCCCCTCGTGCAATATCGAGGCGAGGTTGTGCATGGCGCGGGCGTCACCCGCCTCCGCCGCCTTCCCATAGAGGTTCGCGGCCTCGGCGAGGTCCTGCTCGACGCCCTTCCCCTGCTCGAGGATGTAGGCGAGGCTCGTCATGGCTTGCGGGTCGCCCTCGTCGGCCGATTGACGGTAGAGCTTCACGGCCTCGGCCAGATCCTTGGGCACGCCCTCGCCGAACTCGAGCAGCTGGGCGAGTGCGGCCCGCGCCGGCGAATAGCCCTTGCCCGCGGCGCGCTGATACCAGCGCACGGCCTCGCCCATATCGCGTTGCGTGCCGCGACCCTTGGCATAGGCCTCGGCAACGTTGTGCATGGCGTTCGGGAAATCGAGCCCGGCCGCCTTTTCGAACAGCTGGAAGGCCTCGTTCTCGTCCTTGGGCACGCCGCGACCCTCGCGGAGCATCAGGCCCAGATTGTTCAGCGCTTTCGCGGAACCCTGGCTCGCCGCGCGGCGGTAGAGGCTCGCGGCTTCCACCTCGTTCTTGGTGGTGCCCTTGCCGGTCTCGAACAGCGAAGCGAGCTGGGTCATGCCGCGCACATCGCCCTTGTCGGCGGCGGTGCGATACCAGCTGACGGCTTTTTTGGGGTCTTTCCCAACGCCGGAGCCCCGCTCGTAGAGCCCGCCCAGCGCCGTCATGGCGCCGGTGTGCCCGAGATCGGCGGCCTGCCGGTAGAGATCGGCGGCGCGCGAAGCATCGGCGGTAACGCCCTGGCCGAGCTCGAGCTTCTGACCCTGGCGGAAGATGCCTTCGGGGCTGTTCGGATCGACGTTGCCGGCGACCTCGGTTTCGGAGCCCTCGCCCGCGGCTCCCGGCTCGAGCTTGGCGAGCTTCAGCTTGACGAGATCGGCGAACATGCTCTCCGGAAACCGGCCGAGGAACTCCTTCAGCGCGACGGCATCCTCGCTGTCGCGGATCGACTCGTAGGCCTTCACCTCGACGAGGCGCTCGTCCTCGGGCTGCTCCGTCGTCGTCGATGCCGAGCCGCCCTGATCGTTGTCGACCGGCGCGGTCCCCGGCTTGAAGTAGAAATCGCCCGTTAGCGACGAGCTCTCCCAGGGCGTCTGCTTGTTCTTGGTGCTCTCGAGCACCTCGCGGCGGGCCCGTTTGAACACCTCCTCGACGGTGAGCCCATCGGACGCCATGTGCTTCGACAGGGCCTTCGCATAGGGGCTGTTGCCGCCGGTGCCGTCGAGTGCCACATCGCCCGGCGCGGTGGCATAGGCGATAATGGTGCCGGCCGGCGCATCGATGCGGGCAAGACCGCGCGTGCCCGAGCGCGTGGTCGAGGCGAACGGGTTGTTCCGGCAGGCATCGAAGATGGCGATGTTGATGCGGCTGGCCGCGCGCTGCATGGTCCTGAGCAGCTCGCTGGCGGCGACCGCCTCGACGGCGACATCGGCCTCGTCGCGGATGTTGGCGCCGACGGGGACGAGATAGTTCTCGCCGTCCACCTGGACGCCGTGGCCGGCGTAATAGAACAGGCCGACGGAATCGGAATCGCGAAGGCTGCGCCCGAACTCGAGCATGGCCTTCTTCATGGCCTTCTGGTCGGCGTCGATGAGGGTTATCACCTCGAAGCCGACAGCCTTAAGCGTCTTCGACATCAAGGTCGCGTCGTTCTTCGGGTTCTCGAGCGCGCCGAAACTGTAGGCCGAATTGCCGATGACGAGCGCCAGCCGCCGCTCGGCGGCTTCCGCCGGGCGAGCGAGCGCAAGCACCATCAGGCCCCCGACGAGGCCCAACGCCACCCACCCCCGCACTATCGACCAACGGTTAACCATGGTCATCCGTCCTCCGGCGCCTTGCCGTCACTACATGGGTCCATCATACCCCAATTCCAACCCACGGGGATAAGTATCGGGCGATACGTGGGTAACAGGGGGTGGGGAACGGCGACCCCACCCAAATTGGCCAGTCCGCGCGGCCGTGCTAAGGACGGGCAACCCTCATCCGGCGCCCCTTCGCGCCCTCCACCTGAAAGGCCCCCCCATGCGCCACGGCGGCAGCATCCTGGCGAAAGCGCTCGAGGCGCAAGGCGTCGATACCGTTTATTGCGTGCCCGGCGAGAGCTACCTCGCCGCCCTCGACGGGCTCTACGACTCCAACCGCATCAAGACCATCGTCTGCCGCCAGGAAGGCGGGGCGGCGATGATGGCGGAGGCGCACGGCAAACTGACCGGGCGGCCCGGCGTGTGCTTCGTGACGCGCGGACCGGGTGCCACGAATTCCTCGATCGGCGTCCACATCGCCCACCAGGATTCGACGCCCATGGTGATGTTCGTCGGGCTACCGGCGCGCGAGCACTTCGACCGCGAGGCCTTCCAGGAATTCGATTTCCTCAACATGTTCCGCGCGCTCGCCAAGGGCGCCGAGATCATCACCGACGTCAAGCGCATTCCGGAATATGTGAGCCGCGCCTTCCACAAGGCGATGAGCGGACGGCCGGGTCCGATCGTCATCGGCTTGCCCGAGGACATGCTGACCGATCTCGCCGATGTCGAGCCGGCGCCGATGGCCATGCCGGTGCTCGCCGCACCCCGCGCCGGCGACATGGATGAGGTGCAGAAGCTCCTCGCCAAATCCGAGAAGCCGATCGTCATCGTCGGCGGCGCCGGCTGGAGCGCGCTGACCCGCACTGATCTCGCCGATGCGGCCAGCAAGCTCAACCTTCCCGTCGGCTGCGCCTTCCGCTTCCAGGATTATTTCGACAACCGCCATCCCTGCTATGCGGGCCATATCGGCATCGGTCCCGATCCCGCGCTCGCCAAGGCGATCACCGAGAGCGATCTCGTCATCGCCATCGGCGCCCGGCTGGGCGAGGCAACGACGAGCGGTTACACTCTGCTCGAGCCGCCGGTGCCGAAACAAACCCTCATCCACGTCCATCCCGATCCCGACGAGCTCGGCAAGGTCTATCGGCCGGCGCTCGGCATCGCGGCTTCACCGCAGACCTTCGTTGCGGCGCTGGCGAAGCTGACGCCGGCCGGCGCCGAAAGCCGCGCCAAATGGGTGAAGAAGCTCAACGACGGCTACAAGAAATTCCTCGAGCCCGAGACGACGCCCGGCGCCGTCAAGCTCGAGCAGGTGGCCCGCATCCTCGACGACGTGCTGCCGGAAAATGCGATCGTCACCAATGGCGCCGGCAACTGCAACGGCTTCTTCAACCGCTACTACGTCTACAAAACCTGGCGGAGCCAGCTCGCGCCCTCCTGCGGCGCCATGGGCTACGGATTGCCGGCCGCCATCGCCGCCAAGCTGCATCAGCCGGAGCGGTCGGTCGTCGCCATCGCCGGCGACGGCTGCTTCATGATGAACGGGCAGGAGCTGGCGACCGCCTGTCAGTATGGCGCGAACATCGTGGTGCTCGTCGTCAACAACGGCATGTACGGCACCATCCGCATGCATCAGGAGCGCGAGTATCCCGGCCGCGTCATGGCGACGAGCCTCGTCAATCCGGATTTCGCGGCGCTCGCGCGAAGCTACGGCGCCCACGGCGAGACGGTCGAGGAGACCGGGCAATTCCGCTCGGCGCTGATACGGTCTCTCGACGCCGGCAAGCCCGCGCTGATCGAATTGAAAACCGACCCCGAGGCACTCACCGCGAAGATGACGCTAACGCAAATCAGGAAGGCCGCCGAGGCGAGGCTAAAGAAATGAGCGATACGTCCGCCGTCGACGCCGCCATCCCGAGCCAGGCCGACTTCGAGGCCGCGGCCCAGCGCATTGCGCCATACCTCCTGGAGACGCCGACAGTGCCCTGGCCGGGTGCTGAGCTTTTCACGAAGCTCGATCCCTCGACGGATGTCGTCATCAAGCTGGAGATGCTGCAGCGCGGCGGTAGCTTTAAACCGAGGGGCGCGATGAATGTCGCGCTGTGCCTTTCCGAGGCGGAGCGTGCCCGCGGTTTCACCTGCGTCTCGGCGGGCAATCACGCGATCGCGGTGGCGCTGGCGGCGAACCTGCTCGGCACGACCGCCAAGGTGGTGATGCCCAAGACCGCCAATCCCTTCCGCGTCGCGACAGCGAAAAGCTACGGCGCCGAAGTGCTCCTCATGGATACGATCGCCGAGGCTTTCGCCAAGGTCGAGGAGATCAGGACGACCGAAGGCAAAACCTTCATCCACCCCTTCGAGGGGAAGAACACCTTTGCGGGGGCGGGGACGCTGGGCCTCGAATTCCTGAAGCAGGCGCGAAAGCTCGATGCGATCATCGTGCCGGTCGGCGGTGGCGGCTTGATCGCGGGCGTCGCCGCAGCCGTCAAGACCTACTCGCCGGCAACGAAAGTCTACGGCGTCGAGCCCGAGGGTGCGCGCGGCATGTCGGATAGTCTTGCCGCTGGTCACGCGCTGCCGAAGGTCGAGGTGAAGACCATCGCCGACAGCCTCGGCCCGCCGATGCACCTGCCGCTTTCTTACGGACTCGTCGAGCGCTTCGTCGACGGCATGGTGACCGTCTCCGACGACGACATGTGCCGCTGCATGGGGCTGATGCTGCGCGATCTCAAGATCGCCGCCGAGCCCGCCCCCGCCGCGGGCGTGGCCGCGCTCATCGGCCCGTTGCGAGAGACGCTCAAAGGCAAGCGCGTCGGCCTCGTCGGCTGCGGCGCGAACATCGATGCGGCGACGTTCGCGAGGCTGATCGAGCGGGCGGGGTGAGGCGGACGCGCGCCCCTTCTTTTGCAGCGCACAATTCCTATATGTCGGCGGCTCACAGCAAAAGGGAGAACCGATGCTCACTCGTGTCCTGCTCGCCGTTCTCGCGCTGACGACAATCGTCTTTCCTGCCCGCGCCGGCGATGATCCGAACCTGATCTTCAAGAAAACCACCGTTTGGAAGCTGCTCTCGCCGGACCACAAGCTCGCGACCTACGGGCTCGATGATCCCGATGTCGAGGGCGTTGCGTGCCATTTCACGATACCGGAGAAGGGCGGGTGGACGGGCTGGCTCGGCCTCTCCGAGGAACTGTCGGATGCGTCGCTCGCCTGCCGGCAGATCGGGCCCATTGTCTTCAAGAAGAAGTTCGAGCAGGGCGCCGACGTTTTCGTGCAGCGCCGCTCGCTGATCTTCAAGAAGATGCAGATCGTGCGCGGCTGCGACGCCAAGCGCAACGTGCTGGTCTATCTCGTCTACACCGACAAGCTCATCGAGGGGAGCCCCAAGAATTCGACCTCGACGGTGCCGATCATGCCCTGGGGTGCGAGCATGCCGCCCAAATGCGCCGATTGGGTCGAGGAATGAAAGCCGCATTAACAGACATTAACGCCTGGTGGTGGAGTTTAATCGTTACTTAATCCTACCTAATGCTCGGCAATGACAGTAAACAATCCTTCTGCTATAAGACGATCATCGAATTTGCGATACGTTCTGTATCGGGACAGCGGGAATGTCCGATGGATCTGAGCGTCTTCAAGCTCCGCTATGGCGGCAGTTGGCGTGCGAGCAAGCTCGCGGCGCTCGTCTGCTTTCTGGCAACCGGCGCGATCCTCGCGGCGACGCTGCTCCAACAGCACGGCATCACGGAAGAGATCGCCAGCGCTGCCCGGCAGTTGTTCTAGATTGAACACGTTCTTGACGCGAACCGGTGTCCACTTCGCCTGAACGTGCTAAGCCTCGATTTGAGCACGTTCTACGGCGAACCGGTGTCCACTTCGCCTGAACGTGCTCTTGCCAAGCTCCCCCACCGCCACCTGAACGCCCCCCTCCAGAGATGGAGGGGGGCGAAATCGTCAAGACACCAAAGCTCAGGCGCCCGCCGGCTCGAGCCCCATCTCGGAGACGAGTTGCGGCACGACGGTTTTCCGCTCGGCTTCCGGCAGCGGCATCAGCGGCGCACGCGTCTCGGCCCAGACCGGATCGCGCCGGATGTGGGCGATGATCGCCTTCAAGACCGGGATCATCGGATGGGCCTGCATGGCCTTCCTCAGACCCGAAACCTTCTCCTCGAGCGCCGCGGCTTCCTTCGTGCCGGCCGCATCGGCGAGCTTGCGGATGAGGCGCGCATTGACGTTGACGCCGGCCGAGATGGCGCCAGCGCCACCGGAGCTGAGGTTCTGCGCCAGCGTCAGCTCTGAGCCCGAGTAGACGCGGAAGCCCGGAAAGCGCTCGATGAGCATCTTCGTGTGCGCCCAATCGCCGGACGAATCCTTGAGACCAACCACCGTTTTCGGATAGGTCTTGATGAGCCGCTCGATGAGCTCGGCCGAGAAGCCGACCTGCGCGACCGGGGGAATGTGATAGAGGTAGACCTGCAGTCGCTTGTCGCCGACATGCTCGATAACCTCGGCGAAGAAGCGGAACAGGCCGTCATCCTTCACCGCCTTGTAGTAGAAGGGCGGGAGCATGAGTACGCCGGCAGCGCCGAGGCCGACCGCGTGGCGCGTCAGCTCGATCGTCTCGGGAAGGGACGAAAGGCCGGTTCCCGGCATCAACCGGGCCGGATCGATTCCCGAGGCGATGAGCGAAGTGAGCAGGAGCTTCCGCTCCGCCATCGATAGTGAGTTCGCCTCACTCGTCGTGCCGAAGGGCGCAAGGCCTGTCGCGCCCTGCTCCAAGAGCCACAGCGCATGCTTGGTGAAACGGCCCGCGTCCGGCTGCCCATCGACGCCGAATGGCGTCAACACCGGCGCCACGACCTTGCCAAGTCCCGTTGCCGGCATGTGCCTCTGCCTCTCCGTTATGCTCAAGACATTTCCCCGGCGCCGGATCTAGGGTGTTTCCGTTTTTCGTTGAATTACTTCAACACCCTAGCTCTTTGGTTTGTCGTGCTTCTTATCGGAAAACCGCTTCGCACTTTTCCGGAAGCACATTGTTGGCTTTCCGTGCTTCTTATCGGAAAACCGCTTCGCACTTTTCCGGAAGCACTCTAGCATTCTTCGTTGAGCCGACAAAGCCGGACCAGGGCGCTTACCGGGCTTTTCACCAGCGACACAGTTCGGCCGCAACACTCTGTCAACAAAACAAGTGGCTGTGCTTTCTGATGCGTGGGACCAACCATGCCTGATTATGGTGAGATCTTGCAGTTCCTGGCCGACCATCCGCCCGAGCTGCAGACCGAGAAACAACTGCACGCCTCTCTGCTCGAGTTGCTGGCGAGCTGCCTGAGGTCCGAGGGGAGCTTCGGCGACGAGCTGGGTGACCATTTCGCGGAGCAGTTTGCCCAGACCGGCGCTACGATGCGTCAGTAGACCGGCCCGGCCAGCAGACTGCCTCTACTCCCGCGCCAGATCGTCACGCGAACCGTTCCGGACACCGCGCCGCATTCTCTCGGGGCTCCGTCGGCCGTAGTGAGCCTGATGCCCGTGAGCTTGCAGGGTTCCTCGACCAAGGGGCGAAGCCCGGCGAGTTGGCGTCCGGCGGCGGGAGGCTCGAATGGCAGCATCAATAGAAATCGTACGGCATTTCCTGGCGAGTGCTGATCGCGCGCCGCGAAACGCCAATCCCTATCCGCACTGGTTCCTGGAGGGATGCTTGCCGGCCGAGATCACGCGCGAGGTGACCGCCTTGCCGTTTCCCGCGCCCGAACTCGGCGGCCTCTCCGGCAAGCGTGAGCTGCACAACAACACACGCAAATACTTCGATGCCGAGAACAAGCGCGCCTTCCCGGTTGTCGATGCCGTGTCGGAAGCCTTTCAGTCGAAGGCGATGACAAGTGCGATCGAGAATAAATTCGGGATTGATCTCAAGGGCTCGTACCTTCGCATCGAATACGCGCAGGACATCGATGGCTTCTGGCTCGAGCCGCATACGGACCTCGGCGTGAAGCTCTTCACGCTGCTGCTGTATCTCTCGGATGATCCGTCCCACAAGGATCTCGGTACCGACGTCTACGACGCCGAGAAGAATCACGTGGCCCGCTCGCCCTTCGCCGCCAACGCGGCGATGATCTTCGTGCCGTCGGGCCACACCTATCACGGCTTCGAGAAACGGCCGATCAAGGGCGTGCGGAAATCGGCGATCATCAACTATGTCACCAACGATTGGCGCGCCCGCGAACAGCTCGCCTTCCCCGAGGCGCCGATCGCCTGAGATCTGAGCGCGGCGGCGGCGCTTGGACAAAACGGCCCTCGACGCAGGCGCACGGAGCGCACCACAAGCCCTATTTGTGAGTTTCCGTCAGAACGATGTGGCCGAATATTCTCAGAAGCCAGGCCGAAGTGCCTCGACTAAACCAGCAGCCTGTTGCGTTCCTTGAAGAGCACGAAGCCGAGTGCGGCGATCAATCCGAGCAGAGCCCAGGCCGCGATCGTCTTGTACCGCGCGTCGGGGCTTAGCAAGGCCGCTCGCGCCAGCACCACAATGTCGCCGCCGATCAGATCCTTCTCGCTGACGGATGCCGGCCTCGCCGCGAATGCTTCGATGTTCTGTCGCAGTAGCTCGAGTTCCACGCGCGCCCGCCGGACCAGCGGGTGGCGGTCGCCATAGGTGGCGAGCAGTCCGGCAAGCGCCTGCTCCGACCCCGCGATCCGGGCTCGCGCCTGTTTCAATTGTATGTTCCGCGCATATTGACTGGCGACGGCATTGGCAAAGGCCGCCGCTCTCTCCGCCGTCGACGCTTTGAGGATCACCTCGATCAGATAGGTGCGGCTGAGCGGTTCAACGCGCAGCTTGATGTCGTCGATCGCAGCCGGGTTGCTGGCGCTCGGACAGGACGACTCTTGCTGATCTCCCGGCGTTTGGCCCGATTGCGAACTGCCTTTGACACTTGATATCGAGCACCTGAGGAAATCCTTGACGGCAGAGATCGACTGCATAACCGGCGCGAGAAATGACCGGTCATTGCGATTGGCCGGATACTCCTGATTGAGCTTGGCGGCGAAGGCCGGCGCAAGGGGTTGGGATGTGATCAGCTCGATCTCGCTTGCCACGAGGAAGTTTGCATCGAGATTGGGGGCTTGGCTGCCTTTCTCGGGTGCGTCGGACAACAGATTGGGTCTGAGGACCGCAACCGCCGTGTAGGTGGGCCCCATGGCGACCGAGACGAGCCAGCCAAGGCAGAGCCCGATCGCCGTCAACAGGGCGATCGTCCCTCGATAGGACCAGCCGACCGTCAAGAGCTCGATGAGCCGGGTGAGCTCGGCGCTTACGGGTGTGCCATCGCTCGGGGCCGGTGCGCTTACCGGCGCGACGCCGCCAGCTGCCCGCTCAACGGTATAAATCTCAGGATCTTTTCGACCTGGCATCAGAGTCATTGGCCGACAGCCTCGATCGACTGAGCGTCCTCGATCGCGATGCGGATCTCGACGATGTCGCCAGGCTCCAGCCGCGTCATCTCGGAGGCGATGAAAGTCTCGACATCATTGGCGCCGACGCGCGTGACCTTGATCTCGTAGGCCAGCTGCTTGTCGAAGGCGCGGCCGATTATCTTCTGCCGGTTCGCGCGCTGCACGATCGCAGAGGGCAGAGCGATATCGGTCTCGAACAGAGTCTTCTGCACGGCACCCAACTCGATGAGGAGCTGGCTCCGGAAATTCTGGTCGACTTGGGCAATCCTGCTGTTCAAGTCGTTCATGACGAGCTGGAGGCGCGACCGGTCGGCCGTCAGTTTCCAGAGGTCGCTTTCCTTCGTCGACAGACTGAGTCCGAGTTCGAGCAGGGAACTGGATCGCGCGAGCCCCTTGTTCTTCAGGGCGGA
>JANNSX010000117.1:0-20016 GCA_031403155.1 Hyphomicrobiaceae bacterium
GGCAAGCCCGTCCAGATACGCACAGAACCGTTCCTCGCCATCGCGAGGTTGCTGTCTGCCCATCGCTGCCTCCCGCAAAAGGAATCAGCTCAATCGCTGATTCCCTGCAGATGCAGACCATGGCAAAGTGACTCAGTACGATTAGCACAACCGGCTGCCCGGAATCGTCAGCAGGAATGCTCGCCGTCGGCTCGTGGTTGATTTTCCTGGAGGTTTTCCGGCCGGCCCGCCCCCGGCTTGCCAAGCGGCTTGCGAACGGGCATTGCACCCTCTGCCCCCGAGAGCGGGTTCAATTCGACCGGGTTCAAGAACCCGCTCTCGATTCTTGGTTTTGAGCACGTTCTTCCGGCAAACCGGCACCCACTTTGCCTGAACGTGCTCTAAGCCCCAGACCGAGGTGCCATGACAGCGCGCCACGCCGCCAATCCGACCGCCGCGAAGTCCTCGCCCGAGATCCAGGAGACGGATCACTGGGCGGTGACGCTCGATCTGTTGCCGTATGTGTGGCCCGTGGGCCGGCCGGAGCTCAGATGGCGCGTGATCTGGGCGTCGCTCGCGCTCGTGGCCGCCAAGCTCATCACGGTGTCCGTGCCGATCGCCTACAAGGCCGCCGTTGACTGGCTGACCGCGGCGGGCGCTACACCTGCGCAAACGCTGACACTGGTGCCGATCGCTCTCGTCATCGCCTATGGCGTCGGCCGCGTCATGATGATGGTGCTGACGCAAGTGCGCGACGTGCTGTTCACGCGGGTGGCGACGCACGCCGTGCGCCAACTCACGGGCCGCACATTCGAGCATCTCCACCGCCTGTCGATGCGCTTTCACATGGACCGGCGGACGGGGGCCTTGAGCCGCATCGTCGAGCGCGGCATGGAGGCGGTCGACACGATCCTCAGAATGGGCGTGATGAACGCGCTGCCGACGGTGCTCGAGCTGCTGCTTGTCTCCGGCGTGCTGCTCTACTTCTTCGGCATCGAGTTCGTCCTCATCGTGCTGGCGACGATCGGCATCTACATCTGGTTCACGATCAAGGCGAGCGAGTGGCGCTTGGGCATCCGCCGCGAGCTCAACGAGAGCGATCGCGACGCCAACGCCAAGGCGATCGACAGCCTGCTCAACTACGAGACCGTCAAGTATTTCGGTAACGAGCAGATGGAGGTCCGCCGTTACGATACGGCGCTCGGGCGCTACGAGTCGGCGAACATCCGCACCTACTATTCGCTGGGCGTCCTTAACGCGGGCCAGTCCATCATCTTCACGATCGGCTTGACGCTCTGCATGTTGCTCTCGGCCTACGGCGTCGCCCACGGCACCCAGACCGTCGGCGATTTCGTGATGATCAACGCGATGATGATCCAGCTCTACATCCCCTTGAACTTCATGGGCATGATCTATCGCGAGATCAAGCAGGGCCTCGTCGATCTGGAGACCATGTTCGCACTGCTCGGACAGGACCCGGAGATCGAGGACAAGCCTGGCGCGACTCCGCTCAAGGTCTCCGATGGCGCGCTGCGCTTCGAGGATGTGAGCTTCTCCTATGATCCCGAGCGGCAAATCCTGAAGGGCGTGAGCTTCGAGGTGCCGGCCGGCAAGATGGTCGCGATCGTTGGGCCGTCGGGCGCCGGCAAGTCGACCATCTCGCGCATCCTCTTCCGCTTCTACGATGTGAGCGGCGGCCGCGTGACGATCGACGGCCAGGACATTCGCGAGGTCACGCAGAAGAGTCTGCGCGCCGCCATCGGCGTCGTGCCGCAGGACACCGTGCTGTTCAACGACACCGTCTACTACAACATCGCCTACGGCCGGCCCGAGGCGAGCGAGGCCGAGGTGAAAGAGGCGGCGCGGCAGGCCCAGCTCGATGCCTTCATCCAGACGCTGCCGCAAGGCTATCAGACGATGGTCGGCGAGCGCGGCCTGAAGCTTTCCGGTGGGGAAAAGCAACGCGTGGCGATTGCCCGCACGATCCTCAAGCAGCCGCCGGTCCTGATGCTGGACGAGGCCACCTCCGCGCTCGACAGCCACACGGAGAAAGAAATCCAGGACGAGCTCGATCGGGTCGCCAAGGACCGCACGACCCTCGTCATCGCCCATCGCCTGTCGACCATCGTGCACGCCGACAACATCATCGTGTTGGAGAAGGGCGCCATCGTGGAAGAGGGCAATCACGCCGGCCTCATCGCCAAGGACGGGCTCTACGCCAGCATGTGGCAGCGCCAGCGCGAGGCCGAGCAGGCCCGCGAGCGGCTGGCCCAGGCGCTCACGGTCGAGGCCGAGGTGATTGGCGAGAAGAAACCCAAGAAACAACAGTATGTGGTCGCGGGCTGAAGCGCTGCGTCGCCGCAACCGCTTTCATCCTTCAACCCTATTTTCCACCTGCGGCACCGTGTTGGACCGGTCGTCAAGAAAAGTCTGGCACTATCGCCGACTATTGCAGGGCTGGAACGGCATTCGCGTTCGGCACCGAAAGTGGGAAACGCGGCGTTCGCGCATCGTGAAGATCGCGGAATTCCTTAGGCGTGGCGTCGCATTGCGGCGCAGCAAACTCATGCGTAAATGCGGTGAGCAATCGTCGAATCGGGGGGCAGCATGTCCGAGCGATCGAGTCATCTGAAGCGCCTCGAGGCGGAAAGCATCCATATTTTCCGTGAGGTCGCGGCCGAGTTCGAGCGGCCGGTGTTTCTGTATTCGATCGGCAAGGACTCCTCGGTCCTCCTGCACCTCGCGATGAAGGCCTTCTATCCGGCCAAGCCCCCGTTTCCGCTCATGCACGTCGATACAACCTGGAAGTTCCAGGAGATGATCGCCTTCCGCGACGAGACGGCGAAGCGTCTCGGCCTCGAGCTCATCGTCCACGTCAATCTCGACGGCGTGCGCGAGGGCATCAGCCCGATCGTCCACGGCAGCGCCATCCACACCGACGTCATGAAGACGCAAGGGCTTCGCCAGGCCCTCGACCGCTACCGCTTCGATGCGGCGATCGGGGGCGCCCGGCGCGACGAGGAGAAAAGCCGCGCCAAGGAGCGCGTGTTCTCCCATCGCTCGGCAAACCATCGCTGGGATCCCAAGCGCCAGCGGCCGGAGCTGTGGTCGCTGTTCAACGGCCGGGTGGTCAAGGGCGAGAGCATGCGCGTCTTCCCGCTCTCCAATTGGACCGAGCTGGACGTGTGGAGCTACATCGCGCAGGAAAACATCCCGATCGTGCCGCTTTATTTCGCAAAACACCGCCCGGTGGTCGAGCGCGACGGCGCGCTCATCATGGTCGACGACGAGCGGTTGCCGTTGCTGCCGGACGAGCGGCCGCAGAACCGGCTCATCCGCTTCCGCACGCTCGGCTGCTATCCCTTGACCGGCGCCATCGAGTCGGACGCGACGACTTTGCCCGAGATCGTCTCCGAGCTCATCGCCTCGCGGGTCTCGGAGCGCCAGGGCCGCGTCATCGACAAGGACCAGTCGGGCTCCATGGAAAAGAAGAAGCAGGAGGGCTATTTCTGATGGCACGCTCCTTCAAGCAGGCCCGTTTCACGGTGGTCGAGCCCGCGCTCGAACCCATGCCCGCCGAGAAGGACCTGTTGCGCTTCCTCACCTGCGGCAGTGTTGACGACGGCAAGTCGACGCTGATCGGCCGGCTGCTCTTCGACAGCCAGCACATCATGGAGGATACGCTCGCCCAGCTCGAGAAAGATTCCAAGCGCTCCGGCACCCGCGGCGGCGAAATGGATCTGGCACTGCTGGTCGACGGGCTCCAGGCCGAGCGCGAGCAGGGGATCACCATCGACGTCGCCTTCCGCTACTTCCAGACGCCGCGCCGGAAATTCATCGTCGCCGATACGCCCGGCCACGAGCAGTACACGCGCAACATGGCGACCGGCGCCTCGGTGTCGGATCTCGCGATCATCCTCATCGATGCCCGCAAGGGCGTGCTGACCCAGACGCGGCGCCACTCCTGCATCGTCGCCCTGCTCGGCATCCCCGAGGTCGTGCTCGCCATCAACAAAATGGACCTCGTCGGCTTCGGTGAGGCGCGCTTCCGCGAGATCGAGAAAGAGTACCTGGCCTTCGCCAAGGCGCTTGGCCTCAACAACGTCACCTGCATCCCCGTCTCCGCGCTCGACGGCGACAACATCGTCCGCAAGTCGACGTCGATGCCCTGGTATCGGGGCCCCGCGCTGCTCGATCATCTGGAAAACGTCGACGTCGAGACGGCGCTCGATCTTAAGCCGTTTCGTTTTCCGGTGCAGTGGGTCAACCGCCCGAACGCTGATTTCCGCGGCTTCTCCGGTACGGTGGTGAGCGGCAAGGTCGGGGTTGGCGACAAAATCGCCGTGCTCCCTTCCGGCCGCATGACGACGCTCTCCCGCATCGTCACCTACGACGGCGACCTCGAGACCGCGCACGCAGGCGACGCGGTGACGCTGGTGCTCGCCGAGGAAGTCGATATCAGCCGCGGCGATGTCATCGCGCTCGCCGAGGACAGACCCGAGGCGGCCGACCAGGCGATCGGCCATGTCGTGTGGATGACGGAGGAGCCCCTGTTGCCGGGCCGGCCCTATCTCATCAAGGTCGGTACCCAGTGGGCGACCGCCAATGTCACGACACTGCGCCACAAGATCAACGTTGAAACTCTCGAGGAGACCGCCGGCCGCGAGCTCGGCCTCAACGAGGTCGGCTATTGCCATCTCTCCTTCAGCCGCCCGCTGGTCTTCGACCCCTACAAGGAGAACCGGGAGACGGGCGGCTTCATTCTGGTCGATAAGCTCACCTACAACACGGTCGGCGCCGGCATGCTGCAGTCGCCGCTGCGCGAGGCGACGAACATCCAATGGCAGGCGATCGACGTCGACCGGAAGGCGCGCGGGGCGATCAAGGCGCAGAAGCCCTGCTGCATCTGGTTCACCGGGCTCTCGGGCTCGGGCAAGTCGACCATCGCCAACCTGCTCGACAAGCGGCTGCATTCGCTCGGCCGCCACACGGTGATGCTCGATGGCGACAACGTCCGCCACGGCCTCAATCGGGATCTCGGTTTTTCGGACGCTGATCGCGTCGAAAACATCCGCCGGGTCGGCGAGGTGGCGAAACTCATGGTCGACGCCGGCCTCATCGTCATCGCCTCTTTCATTTCACCCTTCCGCTCGGAGCGGCGCATGGCGCGCGATCTCTTCCCGGAAGGCGAGTTCGTCGAGGTGTTCGTCGATACGCCGCTTGCCATCTGCGAGGCCCGCGACGCCAAGGGCCTCTACCGAAAGGCGCGCGAGGGCCAGATCAAGAATTTCACCGGCATCTCCTCCCCCTATGAGGCGCCGCTCGAGGCCGAGGTCCGTATCGAGGGTTGGCGCGATCCACCCGAGGTGCTGGTGCAGCGGCTGCTGACGCAACTCGAGGCGAAGCAAGTATTGTAGAGTAGCCGCCATGCAGGTGACCGCTCTCGCCATTCCCGAGGTTAAGCTCATCGTCCCGAAGCGATTTGAGGACCAACGGGGTTTTTTCGCCGAGACTTACAACCGGCGCCGCTTATCGGATGCGGGAATCACTCTCGACTTCGTGCAGGACAATCACTCGCTGTCGCGGGAGCCGGGCGTCCTGCGCGGGTTGCACTACCAGATCGCGCCGCATGCGCAGGCGAAGCTCATTCGCGTGATCAAGGGGCGGATACTGGATGTGGCGGTCGATATCCGAAAGGGTTCGCCTACATTCGGCCGGCATGTCGCCGAGGAGCTATCTGACACCAATGGCGCGATGCTGCTTGTCCCCGTTGGTTTCGCGCACGGCTTCGTCACCCTCGAACCAGACACCGAGGTGATCTACAAGGTGACGGACTACTACGCGCCCGACTGTGATCGCGGCATTGCCTGGAACGATCCGGCGCTTAGGCTCGATTGGCGGCTTGGCGCCCGCAAGCCGATCGTGTCCGAGAAGGACGGCCGGCACCCGAGGCTCGCCGAAGCGGCCCCGGCTTTCAGCTACTAGAGCACTTGTCCTACCAAGTGGATACCGGTTGGTCGAAGACAAGTGCTCAAAACCAACACCCAAGAGCGCCGATCTGATTCCATCAGATCGAATAGCGCTCTAGAGCCAGACTGGCTAATCCTTGCGGCGCAGCAGGCTCGCGGCCAGCCCCGAGCGGCGGATACTCGATCCACCGCCGTTGGCCTCGGGAGCCGGAGGCGGCGTCACCAGGACCCTGCGTGCGCCGGCGGCAGGCGTGGGCGGCGCAGCAGCGGGACGCTGCATGGGGATCGGCGCGGGTGCCGGTGATCCGACCATTGGACGCGGTGCTGGTGCGCCAGCGGACGCGCCTGCCGGCGGCAGACGGCGAAGCGGCTCGACCGGAGTGGCCTCGATCGCATCGGCGATCAGGTCCTCTGGCACACCGAGCGCGTGCGGTGAGCCGGACGCGCGCCAACGATCAACGACGTTCTGCACGAAGTTCTCATCGCCTGCAGGCTTCTGCCACCTTTCGGAGAAGCGGGCCGTCGAGGAGCGCGGCAGCGCCGATTTCGGCAGCTCGTCGAATTTGATGCGGACGGGGAGCGACACGCCGTCGCCGAAGGCGATTGCCTCGCGCTGGCCGAGCGAGGGCAGGAACTCGAGCATGCCCGAACCTGTATCCGAGACGGCGGCACGCACGATCTCCTGGTCGCGATCGTTCGACATGCGCAGCGCGAAGACCGTGTTGCACTGTGAGAGAATCGTCGCATCGATCTCGGCCGGGCGCTGCGTGACGATGCACAGCGAGGCGCCGTATTTGCGGCCTTCCTTGGCGATCTTGGCGATGGCGCGCTTGGCCGGCTCGAAGCCCATGCTGGCATTGGCCGGCACGTAGCGGTGCGCCTCTTCGCAGACCAGCGTCACCGGCACGTTGCCCTCGCCCCAAAGCGCGAAGTCGAAAGTCATCCGGCAGAGCACGGAGACGACGACATTGACGATCTCGGTCGGCAGACCGGTCAGCTCGATAATCGTGATCGGCTTGCCGGCGACCGGCACGCGGAAAATCCGTCCGAGGATCTCCGCCATTTGATCGTTGACGGTGAAACCGCCGAACATGAAGGCGTAGCGCTGGTCCTGGCTGATGGTGTCGATGCGCGTCTTCAGGGAGCGGTAGGGCGACAGGTCCTTCTTGTTTTCCAGCATGCCCATCTTGTCGTCGAGCAGCTGCAGCAGATCGGACATGCGATAGGGAACGGGCGTGTCGACCGAGAAGCGGCCGGAATAGATCGAGGTGCGCTTCATCGTGCGGTCGTTCTCGCGCGCGCTCTTGCCATACCGGCCTTTGCACACGGGAATGAGCTCCTGCAGGATCTCGACCTCCTGCTTGTGGTCGTCACTGCTGCCGATCAGCACCTCGACCAGCTCCTCGAAGGTCAGCAGCCAATAGGGCAGATGCAGGTTTTGCGTGGTCACGACCTCGGCGCGCTCGCCGAAGCTCGTGGCATACTCGTTGTGCGGGTCGAGGAGGACGATATGCGCCTCGGGGTTCTTGTCGAGGATCGCCCGCAGGATGAGTGCCGTCGTGCACGACTTGCCGGTGCCGGTGGTGCCCAGAATGGCGAAGTGCTTGCCGAGCAGGTCGTCGGTCTTGATGGTGGCGGGGATGCTCGAATCTTGCCGGATCACGCCAACTTTTACGGAAGTCTCCTCCGGGGCCGAGAAGGCCTTGATCAGCTCGGCTCTGGAGGCGACGCGCACCCGATCGCCGAGTGCCGGATAGGTCGTCAAGCCGCGGTTGAAGCCGCCTGGGTGGTTCTGGCTCGGCTTCTGGATCTCGCCGACGAGGCTCAGCTCTGCGATCCACACCTCAGGATCGCCGTCCTTCTGGGCCGGCACCGGCACGCTCAAGGCCGACACCAGGCCGAGGCCTGTCGACAGCTCCGTGTCGATGGCGAGCAGCGTGCCCATTTCGGGCCGCCCCGCGGTCGCCTGGAAGGCGGCGGCGCGGTTGTCGTCGAGCAGCACGATCGCTTTCGATCCCGTCACCGAGACGATGCGTCCGATCGATAAATCCGCGACGCTGACTGGCTCGGGCGCGGCGGCTGTGTTCTGATACATGGACGTGTCCCCTTATGGACCGGATCGGGTCGGTTGCGCCGCGGGTCCGTCCCTGGTCGGCCATGATGCGATAGGCGGCTTTTCGAGTTTCGAACCCAGCGCCGGCAGTGTAATCAGCACCTCGGTCCCGTGCCCCTTCTCGGAACGGATCGCCATCGATCCGCCATGCAGCTCGGCGAGCGCCTTGGCGATCGGCAGGCCGAGACCCGTTCCTTCGCGATGGCGCGATATTCCGCCGTCGACCTGACCGAAGGGGATGAGCGCAACGCTGATCTCCTCCTCCGTCATGCCGATGCCGGTGTCCTTGACCGAGATCGCGACGCGGTTGCCTGGGACGGAGCGCACGGCCACCACGACCGAGCCGCCCGGAGGCGTGAACTTGATGGCGTTCGACAACAGATTCATAATCATCTGCTTGAGCTTGATCTGATCGCCATTGATCGCGTTGAGATCCGGTTCGATCACGAAGCTCATGGCAACGCCGGCCTCGGACGACGTGATGCTGAAGAAGGCCTTGCAGGTCTGCAGGATGTCCTCGAGGTGGGTTTCCTGCAGGTCGATCGAGAAGCGGCCACTTTGGATCTTCGAGATCTCGAGGATGTCGTTGATGATGGCGAGCAGGTGATCGGCCGATTCCTGGATGAGGCCCGCATACTCGACGATCTGCTCGCCGGTCATGTGGCGGGCGTCGTGCTCCTTGATGAGCCGCGAGAAACCGATGATGGTGTTGAGCGGCGTCCTCAGCTCATGGCTCATATTGGCGATGAACTCGGACTTTAGTTTATTGGCCAGCTCCGCCTCGATCCGGGCGGAGTGCTCGGCGACCCGGGCGCGATGGCGCAGCACGGCGTCGCCCAACAACGAGGCATACTCCCCAAGGAGTGAGGAAGGAGCGGGGCGTGAATTGCCTATGGTTGAGCCAAGCATCGTCCGAATGACCTGTTTGTGGACTTGTGGGCAAAAGTAGGCAGGACACAATAATACAAGGTTAACGAAGTTGGGTCTCGGACCAATGCTCAGCCCAAGGAGCAAGCTCGCTAAGGGTTCGTTAACCATCGGGTGCTGAAACTCCCGCACTCACGCGGGGCGATGCCTGGCTGATTGAATGGAGCATCGGTGGTGCGCATCCTGGTCACGGGCGGAGCAGGTTTCATCGGCTCGGCGCTCTGCCGGCATTTAATTGCCAGCACGTCGGCCTCAGTCCTCAACGTCGACAAGCTCACCTACGCGGCAAACCTCGAATCACTTTTGCCGGTCGCCGGGCATGCCCGCTATGGCTTCCTCGCCGCCGATGTCACCGACCGGGCGGCCATGGACCGGGCCTTCGCCGAATTCGCCCCCGACTGCGTCATGCATCTGGCCGCCGAGAGTCATGTCGACCGTTCGATTGAGGGCTCGGGCGCCTTCATTGAGACGAATATTCTAGGTACCTATACGCTGCTCGAGGCGGCGCGCCGGTACTGGACAGGTCTCGAACCCGCCCGGAATGCTGCCTTCCGGTTCCTGCATGTGTCGACCGACGAGGTCTATGGCTCGCTCGGGCCAGAGGGGCTCTTCACCGAGAGAACCGCTTACGATCCCTCGTCGCCCTATTCGGCGAGCAAGGCCGCGGCCGATCATCTTGTGATGGCTTGGCATCGGACCTATGGGCTACCCGTCGTGATCTCCAATTGCTCGAACAACTACGGGCCTTACCATTTCCCGGAGAAGCTGATCCCGCTCATGATCCTCAATGGCCTGGAAGGCAAACCGTTGCCGGTTTACGGCGACGGCCAGCAGGTGAGGGACTGGCTCTATGTCGAGGATCACGCACGTGCTCTTTTGACGATCGCTGCTCGTGGGCGACCCGGCGAGAGCTACAATGTCGGAGGCGGCAACGAGCGGACTAACCTGGCCGTGGTCGAAACGATCGTCGATTTGCTCGACCGGTATCAGCCGGGTGTGGGCTCGCGGCGCGACCTCATCACCTATGTCGCCGACCGCCCGGGCCATGATCGCCGCTATGCCGTCGACGCGACGAAGCTCGAGCGGGAGCTGGGCTGGCGGGCGCGTGAGAATTTCGAAACCGGCATCGAGAAAACGGTGCGCTGGTATCTTGCCAATCCCTGGTGGTGGGAGCCCTTGCGGCACAAGGTCTATCGTGGTGAAAGGCTCGGGCTCTCGGCCAAGGAAAAGGCCGGCGCGAGCGGGTGAGGTGGCGATGCGGCTCTTGATCACGGGTTGGCAGGGGCAGGTGGCGCAGACGCTCGGCGAAGCGGCCGCCCGCCGCTCCGATATCGAGGCACTCGCGATTGGCCGGCCCGCGCTCGACCTCGTAAAGCTCCCGACGATCCTGCGAACGCTGTCCGATGCCAAGCCCGACGTCGTCATCAACACGGCGGCCTATACGGCGGTCGACAAGGCCGAGACGGAGGTCGAGGCGGCCTTCGCGCTCAACCGCGACGGCGCGGCGCGCCTCGCCGAGGCAGCTCACCAGCGCGACGTGCCGATCATTCACCTCTCGACGGATTACGTCTTCGACGGCTTCAAGTCTCAGCCCTACGTCGAGAGCGATCCAGCGGGCCCGCGCAGCGTCTATGGGCGCTCGAAGCGCGAGGGCGAGCTGGCCGTGATCGCGGCTAATCCCAAGCATCTGATCGTCAGGACGGCCTGGGTGCATTCGCCCTTCGGACAGAATTTCGTCCGCACCATGCTGAGGCTGGCGGGCGAGCGTCCCGCCGTCCGCGTGGTGGCGGACCAGGTGGGTTCGCCCACTTCGGCCGAGCATCTTGCCGCCATTCTCCTCGACCTCGCGGCGATGCTCGCGCGCGGCGAGACCCGCTACGGCATCCTGCATGCGGCAGGCCGGGGGGAGGCGAGCTGGGCCGAGGTGGCGCGCGAGGTGTTCGCCCAATCGGCCAGGCTGGGCGGGCCGCAGGCGGCCGTCGAGCCGATCACGACGGCCGAGTACCCGACGAAAGCCGAGCGGCCACGCAATTCCCGGCTCGATACTGGGCGGCTCGAAACCGAGATGGGCCTGAAGCTCCCGGATTGGCGGCAGGGCGTCGGCCAGAGCGTCGCGCGCCTGCTCGCCGCCGTTTGACCGGCGCGTTCACTTTATCTCCAAATTCATCAATAATCTTACACGGAAAGAAACCGGCTCCTATTACATTGCATAGGTCGCGGCCGCAAAGTTCTGGTCGAGGGGCGCCGGAGAATTTGATGCTCGCCGAGATCCTTGAGATTACCGAGGAGGAGGATGCTGCGCCGGCCGCAGTGACGATCCTTGCGGTGGTCAATCTTCCCGCGCCGCCGGCCGCCGATCCGATGCGTCATGCGCGCGGTGTGATGCAGCGCTCGATCCTCACCTACTCGCTCCTCGACCGGGTGCTTGCCTGCGGTGGCGATATCCCGACCTATGAGCGGATCATGCGCGAGTTCATCTGGACGCCGCCGCCCGGCGGGCGTTGAAGCCGTTTGCTTTTTCGCATCTTCTACGCCGAACCGGGAAGCCACTTCGGCTGAATTTGTATCAGGCCCCCGGCGCTGCCTGGCCATGGGCGATGAGACCGCGCCGCATGACGACGCGCCAGGCCTCCTCCGCCGTATCGACGATCTCGAACAGATTGAGATCACGCTCGGAGACGACGCCTTCCTCGACCATCGCCTGGAAATTTATGAGGCGGCTCCAGTAGTCGCGGCCAAACAGCACGACGGGCATGGGCGGGGCCTTGCCCGTCTGCTGCAGTGTCAGGATCTCGAACAGCTCGTCCAGCGTGCCGAAACCGCCCGGAAACACGGCGAGGGCATTGGCGCGCATCGCGAGATGCATCTTGCGCATCGCGAAGTAGTGGAAGCGGAAGGTGAGCTCGGGCGTTGAATGCGGGTTTGGGAATTGCTCGTGCGGCAGCGTGATGTTGAAGCCGATCGAAGGCGCGCCGGCGTCGCTCGCGCCGCGATTAGCCGCCTCCATGATGCCGGGGCCACCGCCCGTCGCGATGACGTTGTCGCGCAGCTTGTGGTCGGTCGCGAGAGCGCCGCCGCGCTCCGAGACGATGCGCGCGAATTGCCGCGCCTCGGCATACCATTTCGAGCGGTGCACGAGACTGTCGGCCTTGGCAATGTCGGCCTTGCTACGAGCCTTGGCCCTCAGCTCCGCCGCGGCCTCCGGTGAAGCGATGCGCGCCGAGCCGAACACGACGACGGTCGAGCGCACGCCCCAAGCGCGCAGATAAGACTCAGCCTTCTGATACTCGAGAGCAAATCGGATGGCCCGCATTTCCTCGCTGAGGAGAAAATCCAAGTCCTCCACCGCGAGTTTGTAGCTCGGGGAGTTCAGTTGAGCCTGATTTGGGTCAATGCTTTTCATGGTGGAAACCGATCAACTGTTCTCACGAAGGCATGCACACGACGTAGCGAGGGGATGGAAAAGGGTGACAGAGCGTATGGCTGAGCGTAACATGCATCCTAGGGGAACGATCATGCCATCAGGTTATCGAAAGAGGAGCATATCATGATTGGCAAGTTTGGCTTGGCCGCCGCACTGGCGGGCGCGCTGATGCTTGCATTGCCCGGCGGCGCCTCAGCGGCGTCCCTCCCGCAGGCAGGCAAGACACTCACATCGAAGGCGGCTGATACGGTGACAACCGTCAGCCACCGCAAGCGCTGGAAAAAGTGGCGCAAGCACAAGCGGCACGTGCGTTACGGGCGTTACTACAGTTCGCGCTATCGCCATCGGCCGCATTACTACACGTATACGCCGTATTACTACGGCTATCCGACCTACTACGTCTATCGGCCCTACCGGCGCCACTATCGCCGGCATCACCGGCCGAATATCGGCGTCTACATTTCGTTCTGACGTCGATTGATCGTTCTGAAATTGCGAGGGCGGGCTCGAAAGAGTCCGCCCTATCTAGTTTTTCGACCGCCCGTAGGTGTAGAGCGCGATGGCCGCCAGCGCCAGGATCAGCGATGCGGCCTGATAGGCATTGAACGGCTCGCGATAGATCAAGACGCCGACGACGAAGGTGGTCGTGAGAATCGAGAGCGTGGCGTAGAGCACGTAGGACGAAGCGCCATAGGTCGAGTAGAGCAGGAAGAAGCCGACAAAGGTCACGAAGAAGCCGAGGCCGGCGGCGGCGATGTTGAACCACTCGCCCGCGACGTAGCTGCCATCGGCGGGCGTGCGGTAGAGGAGGGCCGCCGGCAGGAAGAGAATGGCGCAGGCGATGACCGCCGCGAACGTGAAGAGGAACGGATTGGCGCTCTTCTCAGCGCCCCGCTGGGCCCAGACGAAGAGCGCGTTGCCGATGGCCGCGAAGAGCGCGAAGGCGAGGGGTCTCAGCATCTGCTAAACTACATCCCGTGCCGCTTCTTCCAGTCGGCCGGATAGACGGTGTAGAAAATTTTGGCAGCCTCGCCCTCGTATTTGAGCGGCGTGTTCTCCGGGATCCAGATGACATCGCCAGGCTTCGCCTCGATCACCATTTTGTAGTCCTTGCCGATGCGCAAGCGAAACGTACCCTCGAGCACGACGACGGCCTCGTCGTAAAGCACCGTCCATTCGATCGAGCAGCCATCGAAAGTGGCGACGCCGGCGCCCATCGTCGTCGAGTTGGTATCCGACACCAGCCGGGCGATCGAGGCCTTGCCGGGCGGACCGCCGAAATTGTCGAATTTCATATCGGCTGCTTTGAAGTGAAGTGTGTCGGCCATGGCGGAGCTCCTATGTGGGTCCGCGCCACTATAGCCGCCGCAAACAGAAAGGGCAGTCAGCTCACCCGCGCCTCGAGCATGGGAGCCAGCCGCTCCTGCGTTTCGACCATTTCCTCGTAGAGCCATTCCTTGAAGCTCCTTGCCGTGGCACTGTCTTTCCGGCCGTCGGGGCTGACGAAGTAGTAGGCGACCTCGGCATCCTTGGTTGGATAGGGGCGTACCAGCCGGCCATCGAGGAGAGCGGCGGCCGCGGTGACATTGTCGGCGAGCGCGACACCCTGGCCGCCGATCGCCGCTTCGACCGCATTGTAGCTCGGCATCATCGGCCCGGCATCGGCGAGTGCGGCCGAAACTCCGAGATGGGCAAGGTAGTTGCCCCACCAGCGCTTCGAGTCCTGGTGCAGCAGCGTGACGCGGCCAAGGTCCTCCGGCGTTTGAAGCCGGGCCGAGCGCACCAAGGCTGGCGCGGCGACCGGGAAGGCGACGAGACGGACGATCTCTTCCGCATTGAGATTGGGATAGCGCCCGGTACCGCAGCGAATGCCGATCTCTGCTTGCGAGCTACGAAAGTCGATCAGCGCGTCGGTCGCATCGAGCACGATGTCGATGTCGGGATGCCGCGCCTGAAATCGTCCAAGACGCGGAACCAGCCAGGCCGACGCGAGACCGACCTCGACGCTGATCAGAAGATCGCGGCGGCCGCGCGCCGTCGCCAGCTCCCGGGTCGCCTCGCTGATCCGGTCGAAGGCCCGGGTGATCTTGCGCGCATAGGCGTCCCCCGCCTCGCTGAGCTTCACGCCGCGGCCGGTGCGGCGGAAGAGCTTGAGTTTCAGATCGGTCTCGAGCTCGCGGATCTGGCGGGAGATCGCCGCGTGGGTGACGTGGAACTCCTCGGCCGCCTTCGAGAAGCTCTCGTGGCGGGCGGCGGCCTCGAAGGCGCGGAGCGCTGTCAAAGACGGCAGGCGGCGGTTCAAGGGGCGGCTCCCGGATGTAACGGCAGGTTACGCATAGCACAGCCAATCGCCGTTTGTCCCAGACCGCTTCGGCGGGCATCTTCTTGTCCATCGAAACGGCAAATCGTCCCACCAATGGAGGCCGCCATGTTGCCCTTGATCAAGCTCCTCGGAGAGGTTTTCTCGCTCGCCGTTTTCTTCTCGGCACCGAGCGGCCTCACACCAACCGGACGCCCGCCAAACACCCCCGCCGCCCCGCCGCCACAGTCGTCGACGAGGTTGCGCCAAGGCAGTTAACCCTTGCGGCGATCTGGGCTAAGGTCCGCGCCTGGGGACGGCCAGAGGGGCCAGGCCGGCAGGGGCGTTGGGGCAGTATGAGTGATGTGCAGCAGGACTACGGCTACGGCGATGGGTTAGCGCTCTCGGCGGCCGGCGATACCGGCGAGGTTCCCGTCAACCCCTATAGTCTGCTCGAGGCCGTCAACGACGCGAGCGAGATCGCGCACACGGGCTGGCTGATTTTTCTTTCGGTCACCGCCTACGTGACGGTGGCGGTCGCTGGCGTCACCCACGCCGATCTCCTCATGAACAGCGCCGTCGAGCTTCCCGTGCTCCAGGTCAAGATCGAGCTCACCCGCTTCTTCCTGTTCGTGCCGATCGTCATGGCCTTCATGCATTTCGGTCTGCTGATGCAACACGTGATGCTCGCGCGCAAGGTGCTCGAGTTCCACGCGGCCTTGCGTCCGCTCGAGCCGAGTGACCGGCGCTCGCATCCGCTGCGCCTCGAGCTGCACTCCTACTTCTTCACGCAGACGCTGGCTGGCCCCGAGCGCAGCCCGCTCTTCGGCATGTTCCTGCATCTGTTGATCTGGCTCTCGATCGTCTTCCTGCCGCTGCTTCTCATCGTCTACATCCAGGTCACGTTCCTGCCCTATCACGACGCGGCGACAACCTGGTCGCATCGTATCGCGCTCATCGTCGACATGCTGGTGATCCTCGGGATCGGCGTGTTCCTGCGCCGCCGCGAGACGAGCTTCCTCAGGGCGTTCACGCGCACGCTGCGCCACCAGCCGCTCAACGTGCTGCTGACGGGCCTGTTCTTCGCGCTGCTGACCTTTTTCTCGTTGTTCGTCGCAACCGTCCCGGGCGAGGGCCTCGACCGGATGGCCGCGCGCGTTTCCGGCACCACCGTCGAGCGGACGGCGAAGGCGGCGGGCGATGCGACGGGACGCTCGGTGTTCGGCCTGACCGCCTGGCTGTTCGAGGGCGGCAGAGGCGGGCACGCGTTCTTCCGCCGCAACCTGGTCGTCACCGACCAGGATCTCGTCGCCAATGCCGAGGACGACAAGGGCGAGGTCTCGATTAACCTGCGGGACCGCGACCTGACGAACGCGGTCCTCGACCGCTCCGACCTGCATCGCGCCGATCTGACGGGGGCAAACCTGGAAGGCGCAAGCCTCGCCGGAACCGATCTGCGGCGCGCGCGCCTGTCATGCGCCGACATCGACGGTGTGCTGACCCAGCAGATCGACCGGGCCGACAACTGCACGAGGCTCGAGAATGTCGATTTGAGCCGCGCCAAGCTCGCCGGCGCGGATTTGAGGTTGGCGCTGCTCGCCGACACCCGCTTCGAGGGCGCCAATCTCGACGATGCGGATTTGCGCTACTCCGATCTTACGGGTGCGGACTTCTCGGGCGCCGAGATGCGGCGGGCCGCACTTTCGGGCGGCGCGGTGTTGATCGGGGCCAACTTCCTCGGCGCCGCCATGCAGGGCGCCGACTTGACCGGCGCCAGGCTCTACGCGGCCGATTTCTACGGCGCTGGGCTGCAGGGCGCCCAACTCTCCTTCGTACAGGCCTTCGGCGCCAATTTCGAGGGCGCCGACCTCGACGCCGCGCTCATGAACTTCGCCAAGCTACACGGGGCGGATTTCTCGAACGCCTCGATGCGGGGCACCGATCTGACGAATGCCGTCATCTGGGCGAGCGACTCTCCCCCACCAGGGAAGATGCTCGCCGCCGATCTCCAGAGCCTAAAGATTAAGCCGCCGGAGACCGCCGAACTCGCGGCCATCGGCACCGCCATCGATGCTATCCGCGCCCGCAAGATCCGGGAGCGTGTCGACAAAAGCCTTGCCGCACTCACGCAGATGAGCGGCACGGACGAGTGGCTCGAGGGGCCGGAGGGCAGCGCCTGGCAAGCGTTGAAGACGGGCGGCGTCGCGTCGACAGACGTCTATCGCCAGCAGCTGACTGAGTTCCTCTCGGATTTCGCCTGTCTTGCTCGCTACGCGGACGGGTCGGTTGCAACCGGCGTTGTCCGGCGGGCGCTGGCGACGAATTTCCGCGGCGATGTGGTGGTCCTCAATCGGCGGCTTGCCGATGCCGGGTGTCACGGCGGAAAAGTGCTGACGGGGGAATTGGTGCTGAAGCTCGCCACCGCCGCGGAGGCCGCCGAGGTGCTGGAGCCGACGGCCGTCACCGGCTCGACGACGGTTCCAGCACCCTAAACCTCTAAGAAACATTTCCCTTGCGCGGCAAAGCAGCCAGAACTATATTAGAACATAAGACGAACATTCGGCGTTTCAGGGTGCTCGCGAATGTCTTGTGTCTCCAACTTGTGGAGAACCGGGGCGCCGGCAACCAGGGCCGAAATGGGCGCGATAGAGTGATCGGGCGTTTGATTCGGAAGCGCTGGCGGGGCGATTGAGCGCCCGCTGGCTGAGCAAGCAAAAGGAGCAGAGCATGGCCGGGTCCGTAAACAAAGTCATTCTCATTGGCAATCTCGGCAAAGATCCCGAGATCCGTCACACCCAGGACGGCCGGCCGATCTGTAACTTGAGTGTGGCCACTTCCGAGAGCTGGCGCGACAAGGCGTCGGGCGAGCGCAAGGAAAAGACCGAGTGGCACCGCGTCGTCATCTTCAACGATGGCCTCTGCAAGGTTGCCGAGAACTATCTGAAGAAGGGGTCCAAGGTTTACATCGAGGGTCAACTCCAGACCCGCAAATGGACCGACCAGGGCGGCCAGGAAAAGTATTCGACTGAGGTCGTGCTTCAGGGCTTCAACTCGTCTCTCACTATGCTCGACGGCCGGCCCGGCGGCGGTGCGGGCGCCGGCATGCAGGAGGGCGGACAGGCGAGCTACGACGACGCCCCGCCTGCCCGCAGTGGCGGTGGTGGCGGCAAGAGCGGCGGCGGTGGTCGCAGCGCGCCGGCCAGTGGCGGCGGCTCCTTCGAGAAAGAGCTCGACGACGAGATTCCGTTCTGACCTACTTCGTCCACAGACTCCGAGGTGCGAGCGCCGATTGATCTAGACCGCTATTCGATCTGATGGAAGCAGATCGGCGCTCTAGGATGTTGGCTTTGAGCACTTGTCTTCGACCAACCGGATTCTACTTGGCCGGAAAGTGCTCTAGCGACAAAAGCGATGCTCGCATGCGCGTGCTGGTGACCGGAGCTTATGGGTTCATCGGCCGCCATGTGGTGCAGGCCCTGAGCGCGGCGGGTGCCGAGGTGATTGGTGCCGGCCGCGATCTCGATCTGGGGCAGCGCCTGCTTCCCGGCATCGAATGGCGGTTTGCTGATTTCAACCGGCTGCTGACGGTTACGGACTGGCGGCCGGTGATCGAGAGCATCGATGCGATCGTCAACACCGTCGGCATCTTGCAATCGACCGCGAAGGACGATGCCCATCGCATTCAGGTGACGGCGACCTCGGCGCTGTTCGAGGCGGCGGCTGCTGCCGGCATCCGGCGCGTCGTCCACGTTTCGGCGATCAGCGCGGAGCCGGAGGTCGCAACCGACTATGCGCAGACCCGGGTTGCCGCCGAAGCCCGCCTGCGCGACCTCGATCTCGACTGGGTGATCGTCAAGCCATCGCTCGTCATCGGCGAGGGGAGCTATGGCGGCACCTCCCTGTTACGCGGCGTGGCCGGCCTGCCGCTCGTCACGCCGGTGCCCGATGTTGGCGCTGGGCGTTTCCAGCCGATTGCCATGCAGGACTTGGCCGAAGGCCTCGCGCGGCTTGCTCTCGCCAAGCATCCCACCCGTGTGATCCTCTATGCCGCCGGGCCCGAGCCCATGGACGTCGGCGGTTTGGCGCGGGCCTATCGCCGCTGGCTCGGCTTCCCGGAGCAGCCCATACTGAAAGTACCGCTCGCCCTCATGAAGCCGGCGCTCTGGGCGGGCGATCTCGCCGCCCGCCTCGGCATTCGGTCGGCGCTCAGAACCGCCACGGTCGACCAGATGCGCTATGGCGAAACCTTCGATCCCCAACCGTTCGCAGCCGTGCTCGGCCGGCCTGTGGCATCCCTCGATCAGATCCTGCCGCCGGGCGCCGGTTCCCTGCAGGACCGCCTGCATGCGCGCCTCTATTTCCTTCGCCCCCTCATGCAGGGTGTGCTGGCGCTGTTCTGGATCGTGACCGGCCTCGTGACGCTGCTGCCTGGACCGCGCGCCGCAGCCATCGCCATGGCGAGCGCCGCAGGGCTTTCGAGTGCGATGGCGGGCCTCGCCGTCATCGGCGGCACCATCGCGGATATCGTTGCCGGAGCGCTGATGCTGAACGCGCGGTGGACGCGGCCGGCCGGTCTCATGCAACTCGGTCTGATCGGCCTCTATCTCATCATGGGCACGCTGCTGCAACCCTCGCTCTGGGCCGATCCGCTCGGCCCCCTCATGAAGATCGTGCCCATCGCTGCCCTGACGCTCGCCGTCATGGCGCTGGCCGAGGAGCGCTAGAGTGCTTCCGGAAAAGTGCGAAGCGGTTTTCCGAAAAGAAGCACGACAAACCAAGGAATTAGGGTGTTGAAGTGATTCAACGAAAAACGGAAACACCCTAGTGTGGCGGTTCGGAAGTTCGCTCCCGGATTTGGGTCTTGCTCAGCAAGCGAACTTCCGAACATAACGCCACACCAAGCCAACGAGTCGCCTCGTGTCCTTATCGATCACGACGTTCGTGAGCGTTTGCGGCACAAGATGACGAACGTCGTGATCGGAACACGAGGTCAATGGAATTCTATCCGCTCCTGAAACTCGCCCATATCATCGGCGCTGCCGTGCTCTTCGGCACAGGCGCCGGCACTGCCTTCTTCATGCTGATGGCGGACCGGACGGGTGAGCCGATCGTCATCCACCGGGTCGCCAGCATGGTCGTTCTCGCCGATCTTCTTTTTACGGCAACCGCCGTCGTCGCCCAGCCGTTGACCGGTGCGCTCCTCGCCCACACGCTCGGCTACAGCATGACCGAAGGTTGGATCTTGAAGAGCCTCGGGCTTTACGTGCTCGTCGGCGTATGTTGGCTGCCGGTGGTGTGGATCCAG
>JANNSX010000118.1:0-8594 GCA_031403155.1 Hyphomicrobiaceae bacterium
GGCCTCGCCGCACATGAACCTGCTGCTCTATCCGGCTTCGGTCAAATTCAAGCGCGCGACGCCGCTCGATCCGCGCCGCTTCCAGTATCTCGACGGCTGCGTCCGCCAGGACAAGGCCTACGCGATGCCGGCGTTCAAGGCGAACAACGACAAGCCCGCGCTCTATGTGAGCTTCGGCTCGCTCGGTGCCGGCGATACGCCGACGATCCAGCGCTTGATGGCGGCGCTCGGCAAAATGCCGGTGAAGGTGCTCATCAATATCGGCGACTACGGCGAGAGCTACCAAGGCTTCCCGGACAACGTGATCGCTGATCGCTGGTTCCCGCAGCCCTCCGTCATTCCGCAGGTCGACGCCGTCATCCATCACGGCGGCAACAACTCCTTCACCGAGTGCCTCTACTTCGGCAAGCCCGCGATCATCATGCCCTATGTGTGGGACGGCCACGACAACGCGACGCGCGTGCAAGAGACCGGCCACGGCCTCAAGATGCATCGCGCCAATTGGACGGATGAGCAGCTGTGGGCGAACATCAACACGCTGCTGACGGACCGCGTGATGAAGGCGCGGCTTTCGGCGACATCCTCATACATGAAGGGCCGGCATGGCCCGACGCGGGCGGCGCAGATCCTGACCGATCTGGCGGGGGCGTAATCCTCATGCCCACGAACCTCGCCTCCTCCGCTCCTCATATCGCTCCTGCTCTCACCTGGGCGGAAGACCTGAAGGACTGGGGTCCGCAGCCGGACGCGCTTGCCGGCGCCTCGCACTCGACGGGCCGCCTGCTCTGGAAATCGCCGGACGGGGCGGTCGAGTCCGGCCTTTGGGTTTGTACGCCTGGGACCTGGAAACTCTCGATCCCCAAGGAGGAGATCTGTCACTTTGTCGCCGGCCGCGCGACTTACAAGGACGACAAGGGGCAGGTGCTCGAGGTCTCACCCGGCACGGTCGCGCATTTCCGTCCCAGTTACACCGGCACAGCCAAGGTCAAGGAAACCATCCGCGTCATCTACATGGCCGCGCCCTATCCAGGAGACTCTCCCGGCGGCGTGCACGTCATGCGCGATCCGGCGGCGGTCACCGACATCGTCAAATGGGGCGCCGTGCCGACCATGCTGGCGGGGCGCTCGCTCACCTCCGGCAAGCTGCTTTTCCGCCGCGAGGACCGGGGTGCCGAGACCGGCATCTGGATCTGCACGCCGGGGCTGTGGAACTGCCACGTGACGAGCGACGAACTCTGCCACTTCCTCTCAGGGTCCGCGACCTACACGCACCAGTCGGGCGAGGTCATCGAGATCGTCCCCGACACCGCCGGCTACTTCCCGAAAGACTGGAAGGGCACCTGCCAGGTGCACGAGACCGTGCGCAAGGTCTACATGATCCGGTGAGGCGCGCCCGGCCATCGTCACAAACCGTACTCAACCGAGACGCACACAGGTCCCGGCCCTACCGCGCTTCGCGCGGAGGCCGGGATGACGGTGATGAGAGGACGATCCAAGGTAACGATCATTTTGCTGGAAGCGACGCCGCAAAACATGCCGCGTGTGGCGTCCGGCGCCATCTCCACCTCGTCATCCCGGCCAGCGTGCGAAGCACGCGTGGGCCGGGACCCGTGTGCGGTTGATATGGTACGCGGTCTCATACCGACCCGCACAATGTTTCGCCGGTCCGATGGCCCCGGAGGTGCACGAGACCGTGCGAAAGGTCTACATGATCCGGTGAGGCGCGCCCTGCCATCGTCATACACCGTACTCAACCGAGACGCACACGGGTCCCGGCCGTCCATGCGAAGCATGGCTCCGCCATGACGGCCGGGATGACGTGAGGTTGGGTTATCGCAGAACCCCTGGCACTTTCCGTGAAGAGAAGCCGTGTGGGACGGACACTCGTTCCAGCAAATCCCCTCGATGCCGTTATTCCGACTTCCGCGTGAAGCACGGTAGGGGTGGATTGACGTTGGGGAGGGGACGTTCCACGGTAACGATCATCTTGCTGGAAGCGACGCCGCGAAGCATGGCGCGTGTGGCGTCCGGCGCCATCTCCACATCGTCATCCCGGCCATCGTGCGAAGCACGCGTGGGCCGGGACCCGTGTGCGCTTGAATTGGCAGGAGGTCTGACCACTCGGCCAGACGATCATCACCTGGAGACCAGCCGCTGCCGTGAACGACTGCTCCGCTACACGCTCGTCTCGTCATACGGGATGATGATCTTGCCCTTGGCCAGCGACTTGACCTCCTCGTAGGTCGAGACCTTGTGCACGAGGCCGTCGCGGATGACGTAGAGCCAGTCGAGCTTCGTCGTCTCCTCGATGTCGCGCGGCGTGGTTGCGTGCATCTGGTTCCAGAAGCGGCGCGCGGCGCGGAAGCTTTCGAAGCGGCCGCCCTCGCCGAGCTTCATCTGCTCCTCGAGCTCGGTGGCGAAGAGCACGTCCTTGAGCCCATCGCCGTTGACGAGATGACGCGTCCTGGCTGGATCGATATGCGCCTGCGCCGTCCGGCCTTCCTCGCCGCCGCGCCGCCCTTGAGCGTTCATCCGCGCGAGCTTGTAGATCGAGCGGAAGTAGCCGTACTGGACGAGGCCGGAACAGATGAACTCGTTGGCGTTGGCGCCGCGGCGGATGCGCGCCCAACGCATGTGCTTGTCGTTCGACATGAAGGGCTTCGAGGACCGGAACAGCACCGACCGGATCATGCCCCTGACGAGCGTGATGACACGCCAGTAGTCGTACTCGTCCTTGATGCGATCGAGCAGATGGCCGCGCACGAAGCGCTGCACGTCGTCGCCGAACCAGGGTCGCGAGAAGCGCTTGATGCCGACGATGTAGTAGGGGCTCGAGCAATAATCGCGCAGGTTCGTCAGATCAACGCCCGAGGTGCCGGCCTCGATGATGAAGTTGTTGGCGTAGCCGTCCTCGTGATCGCGGACATGGAAGACGAGGGCCGCGTGCGAGAACACGCTCCCCGTCGTCCAGCGGATGAAGAAGGAGAAGGGGCTGCCGGCTTTCCGGCTCATGACGATGTCGGCGCGCTTCAGATAATCGCCGGCGAGGAACCGCGACACTGGCATCGGCCAGGTCTCGACGCCCTCGAAATCCTTCAGGCTCGGCTCGCGCATGCGCGCGACCTTGCCGCTCATGAAGCCTGCAGCTTGAGACCCCGTCGACACGTCCACCCCCCTGCACGAAAGGCCATATGCGACCGCCGTCGGTTTTGATACCGGCCGGCGGCGATCATTATCGTCACTTTACGCCGAAGCCGTGGCGGCCTTGGCGCCTTGGTCGCGCTCATGACGTTCGCTGCGGAGACGCTCGGCGACGATGAAGGCGATTTCCAGTGCCTGGTCGACGTTGAGGCGGGGATCGCAGAACGTGTGATAGCGATCCGAAAGATCAGCCTCCGTCACCGCCTGCGCGCCGCCGGTGCATTCGGTGACGTTCTTGCCGGTCATCTCCAGATGCACGCCGCCCGCATGCGTCCCCTCCGCCCGGTGGATGTCGAAGAACTGCTCGACCTCCTTGCGGACGCGATCGAAGGGCCGGGTCTTGTAACCGTTCGCCGCCTGGATCGTGTTGCCGTGCATGGGATCGCAGGACCAGACGACCGTGCGACCCTCCTTCTCGATGGACCGGATGAGTTTTGGAAGATGTGCGCCCACCTTGTCGACACCATACCGGCAGATGAGCGTCAGCCGGCCGGCCTCGTTCTTAGGGTTCAGGATGTCGATGAGCCGCAAAAGACCATCCGGCTCGAGCGAGGGTCCGCATTTGAGGCCGATCGGATTCTTGACGCCGCGGCAGTACTCGACATGCGCGTGATCGGGCTGACGCGTGCGGTCGCCGATCCACAGCATGTGGCCGGTGAGGCCGTACCACTCGCCGGTCGTCGAATCGACGCGGGTCAGCGCCTCCTCGTAGCCGAGCAGCAGCGCCTCGTGGCTGGTGAAGAAGTTCGTCGTCTTCAGCTGGTGCGTGTTCTTATCGGTTAACCCGCAGGCCCGCATGAAGGCGAGCGTCTCCGAGATGCGTTCTGCGACCTCGCGGTAGTGCTGGCCGGCGGGACTGCCCTTCGCATAATCAAGATACCAGCGGTGCACGTTTTCCAGGCTCGCATAGCCGCCCTGGGCGAAGGCGCGCAGCAGATTGATGGTCGCCGCCGACTGGCGATAGGCCTCGAGCTGGCGCTTGGGATCGGGAATGCGCTGCTCCGGGGTGAACTCCGAGCCATTGATGATATCGCCGCGATAGCTCGGCAGCTCCTGGCCATCCTTCTTTTCCATGGGCGAGGAGCGGGGCTTGGCGAACTGGCCGGCAATGCGCCCGACCTTCACCACCGGGCAGGCCCCGGCGAAGGTCAGCACCACCGCCATCTGCAGGAAGGCGCGGAAGAAGTCGCGGATATTGTCGGCGCCGTGCTCGGCGAAGCTCTCGGCGCAATCCCCACCCTGCAACAGGAAGGCGCGGCCGGCCGCCACTTGGGCGAGCTCGGCGGTGAGATCGCGCGCCTCGCCTGCAAAAAACAGCGGCGGGAAGGTCTTGAGCTGGGCCTCGACGGCGGAAAGCGCCGCCTTATCCGGATAGTCCGGGACCTGAACGACGGGCTTTTTGCGCCAGCTATCCGGTGTCCACGAGGCCGCCATCATCGATACTCCTACCTCGGGCGAATTCAGATGGCCGGGTTATAGGCGAACGGTAGGGGCATGGCCAGATCGGGTGGACTATTGGCTTGGCGCACGTTCTTTCGACGAACCGGTGCCCATCCCGGCCTTCGCCGGAACAAGCTTTCGCCGGAACGTGCGCTAACTTTGGCCGGACCCGGTAAACGGCGGCATGGTTGCATGTCCATCCGCCGAGACCCCATCCCGCCGAAGTACCTTGGCGACAGTGAGCGCCAGGATTTTGACGTCGAGCCACAGGCTCCAGTGATCGACATACCAGACGTCGAGGGCGAACTTCTCTTCCCAGGAGAGCGCGTTGCGGCCCTTGATCTGCGCCCAGCCGGTAACACCCGGCAACACGTCGTGGCGGCGAGCCTGCTCCTTGGAGTAGAGCGGCAGATAGCTCGTCAATAGTGGCCGGGGGCCGATGAGGCTCATCTCGCCCTTGAGCACGTTCCACAGCTCCGGCAGCTCGTCGAGGCTGGTGGCCCTGAGCAGCCGGCCGAAGCGGGTGAGCCGCTCGCTATCGGGGAGGAACGCGCCCGAGGCATCGCGCGCGTCCGTCATGGAGCGGAATTTCACCAGCGTGAACGGCTTGCCGCCGAGCCCCGGCCGCACCTGCCGGAACAGCGCCGGAGCGCCGAGCTTGGTGCGGACAAGGACGAAGAGGATCGCGATCAGCGGCAGCGTCAGCGGCAGGCTCGCCACCACCAGCGCGAGGTCGAAAAGGCGCTTGGCGAGGGGAATGTGCGTGCGGGATCGGTCAGCCGTCATACTCGACCTCTTACGACGCCGTCCGGCGCGACGCCAATCCATCCCTCGCTCAGGGCCATTGTTGGGTACGAGCGGTCGCCAGATCGATTCCTCCCCCTTCGATGGGGGAGGACCGCGCGCCTTTGACTTAGCGGCGCAGCCGGTAAGTCCTTAGGCGCGCCAAGGTGGGGGTGTTGTTATACGGCGCGGCGGATGCGGAGCTTCACATCAAATGGCCAGCACCCCCACCTAACCGCGCCTAAGGGTTTAGCTGCCGCTAAACCCAAGGCGCGGTGTCCTCCCCCATGAGCAGGGGGAGGAAAGGATGCGGCGAACTCATGACCTCCACAGCGATCCGTCCTCCCCCGCCGCGCCGGAGGCGCGCCTTCGGCACGACAACAGGGAGTGGAAAGATGCCGCGATGTCTCCTCGACCATCGTTCACAGTCGTGCGGCTTGCGAAATGCCGTTGCCTTGGTCTCTCGCCTGCCCCCGGTCTAACCGGTAAACTCCGAAGCATGACGACCGAGCCTGCCGATACGCCCGACACTCCCGACATCCCCGCCCCGAGCGGTTGGGAGGTCATTGCCGAGGCGCTGAAGACGGCGCCCAACGGTCCCGGCGTCTACCGCATGTACGGCCGGGACGGGGCCTGCCTCTATGTCGGCAAGGCGCGGAGCGTCAAGAAACGCGTCTCCAGCTATTCGCGGCCCGTCGGCCACTCGGCGCGTATCTCGCGCATGATCATGGCGACTGAGGCCATGGAATTCGTGACGACGCGCACCGAGTCAGAGGCGCTGCTGCTCGAAGCCAACCTCATCAAGCGCCTGAAGCCGCGCTTCAATGTTCTGCTCCGCGACGACAAGTCGTTCCCCTACATCCTCATCGCCCACGACCACGAGGCGCCACAGCTCGTCAAGCATCGCGGCGCGCGCAACCGCAAGGGTGAATACTTCGGCCCCTTCGCCTCGGCCGGCGCTGTCGACCGCACCATCAACACGCTGCAGCGCGCCTTCCTGCTGCGCTCCTGCACCGATGGCACCTATGCGACGCGGACCCGACCCTGCCTGCTCTATCAGGTCAAGCGCTGCGCCGCGCCCTGCACGGGCGAGATCGGCCTCGCGGACTACGGCCGGCTCGTCGAGGAGGCGCTGGCCTTCCTCACCGGCGACAGCCAGGCGCTGCGCGAGAAGCTCCAGGCGCAAATGATGGAGGCCTCCGGCAAGCTCGAGTTCGAGCAGGCCGCGCGCTTGCGCAATCGCCTGCAGGCGATCAGCCATGTGCAATCCCACCAGGGAATCAATCCCGCAGGGATAGAAGAGGCGGACGTCTTTGCCGCCGCGCAGGAAGGCGGGCAGACCTGCATCCAGGTGTTCTTTTTCCGCACCGGGCAGAACTGGGGCAATCGCCCCTATTTCCCGCGCGCCGACCGCTCGCTGAGCGCAAGCGAGGTGCTCGAGTCCTTCATCGCCCAGTTCTACGATGACAAGCCGCCGCCCAGGCTCGTCATGCTTTCGCACGAGATCGAGAAGGCGGAGCTGCTCGCCGAGGCGCTGTCGATCAAAAGCGGCCGCAAGGTCGAGGTTCTGGTGCCCCAGCGCGGGGAAAAGCGCGACCTCGTCCTCCACGCCGAGGCCAATGCGCGCGAAGCGATCGGCCGGCGGATGGCCGAGAGCTCGACGCAGAAACGGCTCCTGCAGGGTCTCGCCGCGACATTCGGTTTGCCCAAGCCACCCGCTCGCATCGAGGTCTACGACAACAGCCACATCATGGGCACGGATGCCATCGGCGCCATGATCGTCGCCGGACCGGACGGCTTCGTGAAGAGCCAGTACCGCAAATTCAACATGAAGTCGGCTGACCTCGCGCCGGGCGACGACTACGCCATGATGACGGAGATGCTGACGCGTCGCTTCGCCCGTCTCATCAAGGAGGAGCCGCGGCAAGCCGGGCCCGAAGCTCCGCCAGCCCCGGAAGGCAAAGCGGCCGAGGACGAGCTACTGGCCGAAGCCTTCCCGGCCTGGCCCGACCTCCTCTTCATCGACGGCGGCAAGGGCCAGCTTGCGGCGGCGACGGCCGTGCTCGAAGGCCTCGGCGTGACCGGCCTGCCGGTGATCGGCGTCGCCAAGGGCCCGGACCGGGATGCCGGCCGCGAGCATTTCCACGTGCCGGGCGCCGAGCCGAGGATGCTCGAACCCCGCGATCCCGTCCTCTACTTCATCCAGCGGCTGCGGGATGAAGCTCACCGCTTCGCCATCGGCACCCACCGGCAGAAGCGGAAAAAGAGTTTGGGCGTCAACCCTCTGGACGAGATCGCGGGCATCGGGCCAAAGCGAAAGCAGGCTCTGCTCAAGCATTTCGGCTCGGCCAAAGCCGTGAGCCGGGCGGGCGTTTCCGACCTCCGCGCCGTCGAGGGTGTCTCGGAAGCCATGGCCCAGGCCATTTACGATCACTTTCATGACGGGGACAGCTGATCGTAAGCGTGCTCTAACACGTTGACGGCTCACCAGACTCTCTGTCTAGCTGTCGCCCCATGGAGCGCGCGCTACCCTCTGCCTCGCCGCTGAGCCTGCCGAACCTTCTCACCTACGGCAGAATCATTGCCGTGCCGTTGATCGCGGCGGCCCTCTATGTCCTCGAGGGCGACGCCCGCTGGGTGCTGGCCTTTCTCTTTTTCATCGCCGCCGCCATCAGCGACTATTTCGATGGTTATTTCGCCCGCGCCTATAACCAGCAATCAAGCCTTGGGCGGATGCTCGACCCGATCGCCGATAAACTGCTCGTCAGCGTCGTGCTGCTGTTGCTGGTCGCCGAGGGCGTGATCAAGGGCTGGTCGATCTGGGCGGCCATCATCATCCTGTCGCGCGAGATCCTGGTGTCCGGCCTGCGCGAGTATCTGGCCGAGCTCGACGTCACCGTGCATGTGACCCATCTCGCCAAGTGGAAGACGACGTTGCAGCTCGTGGCGCTCGGCGCCCTCTTGTGGGCGCCCATCGGGGAAACCATGATTTCGGGTCCCTGGTTCCTCGGCATCGTGCTGCTCTGGCTCTCGGCCGCGCTCACAGCCTATACTGGCTATGCCTATTTGCAGGCGAGCCTCCACCATGCCGTCACGGATCAGACCGGCGGTAATGGCGGCGACCGGGAATAACTAGAGTGCTTCCGGAAAAGTGCGAAGCGGTTTTCCGA
>JANNSX010000119.1:0-16945 GCA_031403155.1 Hyphomicrobiaceae bacterium
TGGAACCTTCCTCCACTGACACTCCGCGCCTTCGGGGCGCACTACCAAACCGCAAAATGCTCGACCGGTCCGCTGGCCCCGTAGGGGCCATGGAATGTAGCCACGGGTGAGCTGCGAGGCTGGGCCAACGCCCGGCCTCGCAGCGAAACCCGTGGAGAGAAGGTTGCAAAACGCTGCCCCGGCAGGGGCAGAGGAGAACCGCTCCATGCTTCCTCCGCCCCTTTGGGGCGGGACTTCGGGAGCGACGCTTCCACGGGTTCCGCTGCGCTCACCCGTGGCTACATTCCAAAGCCCCTCCGGGGCTTGGCCGGTCTTGCCGCTGTCGAAGAAACGGGCTTCGATGCGGGTCAGGGGTTTTGCGGTTGGGCTTAACTGACACAGAAAGCGCCAAATCCTCGGCCCTGATCGCGGCCTTCACGGTGTGGCGGTTCAGAAGCTCGCCCGATCATCCGGGCAGGCTCGGAAGGCGAGCTTCTGAACATGACGCCACACGAAGCTGTTGACTCGCCTCATGTCCTTATCGATCCCGAAGCTCGTTCGCCGCCTGCTGCGTAGTCTGGCGAGCTTCGGGATCGGGACACGAGCTGGAGGCTGCCTCGCATGCTGCAAACTCTGTCTACCGACCAATGGATCAACGTCGCGGCCGCGCTGGGCCAAGTGCTTGCCGCGATCCTCGCCGTCATCGCACTCATGCTGTCGATCTCGACCGCGCGGGCCCAGCAGCGCCTGGCCGAGCGCATCTCGGGCGAGGAGCAGGCCATGCTATTCGAGCAGGTGAGGAACCAGCGCGACAGCGATGTCATTCGCTGGACCGAGGGATGCGTGCACATGCTCGCCGAGATCGAGGGCCTCGTCGCCCATCCGCCCGCCGAAGGCGCCGACCGGCGACGCCACGAGCTGCTCGCCCGTCTCTCCGCATCGATCGATAGCGGCCGCCTGTTCTTTCCCAACCAGCTGCCGGACAAGAAGGGAGCCGACAAGCCGGCCGCCTATCAGGGCTTCCGGCAAAAGATCCTCGCCGTGCTGGTCGGAGCCTACAATGTGCTCGCGCGCGACGGTATGCTGGGGAGCGATGGCGCGCGCGGGAAGGCGGTCTCGCAACTCGCGGAGCTTCGTCGCGTCTTCGTCTCAGAGGCCCAGCTCGCCATCGATCCGAGGCGCTTCATCGCCTTGAAGGAGATGAATGAAATCCGCGCCGGCCGAGGTCTTGCGCCGCAGAGCGTCGACGGCGACGATCTGGCGGAAAACTATAAGTAGCCGCACGCGCTGCATACCCGCTCCTCGCTGTGCGGCTCCCCAGGTGACGTGGCGTGCCGGGCGTGATTGTGTGCCAGCAGGTCAGACTCCGGAGCCATGCATGTCCAACGCCCTGCCGCGCCTCGTCAGCCAATTCATGGAAGCCTTCACAGCCTCACTCGAGGCCGCCGCCGATCCGGCGCTCGTGCCCTTCATTGAGAGCATCCGTGGTGTCGCCCATGAGCAGGCGCAGCCAATCCTCAATCCCCATCGCGATCATCCGGCCTTGCGCTTCCTCGATGCGGCCCTGACCGGCGCCCGCGCCGAGGAGCGGCTCTGCGCGGCGGTCCGCGAGCTTGCCCCCTATCTCTCCTTCGGCTCGAGCTATGCCACCGATGGTCCGCTCGCCGCCCTCGCCCACGGCATGGTCTGGGCGGAAATCGCTGGGCGCGCTGGGCTCGTTCGCGATCCCTCCCGGCGGCTGGGTTGCTTCCTGTTGTCGCCCGGTCTCCTCTATCCGCTGCACGGGCATGTGGCGGACGAAATTTACTTCGCCGTCTCAGGCCCGCTGACGATCGAGCACGGGCTCAAGGGCGAACGGGTCGACATCCCGCCCGGCCGCTATTACCGGACGCCCTCGGGGGAAGCGCACGCCCTCCACATCGGCGATCAACCGGTGCTGCTCGCCTATTGCTGGGTCGGCGATTTCGATGCGCCGGTCTGGTTCCTCGACAAGGATGCGAAGGGCAGCTGGAAAAAGAGCTTTCCTCTGATCGTGAGACGCTAAAAGTCATGGCGGCCTCCTCCGAGCCCACCGGCAAGGTGAGCGCCAAGACGGTCGAGCGCGCGACGCTCATAGGTTTCCTCGCGACCATCCTATGGTCGTGCTACGGCGCGCTGGTCGTGGCGACAGACGCGACGCCGCCGTTCCTGGCCATGGCGATCTTCTTCACAGCGGGCGCGGTGACATTGCTCGGGCGGCGCATCATCCGCGGCCAAGGCATCGCCGATCTGTTCCGGATGCCGGCCTCGACGATGGCGCTCGGCTTCTTCGGACTCTGGGGCAACAACGCGCTCTACGTGTTTGCCTTCACGAGCGGCGCCAATCCGGTCTCCATCAACATCGTCGCCTTCTCCTGGCCGGTCATGATGGTGGCGATCGTGCTCGCCGCGGGCCTTGCGCGCGCCACCTGGTGGGACGGCATCGCGATGTTCCTGGGATTTGCGGGCGTGCTTGCCATTGCCTGGGAGGGGGACATCTTCTCGTTCCACCCGGGGATGCTGATGGCGCTCGGCGGTGCACTGCTGTGGGCCATCTATTCGGCCTTTCGCCGCGTCGTGCCGATGGGTGTGCCCGATGCCATGACGGCGTTTCTCATTGCCGGAGCCATCGCCTCCTGGGCCTTCCACTTTGCGCTGGGCGAGCCGTTCCAGAGCTCGCCGGATGACATCGCAGCCCTCGCGGTCGTCGGCATCCTGCCGGTTGGCCTTGCCAATCTGATGTGGGACTACGGGGCTCGGCTCGGCGATCCCGTGCTACTGGCGGGCCTGAGCTTCATGGAGCCGGTGCTGTCGAGCGCGATCATCGCCCTCGTGCATGATGTGCCGATCCGGACCGTCGACATTGCCGGCATGCTGCTGGTGCTCGTCGGCATCGGCTGCAGCATGCTGAGCGAACGCGTCAGGCGGCGGCGGGAGGCCGCCGCCACTGCCAGCCGGGCTTGACCTCGGCGGCCGTGGCCGCTACGCCCAAATCGAGATTTCGCATGGTGCCCCAGACGTTAACCGGCCCGTCCACCTCGCCCAGTCCACTCGATCAAGGAGACTCCCTGCGATGCGCGTTTACTATGACCGCGATGCCGACCTGAACCTCATCAAGGGCAAGAAGGTCGCCGTCATCGGCTATGGCAGCCAGGGCCATGCGCATGTGCTCAACATGCGTGACTCCGGCGTCCAGGATTTGGCGGTCGCGCTCCGTAAAGGTTCGGCCTCGGCCAAGAAGGCCGAGAAGGAGAAGCTCAAGGTTCTCGAGGTCAAGAAGGCCGCCGAATGGGCCGATGTCCTGATGATGCTGACGCCCGACGAGCTGCAGGGCGATATCTATCGCGACGACCTGCACGACAACATGAAGGCAGGTGCGGCGCTGCTCTTCGCGCACGGTCTCAACGTGCATTTCAACCTGATCGAGCCCCGCAAGGACATCGACGTGCTGATGATCGCGCCGAAGGGCCCCGGTCACACCGTGCGCTCCGAGTATCAGAAGGGCGGCGGCGTGCCCTGCCTGCTGGCCATCCACCAGGACGCCTCCGGCAACAGCCACGATCTCGGGCTTTCCTACGCGGCGGCGATCGGCGGCGGCCGCGCCGGCGTTATCGAGACGAGCTTCAAGGAGGAATGCGAAACCGATCTGTTCGGCGAGCAGGTGGTGCTTTGCGGCGGTCTCGTCGAGCTCATCCGCGCCGGCTACGAGACGCTGGTGGAAGCCGGCTACGCGCCGGAGATGGCCTATTTCGAATGCCTGCACGAGGTGAAGCTCATCGTCGACCTGATCTACGAGGGCGGCATCGCCAACATGAATTACTCGATCTCCAATACCGCCGAGTACGGCGAGTACGTCACCGGCCCGAGGATCATCACCTCGGCGACCAAGGCCGAGATGAAGAAGGTGTTGGCCGACATCCAGTCGGGCCGCTTCGCCCGCGATTGGATGCTCGAGAACAAGGTCAACCAGACCTCCTTCAAAGCGATGCGCGCCAAGGCAGCCGCCCATCCGATCGAGGATGTGGGCGTGAAGCTCCGCGCCATGATGCCCTGGATCGGCAAGAACAAGCTCGTCGACAAGGAACGGAACTAGGACCAAAGCATAGTGAGGTCAGTTCACCTCACAATTCCGACTTCCGAAAGAGGACGCAATGCGTTTCACTCGATTGAAGCTGGGCAACTGGCGCAATTTCAAGAACGCTGAAGTCGCACTCGCGGACAGAGTTTTTTTCGTGGGTCCAAACGCGTCTGGAAAATCGAATCTCATCGATTCTTTTCGCTTTCTTCGTGATGTTGCATCAGATGGTGGACTGGCCGCCGCTGTGCGAGGTCGAGACGGCGTTTCCTCACTCCGGTGCCTTCAAGCAACGAGGAACAGCGACATCCTTATAGAAGTCGACGTGGGAAGCGATGACGATCCAGCAATCTGGACCTACAGGCTTGCGTTCAACGCGCGAAAGGGCGAGCAACCTCTGATAAAGTCCGAGCAAGTAGTCAAGAACGGCAAGACGATCTTCACTCGTCCCAAACCTGGTGACCGTGCCGATGAGTCTCTGCTCACCCAAACTTACTTGCAACAGGTTCAACAGAACAAGGAATTCAGGCCGCTGGCTGAATTTCTACGCAGCGTCCGATATCTGCACCTCGTTCCCCACATTGTGAGAAACAAAGCACTTGCAAGTATAGAAGGTGATCCCTACGGAAGCGACTTCCTGCTCCGTATCAAGCAAACTACTAAGAGGGATCGAGATTCGATCCTGAAACGGCTCAACGATGGACTAAAACTTGCGGTGCCGCAGTTCGACGGCCTCACCTACCAAGACGATGCTGAAGGCCGGCCGCATCTCGTCGCGCAATACCATCATTGGCGTCCCCATCCCACCGGCCAGTCCGAGGCGCATTTCTCGGATGGCACGCTGCGGCTACTAGGGCTGCTGTGGGCCGCTGCGGAAAGAGAGCCTGGGCCACTCTTGCTTGAGGAGCCCGAGTTATCTTTGCACGATGCAATCGTCGAGCAGATCGTACCCATGCTCGCTCGGATGCAGAAGAGGTCCAAGCGCCAACTGCTCGTGACCACCCATTCCGAGGCCCTATTGAACGCTCCAGGACTAGGGCTTCACGAGGTGCACATTTTGAAACCCACCAAGGATGGCACGGTGGTGGAGCCGATCGCAGACGACCTCGAGTTACGCGCCATGGTGGACTCGGGGCTTGAGGTCGGCAGCGCGGTCATGCCCAGGGTCCGACCGGCCGGCATCGAGCAGCTGAGTCGTTTCGATGTCGCCGGTTAGGATCAACTACTGGGCCGAAGGTGCTACGGATCGTGCAGTGGCGCGAAAGCTGATATCTCACGTAGGAGGTGAACCCGGAAACGACTACAGTGCGCGTCGCGGCGCGTCGCCAGGAAAAGATTATCTCGATAGGAAGATTGCAAGTTTCAATGCGGCAGCACAGTTCGCGCCTTGGCTCGTCTTGCGCGACTGCGACAGCGAGTGCGCAGCGGAACTCGCAGCAAGTTTGATTGTACGCCCGGCATTAAACATGCGCTTTCGAATTGTGGTGCACGCCGTCGAGGCTTGGTTGCTGGCAGATCGCGAGGCGTTTGCAGGCAAGCTGGCGGTCGCCGAAGGTCGACTGCCGCGCGATCCCGAGGCGGTCAACGACGTCAAGGGATGTGTGATCGAACTCGCTCAACGGTCTCGATCGAGGCACGTGCGTGAGGACTTGGTCCCGCACGCTAAATCGGGACGCCGCGTGGGCCCCGGCTATGCTGACTTTCTGATTGAGTTCATCGACAAGACTTGGCATCCCCAGCGCGCAAGTAAGAACTCGCACAGCCTGGGCCGTGCCATTACTCGGTTGACAACACTCGTGCCCAGCGAGTCGTGACGTCGCATATGTGCCGACCTGACACCCGCCGATCGTTCGCGGAAAGCTGTGACATAGCGCTGCCTGGAACGCGACAATAAGCGGCTGGTCGCAAACGAGTGTACCTGCTAAGGTTTTCTACTGCCACGAGCGGTTCCGGTGCATGCCAGAGCCCGTCGCATTTCCAGCATGGTGCAATTGAACTTGCTCGAGCCCATTTGGGCCAGGGACCACCGCGCATCCGGTTGAATTGGCCGATGCGGATCACCGCGTCGCGCTCCGAATAAGCAAGAAATCACGCAACGACAAGGAGCGGAATTGATGTCGATTGCCATTGGACACGACGCAACGCACATACGCCGGGCGCAGCCCGGCGAGGCGCAGCTGTTGACCGGGCTCGCCTTCCGGTCGAAGGCATCGAACGGGTATGACGATGCCTTCATGGCCGCCTGCAAGGCGGAGCTCGAGATCTGGCCGGACCGGATCTGGGACGGCGAGATCTGGGTCGCCGAGGAGGGCAGGGCGATCGCCGGCTTCGGTGAGCTGAGGATCGAGGAAGGGACCGCCGAAGTCCTCAACATGTTCGTCGCGCCCGAGCGCAAGGGCAGCGGCATCGGCCGGTTGCTCTGGGCCAAGCTCGAGGAGCGCGCCCGAGCGCTCAACGCCCATCGCATGGGGGTCGGATCGGATCCGGCGGCGCAGGGCTTTTACATGCGCATGGGTTGCGTCGTCGTTGGCAGGGAACCCTCAGGATCGATTCCCGGCCGGGAGCTCCCGAGACTCGAGATGCGGCTGACCTGATCATGACCATGAGCATCGCGGCGATTGCCATCGGCTGGATCGCGGGCATCGTGCTCTTCAACATCGGCTCCGCGGTTGCCGGACGGCTCTTCGGTTTTCCGGTTGTGAGCTTCGTGATCGGACAGGGACCGAAGCTGTTCGCGAGCAAGGGGTTCGAGCTGCGACTACTGCCGCTCGGCGGCCATGTGCGCTTCGGTACTCGGCCCAACGGGACGGATTTCGAGCATGCGAGGCCGATAGAGATCATTCTGCCTGCACTCGCCGGGCCGGCTCTGCTCGTGGCGGTGGCGGTGCTCGGCGGCGGCGGCGTCATGGCGTACGAGGTGGCTCGGACCTGGAGCCAGCTCGTCAATCTGTTCGCCCGTCCCTTTGAAGCGCTGGGTCTCGCCGATGCTCTGAACGCGGTCATGGCCGAGCGTGGGCTGATCGGCGGTGTGGCTCTCACCCTGACCAAGTTCGCTGGGCTGAACCTCCTCCCGCTCGCATTCCTCAGCGGTGGTGCCGTCTTGGCGCAGCTCGTCCGGCTCGCCATGGGGCAGCCGATCGGCGACGCGGCGATGCAGCTCTGGTTGAAGGTCTCGCTCGTGATCTATCTGGCGATCGCGGCGCTGCTCATCGCCAAGCTGGTGGCTCACGGTCTCTGACGGCCGGAACTGTTCCGCCACCGGCACTTCGCACCGGCTCATGCGGCCATGGACCTGCCTGCAGCGCGGCCTTGAGCCGGGGTGTCAGATTCTGCCGCCAGACCTCCACCAGCACTCGGTCGTCGGCCGACCAGACGCGCGGCACATGGCTCATGGCGGGCTGCAGGATGCCCCACAGCCCGTCGTTGTCGCTCAGGTTGATGTGCACGAGCGCTCGATGCCGGAACGAGCGCTCGAGCTCGACATTGACGAGGCCCTCCGATGTTTCGATGTCTTCGATGTAGGTCGCCGGGTGCCCCGTGAGCGCCGCGGTGAACATCGGGTCGCCCTCGTGCAGATAGGCGGGCTCGGGCGACAGCACCTCGTAGTCATGCTCTGGAAGATCGGGCGTCTCGGCACTGCGCCGCCAGCAGGCGGCGATCCGGCCCGACTTTCCCGCTGGATACCGGACATAGAGAAAGCAGCGATCGGCGCCGATCGCCTGGCCGAAGTCGCGCGCTGCCGCCTCGGCTTGCGCTGGGGCGAACCCGGTCGATCCGAAAGTGTCAGACGGGAATTCCGGCATGAGACTGTTCTTCCTCCGGACGGCCAGTACACCCTGATCGACGAAATGCATGTCGCGGATCGACAACGAGTTGCTCAACGTATGTGGACATGCTCTCACCACGCAAACAGAGATCGCAGATTGTGAGTTGCGACCGTTGCGCTTTGGCACGACCATTGCGCAAGGCCATTGGCTGACCGAACGGTGAGATCACCGGGGTGCCCCACCTCCACACGGTCATCGCCGAAGAGCCCCGCGCCGCGGCGATTGGGAATCGTCGAATGCGTGACGCGCCAGCGGCCTTGCCTCGAGTCAATATGGCCGATGCTGATCTCGCAATCGAGGAGTGCGGCAACCCGAGCCTCATCGCGAGCTGCCTCTCGCGTGAGATCCAGCAAAGTTGCGCCTCGCGGCAGGCCGAATGGGCGCGCCCGCGCCAGCATGAACCAATTGTCGATGAGCACGAGCACGGCATTGCCCATCACTCCTGTGCCAGAGCTCGGCCCCGCGGAGGAAACAAGCTCGAAACTGGCGCATAGCTTTTTGCCGGTAGCGATCAACTGCCAGACTTCTCGATAGGGCACGCGCCCGTCTTGATCTGGCATGCCATCCTCATACAACAGGCGGCCTTCTCGCCTCAGCAGTGCATGATCGGGCGTCTCGCTCTCCGGTTGAAAATTGATGTGCCGGTGCCACACAGAATAGTTGTCAACGACGTGCGTCCGGCCTGCGAATCCATCCTGCTGAGCAAGCAAATGCGCCGGCGGGGCCGAGCCGGCCGCCTTGCGGCGCGCTATGGCGACCGGCAGCCGAACATCGACAAACAAAGCAGCGGTCTGGCCCCAATACACGAGCGTACTGCGATCCTCAGTTCCGTCCGCAACCGCCAACAATCGACGGCGCCACAGGCCGGTGAGCCAGTCGGGCGTAGTGCAGCTCGTCGAGCTCGAGTTTTGGAGACGCATGCTGAGTTCCACAATTTCGCGCTGGTCCGATAGCATGGTGGCGCCACCCCGGCACGCGCAATCTCCCGCTGGCCGCGCCTGACGTTCGATGCTAGCGTGCTCCTACCGCTTGGGAGGTTGATCGTGCCGATCATCCGCATCGCCACCTTCAACGTCGAGAATCTGTTCTCGCGTATCGCCTATGCCGACAATATGGCGCCTGGCGAGAACCATGTCGGCCTCTACCGCTTCGAGGATCCCGACGAGCTGAAGCTCGCGCGACGCATTGCGGAAGCGGTCGCGAGCGACGACAAGCGGCAGCTGACCGCATTGGCCCTCAACGAGGCGCGCGCCGATGTCGTCTGTCTCCAGGAAGTCGACAACGCCAATGCGTTGAAAGTCTTCTACGAGCGCTACTTGAAGCCCCAGATCGATACGGCGGCCGCGATCGAGAAGCGGGCGCTCCGCGAGCGGCTTCGCGGCGAGGGCCGAAGCCCGGCCATCGAGGAGATCGGCGCCATCGACCGGCGCCACTATTTCGACTGGCGGCAGGTGATCGAGGGCAATGACGGGCGCGGCATCGATGTCGGCATCATGTCGAAATACCCGATCCGGATCACCAGCCACGCCAACCGCACCTTCGCCGAGCTCGGTGTCTGGGCGCCCGAGCTCGAGGGCTATCGGGAGTTCATCGGCGGCAAGGAGCGCTTGCTCACGAAATCCGGCAAGCTGTTCCGCCGCGATTGCCTCGAGGTCGATGTCGATCTTGGGGGGAAGTCGTTGACGGTCTTCATCTGCCACCTGAAGTCGATGTCGCAGGCACGCGAAAAGACGCGCGTCATGCGGCAAGCCGAGTCGATGGGCGTTCGCCGGCTCGTCGAGGCGCGCTTCGGCAGCGGCGTCGGCGATGCGCCCTGGCTCGTCTGTGGCGACTTCAACGACTACATCGAGATCGACGGAGCACCGGAGCTGGACGAGGAGGGCAATGCCGTTCCGCATGGGCTTGGGCCGCTCGTCGATCCGGCCTTTGCGGTCAATCTCATGGAGCGCCGGCCGGCCAAAGACCGCTGGACGACCTACTACGCCCCGGGCGATAGCTATACGCAACTCGACTTCATCCTGGCCTCGCCGGCGCTCGCGGCAGCCAACCCCAAAGCCATCCCGGACATCATCCGCGGCGGCCAACCCTACCGCGCCCGCCGTTATGAGGGCCCCCGCTACCCCCGCGTCGGTTGGGACCGGCCGAAGGCGTCCGACCACTCGCCGGTGGTGGTGGAGCTGGAAGTTTAGCGGCGATTGGTCCGGCTCTGGTGGCTGGCTTAGGCCGCCATGGCGGTGCTATGACGGCGCCCTGATTTAAGAGGCGAGATGGCCGTGCAGGACCGCACAACGAGCACCGAGACGGGCGCCCCGGCGGCGCCGGCGAAGGCTTCGAGCCGCATCGCCGCCGAGATCGCGCGCCGGCGCACCTTTGCCATCATCTCGCATCCGGATGCCGGCAAGACGACGCTGACGGAAAAACTGCTGCTGTTCGGCGGCGCCATCCAGCTCGCCGGTCAGGTCAAGGCCAAGAAGGACAAGCGCAACACGCGATCCGACTGGATGGCGATCGAGCGCGCGCGCGGCATTTCGGTCGTAACCTCCGTCATGACCTTCGAGTATGGCGGCGCGGTGCTGAACCTGCTCGACACGCCGGGCCACGAGGATTTCTCCGATCAGACCTACCGGACGCTGACCGCCGTCGACAGCGCCATCATGGTGATCGACGCGGCCAAGGGCATCGAGGCGCGAACCCTGAAGCTGTTCGAGATCTGCCGCCTGCGCGACATCCCGATCATCACCTTCATCAATAAGATGGATCGGGAGAGCCGCGACCCGCTCGATCTGCTCCAGGAGATTTCCGACCAGCTCGCGCTCGACACGGCGCCCATCGTCTGGCCGATCGGCCAGGGCCAGGATTTTCGCGGCACCTATGATCTCGCCGAAAAGCGCATTCGCCGTCTCGACGACGAGGGCGATGGCACGGTCGTGAGTGGCCCCGATGATTCGGACCTTCTCGGCCTTATGCATCCCGAGACGGCCAAGCGCTGGCGCGACGATGTCGAACTCGTGGAGGCGGCCGGCGGCAAGTTCGACCTCGAGGCTTTCCGGCATGGCGCGCTGACACCCGTCTATTTCGGCAGCGCTCTGCGCAATTTCGGCGTCCGCACGCTGCTCGACGCGCTGATCGCCCATGCGCCCCCGCCGCGCCCGCAGAAATCGGCGGCGCGGGAAATCCAGCCGGACGAGCCTTCGCTCACGGGAATCATCTTCAAGATCCAGGCGAACATGGACCCGAACCACCGCGACCGCATGGCCTTCATGCGGGTGTGCTCGGGCGTGCTGACGCGCGGCATGAAGGTGAAGCATGTACGCACCGGCCGGACGATGGCTTTGCAGGCGCCGCAGTTCTTCTTCGCCCAGGATCGGTCGCTCGCCGAAGAAGCTTTCGCCGGCGATGTCGTCGGCATTCCCAATCGCGGGACTTTGCGGATTGGCGATGCTTTAACCGAAGGCGAGGACGTGGTCTTCCTCGGCATTCCGAACTTCGCGCCGGAGATCCTGCGCCGCGTGCGCTTGCAGGACGCCATCCGCGCCAAGAAGCTGCGGGAGGCCTTGGACGAGATGTCGGAGGAGGGCGTGGTCCAGGTCTTCACGCCGATCGACGGCTCGCCCACGATTGTCGGTGTCATCGGCGCATTGCAACTCGACGTGCTTTCGGATCGCCTCATCAACGAATACAACCTGCCGATCGGCTTTGAGAGCGCCTCCGTTGAGACGGCCCGTTGGATTTCGTCGGACGACAAAGTGGCGCTGGAAAAATTCATCGAGAAGAACAAGATTTCGATCGCCCGCGACGGTGACGGCGATCCGGTGTTCCTGGCGCAGTCGGCGTTCAATCTGCGCTACACCGCCGAGCGCGCGCCCGAGATCACCTTCAAGGACATCAAGTCGATCGTGGCGGGGTAGGTTGCCGGATTGGGGCGGTTGTCTTCCTCTCCCCGCAAGCGAAGCGCAGTGGGGAGAGGGCGGGGTGAGGAGCGGCGGCAGGCGGGAAACGAGCCACGCTCGCCTGCTTGTTATGCGAGGCGGGCGACCGCAGGTCGCCCCTACAAAACCAGCCCTTCGCGACCCTGACATTTGCTTGGCAAGGCCTGTCGATTGTAGGGGCGACCTGCGGTCGCCCGCGCGCTGCAACGACAGTCTTTGTGGCGGTCCCTCACTCTCCCCTCACCCCGTTCGCGCGTTTGCGCGCGACGCGGAGAGGAAAGGATAGGCCTTGCCAGGGATAGCTGGCATGAGTTGCAGGCCTTCCCATTCATAGATTGAATTGGGTAGGCTGCCTTATCCATGCCCTGCTCGAGGACGCTCACATGACCAATCTCGGACGCCACCGCCGCAAGATCGATCCGACGCTACGCGAGGCCAAGGGGGCGAAGGGGTTCAGCTATATCGGCCCGGCCAATCCGGCGATCCCCGAGTGGAAGGCGGCAGGCCTCGACGAGCCCGACTTCGACATCATCCGCCAGTACCGCCTCGACCGGCTGCGCGCCGAGCTCAAGAAGCGCGATTTCGCCGGCGCGCTGCTCTACGATCCGCTCAACATCCGCTATGCGACGGATGTCTCGAACATGCAGCTGTGGTGCACGCACAATCCGACGCGCTATGTGTTTGTTGCGACCGAAGGCCCGGTGGTGCTGTTCGACTACGCGCAGGCCGTGCACATCTCCAATCCCTTCCCGCTCGTCGACGAGACGCGGCCCTCGAAGGCCTGGTTCTACATGTATGCGGGCTCGGCGGAAGCCGAGCGGCGCATGGCGAAGGCCTGGGCTGGCGAGGTCGCCGATCTGGTGCGCGAGCATGGCGGTGGCAACATGCGGCTCGCCATCGACAAGTGCGAGCAGATGGGCATCACCATGCTCGCCGCCGAAGGCGTCGAGTGCATCTCCTCGCAGGAGTTCTGCGAGGAGGCCCGCAAGATCAAGCACCGGCAAGAGATCAAGGCGATGCGCCGCGCGGTCAATTCGTGCGAAGCGGGCATGGCCGCGATGTGGCGCTACTTGAAGCCCGGCGTCACCGAGAACCAGCTCTGGGCGCAGCTGCACGAGGCCAACATCGCGCGCGGCGGCGAGTGGATCGAGACGCGGCTGCTCTCTTCGGGGCATCGCACCAATCCGTGGATGAGCGAGTGCTCGGACAAGGTGATCGAAGCCGGCGAGATCGTTTCTTTCGATACGGATTTGATCGGCCCCTACGGCTATTGCTCGGATATCAGCCGCGGCTGGGTCGTTCCCGGCAAGAGACCGACCAATCACCAGAAGTCGATCCACGCGCTCGCCTGCGAGCATATCGCCACCAACAAGTCGCTCCTGAAGCCCGGCATGACCTTCCACGACTTCATCGATAAGAGCTTCCAATTGCCGGCCGAATTCATCGAGCGCCGCTATGGCGTCGTCATGCATGGTGTCGGGCTGTGCGATGAGTATCCGTCCATCCTCTACAAGGAGAACAAGGCCGCCGCCCATGACGGCGTGTTCGAGCCGGGCATGGTGTTGTGCGTTGAAAGCCTCGTCTGCTCGAAGAATGGCGGCGAGGGCATCAAGCTCGAGAATCAGGTCGTTTTCACCGAGACCGGCATCGAGCAACTCGATGTGTTCCCGATGGATTTGTCGCCTGACCTCTCGTGAGGCGATTTGGTGCCCGAGTGGGGTCAGACCCGCAGGGTCTGACCCCGTTTCGACGCTTTGGTATAGGGTCAGCCCCGTAGGGTCTCACCCTCAGTGAGACAGAGATACACGCCATCCTTCGCCACGATCCGGCCGGCCTTGATGACGATCCTGTCTTTCGGCCGGCGCAACAGAGCGTCATGGGCATTGTCAGCCTTGACGAGGAGGAAGTCGGCCGGCGCGCCCACCGCAAGCGTTGGCTCTTTCCGCCCGATCGCCCGGGCCGCCGAGCCGATGACGGCATCGAGCGCATCACTCAACTGCTCGTCCTTGTTCCAGTCGAAGCGATAGGCCATGAGCCAGGCGCGCTCGAGTGGATCGCCATTGCCCATCGGCGACCAGGCATCGCGGATGCCGTCGGAACCGGCGCACACGGTGACTCCCATCTCGCGTAAGTATGCCACCGGCGGCACGGCGATATCGGCCGGCGCCGAGCTCATGAGCGAGATGCCGAGAACAGCGAGCCGCTTCGCCACTGGTTCGATGCGCGAGCGCGGCACCATGCCTAAGCAATAGGCGTGGCTCACCATCACCTTTCCCCGCAGGCCCGACGCTTGCGTGAAGTCGGCGATCCGCTCGATCTGCCAGACGCCGAGCTCGCCCGGATCATGCAAGTGGATATCGATGCCGCGGCCGTGACGCTCGGCGAGGCCGAAGATCACCTTGAGCTGCCCGATCGGATCGTTGTCGATGCCGGCCGGATCGAGCCCGCCGACCGTCTCGACACCAAGCTTCAGCGCCTCTTCCATGAGCTCGGCCGTGCCGGGGCGGATCAGCAGGCCCGTCTGCGGGAAAGCGACGAGCTGCAGATCGACGAGATCGCGGTAGCGCTCCTTCAGTGCCAGCATGTCCTCGATGTGCTTCAAGCCGATGTCGGGCGCAACGTCGACATGGCTACGGATGGTGAGCGCGCCGTTAGTCACCATGTGCTCGAGCAGTCTGGCACTGCGAACCGCTATCGGCGTCTCCACCTCGGCCAGCACCTGGCGCTCATTGGCGATGTACTCGGGGATGGTTGGCCCCGCCGTGTTCGGCCGCCATGGCTCGCCCCAGAGCGTCTTGTCGAGATGGACGTGCGGCTCGACGAGGGCGGGGAGAGCGACATAGCCGGTGGCGTCGAGGATGTCGGCTCTATGTTCGCGCGCACTTTTCTCGCCAACACTGGCGATGCGACCACTGACAATACCGATGTCCGCGAGGCCGCCAGAGGAAAGTCGTGCATTGCGAATGCAGGTCTGCAGCTCACTCACCAAGCAGCTCCTTGGTCGTTCTCATGTTGCGCTTACGGACTGAGCCTTCCGGCTCATGCCATCAAATGCCGGATCTTAACGGCCTTGAGCTTGGGGCCAAGCGCAAAGAGGCGCCGGTCGTCTGTCACCAGGATCGCGCCCTCTCGCTCTGCCAGTGCAATGTAGAGGCAATCATAGATGGGATGATCGAGTGCGATCGCAAGCGCCAGTGCGCGCGGCAACAGGCGGCCGGAGCTCTCGAGGTGGGACATGGCTCTGGAAAGCAAGTCCAAGAGCGCGGGCACCTCGTGCGCTTTCATCTGTTTTGTTCGCACCAGGCGCCAAAGCACATTGGCGACTTCGAGCGGCATGAAGTCGGGTGCGATTAATTCCGTCGCCGGCTTGACGAGTGCTTTAGCCTCGCGGCTGCCGGGCTCGGAGTGGATCCATTTGACGGCGACGCTTGCGTCGACGACGAGCTTCATCGCCTATCGCGGTCCTCGCGAATGAAATCCGTCGAGCTGACCGGGCTTGGCTTCTGTGCCTCACGGGCGGCATCGATTGCCGCCCAGACGGCTTCTCGATCGTCTTCGATGACTGCGGAGAGTATGTCGCGGACGGTCTGCTCGAGTGACGTGTTGTTGGCTGACGCCAGCGTTTTCAATTTGGCGATGACAGCGTCATCTAGATTGCGAACGATGATCTGTCCCATTTTCCAGTCCTCTCTGCTATCATGATGATAGCATCGATACCCGGCGACCGCAAGCGCCTCAGTCGTAGTCCGCCAGCACATTCAGCCGCTGACGATAGGCGTCAGCAATGCAGGTTTCGTCGCCGCCGCAGGCGTTGCGCGATTTGATCCAGGCTGCTTGCTCGGCACGCAGACTGGGCTCGTCGTCCTCCGAGATGGACAGGGCGACCTGATAGAGTTTCGTCAGATCGCGATCGAGGCGTCTGAGTTTCGAGCTGCCACAGACCGCATCTTCCGTCGGCGTCAACACCAGATTGCAATCGACGGTGGCGATATCATAACTGCAGCCGGCAACCAGGATGGCGGCGGCGGCGCACAGACCAGGAACTCTCATTTGGGCCTCCAGGAGACCCCGCTAAGTCCATGTGAATACAGCAAAAATCCGGCCTCAGCTGTCGCGTGCATGCAACAGTCGATCCGTATCGAGCCCATATGGCTTTGCGCGCGAGCGCGAGTTGGGGTTCAAATGCCGCTTGAATTCGAGCATGGACCGGCGGCGATCGGGAGGCGACGATGACGGCATCGCGTCGGCACATGGCGCTCGGGCTCTCCGTCTACAAGCTTGGCTACCATCGGGGGGCCTGGCGGATGCCGGACTTTCCCCCTGACGGTTTCATGAGCCTCGAGCCCTACGCGAAGGCCGCGCGCGACGCGGAGCGGGCGAAGCTCGATTTCATCTTCTTTGCCGACATCATGGGCGTCGAGAACTTCGACAACCCCAATCGCGAGATGGCCTACGAGCATTTCGCGGTGAAGCTCGATCCGATCGTCGTGCTCTCGGCGCTCGCAACCATGACGAGCAACATCGGCCTCATCAGCACGATTTCGACGACCTACGCGCATCCCTACCGGATCGCCCGCACGATGGCCTCCCTCGACATTATCAGCGGCGGGCGGGCGGGTTGGAACGTCGTCACCTCCTACAGCCCGGACGAGATGTTGAACTACGGCCTTAAGACGAGGCCAGAGCACGATGAGCGCTATCGGCGCGCGCATGAGGCGATCGAGGTCGTGAGCGGGCTTTGGCGAAGCTGGCAGGCGGGCGCCTTCGTTCGGGACAAAACGAGCGGCGTCTATGTCGATCGCGGCAAGATCAACGTGATCGATCACGAGGGGCCGCACTTTTCCTCGAAGGGACCGCTCGATGTCGCCCCTTCGCCGCAGGGATCGCCCGTCATCGTTGCGGCAGGAGATTCCCCGGCCGCCACCGAGATGGCGGCGCGCTACGCCAACATCCAGTATGCGGCGACCGGCGGTGACCTCGCCAAGGCGCGGGCCGCCTATCGTGCAACCAAGGCGCGTGTGGTCGAGCTTGGACGAAGTGCCGACGATCTCTGGATCATGCCGGGCCTGATGCCGATCGTGGGTGAGACCGAGCGCGAGGCGATCGCCAAGCGCGAT
>JANNSX010000120.1:0-5676 GCA_031403155.1 Hyphomicrobiaceae bacterium
CTTCGCATTCACAAATCGCTTCGCGTGACGCCCGCCATGTCGGCGGGGTTGACCACACGCCTATGGTCTTGGGAAGAGCTGATCGCCCTGATGGACGAGGAAGCTCCGAAGCCGGGGCGGCCGAAGAATTACAAGAAGCAGCCGCCTGAGATTTCAAACTGAGACACTACCGTCGCCCGGGAGGCATATCGTGGGGAAAAGTGGCGCGCCGGCAAGCGGTTAGGGCGCGCTTCATGGTTCGATGCCGTGGCCAGTGCTGCTTGCCAAGCGATCAGGCACTATCGCGTCAGCACCACCGCGGCCTCGGCGGGGAAGGTGATCCAGACCGGCTTGCCGATGCTGTCGGCGCCACCCAGGGCCCGGTCACGGTTCTGATGGGCAACGGCGACGGGCCGCGCTAGCCCCTCCGCCTCGACGTAGAAGTGGCTCCGGTCGCCGAAATAGGCCTGCGCGCCGACGCGGCCGCGGATGCTGTTCACGGCCGCCCCCGGATCGCTCCAGGCCAACGCGAGCTTCTCGGGCCTGACCGCCACCGACACCTCGTGCCCGGGACGTATGCCAGCCTCGCCAGCGAGTGCCTGCAATTTCCCGAGCGGCCCCGCATCAACCGTCGCCGTCCCGCCGGATACTTCCTTGACGATGCCACCGAACATGTTCATCGAGCCGATGAACTCGGCGACCTCGCGGCAGTTCGGGGCCTCGTAGAGCCGCCCGGCCGTATCGATCTGCAGCGCCTTGCCACGCGACATGACCGCGATGCGGTCCGACAGCGCCAGCGCCTCCTCCTGGTCGTGGGTCACAAACACGAAGGTGATGCCGACGGTGCGCTGAAGCTGGCGGAGCTCGAGCTGCATCTCCTCGCGGAGCTTCTTGTCGAGCGCGCCCAGCGGCTCGTCGAGGAGGAGAACTTTCGGCTGACAAACAAGCGCGCGGGCGAGCGCGACGCGCTGCCGCTGACCGCCCGAGAGCTGATGCGCCGCGCGGGCGCCATAGCCCTCCATCTTGATCATGCCGAGCGCGCCCTCGACGCGCTTCGCCGTCTCCTCTTTCGAGAGCTTCAGCCTGCGCAAGCCATAGGCGATGTTTTCGGCGACGTTCAAATGCGGAAAGATCGCGTAGCTCTGGAACACCATGTTGGTCGGCCGGTCGTAGGCCGGAACACCCACCATGGGCTGGCCGTCGATCTCGACCTCGCCCGAGGTCGGCTGCTCGAAGCCGGCCAGCATCCTGAGCAGTGTCGTCTTCCCGCAGCCGGAGGGGCCGAGCAGGGAAAAGAACTCGCCGCGCTCGATATCGAAGGAGACGTCGTCGACGGCTTTGACGGGTCCGAAGTGCTTCGAGACGTTGTGGAAGCGGATGATGGCATCGCCTTTGGCCATGAGAAGCTAGAACCCTTCCTTGTCGCCCGCCTGCATGCCGCGGCGCCTGAGCAATTCCGATGTGACGACGATGATGGTCGAGACGACGAGGATCGATGTGCCCAGCGCCAGAATGCCGGGCAGCTGGTTCGGAAAGCGGAGCGAGCCCCAGAGATAGACCGGCAAGGTCGCCTCGGTGCCGGAGAGGAACACCGCCAGCACGATCTCGTCGAAGGAGACCGTGAAGCAGAGCAACAAGCTCGAGACGATGCCGGGCAGCGCCAGCGGCAGCGTCACGCGCCAGAACGTCATCAGCGGCTTCTCGCCCAAGTCCGCCGACGCCTCATCCAGGCTCTTATCGAAGCCCTCGAGCCGCGAGACGAGCGTGAGCATGGAGAAGGGGATGCAGATCAACACGTGAGCCGCGCCGACCGTCCACAGGCTCAACTCGATATCCATGACCTTGCGCATCACGATCAGGAGACCGATGCCGAGAATGATCACGGGGATCACCAGCGGCAGCATGATGGACCCCATGATTGCGGCACTCCCCGGCAACCGGTAGCGCGTCACGGCCATGGCGCCGAGCATGCCGAACAAAGTCGCCACGATCGAAACGCAGATGCCGACCTCGAGGCTGTTGGCGAGCGCATGATGAAGCGCCGCGTTGCCCGCCATGTCGGCATAGGCCTTGAGTGTGAAGCCTTTGAGTGGAAAGGACGCGATGATCCCCTGGTTGAAGGAGAACAGCGCCATCAGCAGCAGCGGCCCGTAGAGGAAGACCACGAAGGCGAAGCCATAGCCGGTGAGAAGATCGAAGCGCTTGGGCATGGCTCAGGCCAATCTCTTCCGCATCTCGCGATAGCCGATCGCCCAGAGGAAAAAGGCGACGGCCAGCCCGACAATCATCATCATGGTGATCGAGACGGCTGCCCCCAGCGGCCAGTCGTTCTGCTTGCCGAACAGGTTGACGATCGAGTTGCCGATCATCGAGCCGCTGGTCCCGCCGACGAGCGCGGGCGTCACGTAATCGCCGACCGTCGGAATGAAAACGAGCAACGCCGCCGAGATCGTGCCGGGCAGCGACAACGGCAACGTGATGCGCAGGAACCGCTGCCAGGGCCGGTCGCCGAGATCGGTCGCGGCTTCCAGCAGCGAGCGGTCGATCTTGTCGAGCGAGACGTAGATCGGCAGGATGGCGAAGGCGGCCCAGGCGTGCGTCAGCGTGATGACGACGGCGCCCATGTTGTAGACGAGGAATTCGAGCGGCTGCTCGATGAGGCCGACGCTCTTCAGCGCCGAGTTGATGGCGCCGTTGAAGCCGAGCACGAGCTTCCAGGAGAACACTCGCAGAAGATAGCTGGTCCAGAACGGAACCGTGATGAGGATGAGCCAGAGTATCTTGTAGCGGGTGACGCGGAAGGCGAGGAAGTAGGCCATCGGATAGGCGAGCGCGATGACCGCTACCGTCGTCACCAGCGACAGAAACAACGATTTCAGCATCAGGATGGCGTAGACGGGATTTTCGAACGGGAATGGAATGCCCATCCAGGTGACGCCTTCGCCAAGCGCGAAGAGACTGACATAGCGAGCGGCGGTGGGCGTGGTCTCGAAGTCGAAGCCGGCCTGCGTCCAGAAGCTGATGACGATCAGCGCCACGAGCGGGGCGATCAGCATCGAGAGCACGATGAGGATCGTCGGCGACATCAGGAGATAGCCGGAGAGCCATGGGATCCGGTGGAGGATCGGCAGCCGGCCCGGACGCGAGACCTCGCCGACGCCACCGCTGACAATAGTCACCGCCATGTGTCGTGCTCCGATCGGCGCCGCGTCTCTGCGGGGACAGCCGATGCTCCAACCCGGGCCAATGTGGCACCATGGGCCGATGACCTGTCAACCATCTGATCGAAGTCTTGTGAACGGCTGCGAAGCGAGCCCCCTGACAATTGACAAGCCGTTCCAACGGGCAGCTAATTCCCGTAAGGCGCGCCGCCCGGACGGCCGCCGTCCAATGGCTCCAAGGGAGGACCGCATGAACCGCATCAAGTTCGTCGACAGAATGGCCCAGGGCAAGGTCTCGCGCCGCGACATGCTGAAGGGCGCGGCCGCCTTCGGCGTCGGCATGGTTACGCTCCCGGCTTTCGCGAATGCGGAAGGCGAACTGACCGTGCTCGAGTGGGCGGGCTACGATGCACCGGATTACTACAAGTCCTATGTCGCCAAGCATGGCGGCCCGCCGGCGTTCTCGATCTTCTCGGGCGAGGAGGAGGCGTTGCAGAAGGTACGCGGCGGCTTCGCGGCCGACATCATGCACCCCTGCAACTATTCGGTCGGCCGCTTCGTCGAGGCCAAGCTCGTGAAGCCCATCGACACCGCAAAGCTGTCGAATTGGAAGGATCTATTTCCGTCCTTGCAAACCGCCGCAGGCATCGTCCAGGACGGTCAGGTCATCATGGCGCCCTCCGATTGGGGCAACTCTTCCATCGCCTACCGGCCCGACCTCGTCGATCCGGAGTATGCGAAAAACGAGTCCTGGGGCATTTTCGCCGACGACAAATATGCCGGCAAGGTCTCGATGGCCGACAATGAGCTGGTGGTGACCCTCGCCGCCATGCTCGGTGGCGCCAAGTACGATGACGTCTATGCGATCAAGGGCGACGCCATGACGGCGCTGAAACCCATGGTCGAGAAGATCATCAAGAACAGCCGCTACCTATGGACCGATCCGACGACGATGTTCCAGTCGCTGGCCTCGGGCGAGATCGTCGCCGCCTACGCCTGGAACGACGCGGCGAAGAACCTGCAGGCCCAGGGCATCCCGGTCGCATATGCGAAGCCGAAGGAGGGTTACTTCACCTGGTACTGCGGCATGACGATCCTGAACTCCGGCAAGGGCGACGATGCGGCCGCGCACGACTTCGTCGATGCCTGGCTGTCGCCCGAGACCGGCAAGTATCTGATCGAGGCGAGCGGCTACGGCCACTCCAACGCCAAGTCCTTCGCCGCCGCCGATCCGGCCGCCGTCAAGGCCATGGGCATCACCGAGCCAATGGAGCACATGGCGAGCGCCATCCTCTTCAAGACGGTTCCCTCCGACATCCTCGCCGAGCAGATCAAGTTCTGGGAGGAGCTGAAGGCGCTGAAGCAATAGGGAATCTTCCTCCCCCTCTCGATGGGGGAGGACACCGCGCCTTGGGTTTAGCGCAAGCTAAGCCCTTAGGCGCGGTTAGGTGGGGGTGGTCGCCGCTCGATCGGACACTCTGCGCCATCCTCGCCTTAAAACAGCACCCCCACCTTGGCGCGCCTAAGGACTTGACCGCTACACGCTCAAGTCCAAGGCGCGCGGTCCTCCCCCATCGTCGTGCCGAAGGCGCGCCTTCGGCCCCAAGGGGGAGGAAAAAACGCAGTATGTTGCGTTGCTTGCGGGGCCTGTCGCTAAAGTGTCATAGAGAGAAGGCGGCACCGGCCGCGCCGGGCCGCTTCCCATGGAACCTTTCGTCTTCGCCGCGGTGCTCGTGGGCGCTGCCTGCCACGCGGGCTGGAATACCGTCGTCAAGCTGAAGCTCGATCCCTTGTCGGCGATTTCTGGGCTGGCGGTGGCGGCCGGCATCGCTTCCATACCGCTCGTCATCATCTTCGGCCTGCCGCTGGCGGAGTCCTGGCCTTACCTTGCCGCCTCCGTCGCGTTGCATATCGTTTACAATGCCGCCCTGAGCGAGGCCTATCGCGCGGGCGATCTCGGTCAGGTCTATCCGATCGCGCGCGGTGCAGCGCCGGTGATGACGGCGCTCATCGGCATGCTGTGGCTCGGCGAGGTGCTGGGACTCTATGGCTGGCTCGGCGTGCTGATCATCACGAGCGGTATTCTGCTGCTGTCGCTCCGCGGTGGGCGTGCACTCGACTCCGACAAGCGCGCGGTCGGCTTCGCGCTGCTGACCGCGGTCACGATCACCGCCTATTCGCTGGCCGATGGACTCGGCGGCCGGCATTCGGGCTCGCCGCATGCTTACACGGCGTTGCTGTTCCTGCTCGACGGCATCGCTATGGCGATCTACGGCTGCTGGCGGCAGGGACCGAGGCTCGTCCAAGCCTTTCGCCTCAACTGGCCGATCATGTTTTTCGGCGGCGTGCTCTCGATCGCCTCCTACTGGATCGCCATCTGGGCGATGTCGGTGGCACCGATCGGCTTGGTGGCGACGTTGCGCGAGACGAGCGTCATCTTCGGCGCGGTGTTCGCGGTGTTGCTGCTTAAAGAGCCGATCAAGCCGACGCGGGTCATTGCGGCGTGCCTGGTCGTCGCCGGTGCGATCTTCATCCG
>JANNSX010000121.1:0-17511 GCA_031403155.1 Hyphomicrobiaceae bacterium
GCTCGAACTACATGATCGACGGCAACACGCAGTTCTTCGAGCACTCGATGAAACTGTGGGAAGGCCTGTCGCACGCGCTCAACTTCAACGTGATGATGTCGCATCGCGGACAGATCGTGCTGGCGCATTCGCCCGGCGCCCTCGACGTGCTCGGCCGGCGCGGCAACACCATGCGATTGAACGGCATCGATGCCGAGCTGCTCGAGCGCGAGGATGTGATGAAGCTCGCGCCGTATCTCGATTTCTCCAAAGAGGCGCGCTTCCCGATCTGGGGCGGGCTGATCCAGCGTCGCGCCGGTACCGCGCGGCATGATGCGGTCGCCTGGGGTTACGCGCGAGGAGCGGACCAGGGCGGCGTCGATATCCTCGAGCAGTGCGAGGTCACCGGCATCGTCAAGCAAGGCAACAAAGCCGTCGGTATCGAAACCACGCGCGGCCGGATCAACGCCGGCAAGGTCGCCATCGCGGTCGCCGGCCATTCCTCGCATGTCGCGGCCATGGCTGGCTTGAAGCTCCCCGTCGAAAGCCACGTGCTGCAAGCCTTCGTCTCCGAGCCACTGAAGCCCATCGTCCACCACGTCATCTCCTTCGGCGCCGAGCTGTTCTATCTCTCGCAGTCGGACAAAGGCGGGCTCGTTTTTGGCGGACACATCGACGGTTTCAATACCTATGCGCAGCGCGGCATGCTGCCGAAAGTTCAGACGGTCGCCGAATGCGCGGTGTCGCTGATGCCGTTCATCGCGCGGCTTCGACTCCTACGCTCCTGGGGCGGCATCCAGGATATGACGCCGGACGGCTCGCCCTTCATCGGCCGCACCCCCGTCGACAATCTCTATCTCAACGGCGGCTGGTGCTATCAGGGCTTCAAGGCGACACCGGCCTCCGGCTGGACCTTCGCCCACACCATCGCCCACGACGAGGAGCACGCGTTGAACCGCTGCTTCCGCCTCGATCGATTCAAAACCGGCCGGGAGCTCGACGAGTTCGGCATCGGCAATTGGACGTATAAGCAGTAGCCATGATCCGGATCACCTGTCCCCACTGCGGCGAGCGCGACCACACGGAGTTCCGCTATGGCGGCGATGCCGCCAAGCGGCGGCCTGAGCATGGTTCGACCGACAAAGACGCCTGGCACGATTTTGTTTTCGTCTTCGACAACCCGAAGGGCTGGCACACCGAGTATTGGCAGCATGTCCTCGGCTGCCGGCGCTGGCTCGTCGCCGAGCGGCATACGGTGACGAACGAGGTCCGGGCGATCTATGCCGCGCGCGATCGCAAGGCGGCCCCATGAGCACACCATACGATCGGCTCACACATGGCGGCCGCATCGATCGGCAGAAACCGATCGCCTTCACCTTCGATCATGCGCGCCATTTCGGCTTCGCGGGCGATACGATTGCCTCCGCGTTGCTGGCGAACGGCGTCAGGCTCGTCGGCCGCAGCTTCAAGTATCACCGGCCACGCGGCGTCTATTCGGCCGGCATCGAGGAGCCGAACGCGCTGGTGACGGTCGGCACCGGCAATCGCCGCGAGCCGAACGTGCCGGCGACGATGCGTGAGATTTTGGACGGCATGGTGATCGAGAGCCAGAACAACTGGCCCTCGCGAACCATCGACCTCATGTCGATCAATCAGCTTGCGGGTCCGCTGCTCGGCGCAGGCTTCTACTACAAGACCTTCATGGGCCCGGCGAAGAAGAGCTGGATGACCTACGAGCCGTTCATCCGCCGCGCAGCCGGGCTCGGCAAGGCCTCGGCTGAGGCCGATCCCGATCGCTACGAGACGCGGAATGCCTTCACGGATGTGCTGGTGATCGGCTCGGGACCGGCGGGATTGGCGGCGGCGCATGCGGCGGCAGCGTCGGGGGCGCGCGTGATGCTCGTCGAGCAGGACCGGGAGCTGGGCGGCAGCCTGCTCAGCGAGCCTGTCGGCAGCGCGCTCGATCAGTGGCGCGCCGAGATCGACGGCGATCTGCGACGTCGCGACAACGTCACGATCCTCGCCCGCACCACCGCCTTCGGCCTCTACGACCACAACACGGTTGGTCTCCTCGAAACGCGCGATCACGAACCGCCGCGTCCCGAGAATGGCAGAGCCCGCCACGTCGTCGTGACGGTTCGCGCCAAGGCGATCGTCTTCGCGACCGGCGCCATCGAGCGCCCGCTCGTCTTCAACAACAACGACCGGCCGGGTGTGATGCTGGCTTCGGCTGCGCGGGCTTACGTCAATCGGTACGCCGTAAAGCCTGGCGCCCGCGCCGTCGTGGTGACGAACAATGATACGGCGTATCTGGCGGCGGCCGATCTTGCGCGGGCAGGGTTGGATGTGGTCGTTGCGGATTTGCGCAGTCCCCTCGCTGACGAAGTTCTGGGATATGCAAGGGACCATGGATTCAAAGTCAGGCCATCCGTTACCGCCATAGACGTATTGGGGCGGCAAGGCATTCGCGGTGTGCGATTGGCCGAACGCGATTGGAGCAGTAAAGCTTTGGATCTGAATTACGACACGCTCGCTACAGACCTCGTCGCCGTCTCCGGTGGCTGGTCGCCGGCGGTGCATCTTACGTCGCATCTCGGCATCAAGCCGGTTTGGCGTGAACAGATTGCTGCGTTCGTACCAGGCTCGTTGCCACCACCGCAGTTTGTAGCCGGAGCGGTTGCAGGCACTTTCGTGCTGAACGAAGCGGTTGACGAGGGCGCAGGCGCTGGCTTTCGCGCTGCCGAGGTCGCAGGCAAGAGTCGTGGACGCTGGTCCGCCTCACTGCAGCCGGAAGTGGGCGATGAGCTTGATCTGCAGTTCAAGTTTGATTCGACCTTCGAAATCCCCGGCCTCCGCCACGGCAAGGCCTTCGTCGACATCCAGAACGACGTCACGGCCGACGACATCCGGCTCGCCCATCGCGAGGGCTATCGCTCGGTGGAACATCTGAAGCGCTACACGACGCTCGGCATGGGCACCGACCAGGGCAAGACGTCCAACGTCAATGCGCTGGCGCTGATGGCGGAACTGACCGGCCAGAGCATCGAGGAGACCGGCACGACGACCTTCCGCCCGCCCTATGCGCCGGTCACCATCGGCGCGCTGGCGGGCCGCGCGGTCGGCGCTCATTTCCGCCCCGTCCGCCGCTCGCCGCTCGACGACTGGCACCGCAAGAATGGCGCAGAGTTCATCGAAGCAGGCCCGTGGTTGCGCGCGTGGTACTATCGCTGGGCCGGCAAGACACCGGCCGAGGCCTACATCAAGGAGATGCAGCTCGTGCGCTCGGGCGTCGGCATCTCGGATGTCTCGACGCTCGGCAAGATCGCCGTGGAAGGGCCGGATGCGGCGGCCTTCCTCGATCGCGTCTACGTCAACAACTACGCCAAGCTCGCCGTGGGTAAAGCGCGCTACGGCGTCATGCTCAACGACGATGGCGTCGTCATCGACGACGGCACGACGACGCGGCTGGGCGACACCCGCTACTTCATGACGACGACGACCGCGCAGGCCGGCGAGGTGATGAGCTGGCTCGAGTTCCTATTGGAAACCGCCTGGACCGATCTCGATGTGCATCTGGCGTCCCTCAGCGATCAGTGGGGCGCGATGGCGGTGTCGGGCCCCAAGGCACGGGCGGCGCTGGAGCTGGCCTTCCCGGATGAAGACCTCTCGACGGAACGATTGCCCTATATGGGCGCGCTGGAGACCACGCTCGATGGCGTGCCGGTCAAGATTTTTCGGCTCTCCTTCTCCGGCGAGCTCGCCTACGAGGTCTATGCGCCGGCCGACTACACCGAAGCGCTCTGGTGCCGGATTCTCGACAAGGCCGCCCCGCTCGGCATCCGGCCCTATGGCTTGGAAGCACTCGCCTCTCTGCGTATCGAGAAAGGCCATGTCGCCGGCCTCGATCTCGATCATCGCAACACGCTCTACGATCTCGGCCTCGGCAAGATGGCCTCGAAGACGAAGCCCTTCATCGGCCGCGAGTTGCTGGAGCGCGAGGCCTACGTCGCCAAGGATCGCTGGAGCCTCGTCGGCCTGGAAAGCCGCGAGGACGGCAAGCCGTTGCGCGGTGGCTCGATCCTGTTCGCGCGGGGCGATGAGATCGAGGGGCACGGGCGCGGCTACATCACCTCGGTCACGTGGTCGACGGAGCTGAACAAGTTCATCGCGCTCGGCCTCTACAAGGGCGGCCTGACGCATGAGGGTGATGATGTCGTCGCGGCCTTCCCGCTGAAGAACGAGACGCATCGGCTACGCATCGTCTCGCCGCACTTCGTCGATCGCGAAGGGAAGCGCCTCCATGCTTGAGCGGCGATCGGCACTGGCGGGATTTCACGGCGCGGCGGAGCGCGCGGGCGTCGATGGCGCTGTCGGGTTGGCGATCGGCGAGGTCACGGGCTGGACGCTGACGGAGATCGGTGTTTTCCCCAGCAAGCGTGACGAGGCCGAGAAGGCCATCGGAAATTGGCTCGGCGCGGTTCCCGAGCGAGTCGCGACGCCAAGCGAGACGCCGAACGGGTTGCTGATCCGTACCGGTCCGCTGAGCTTTTGGTTGCTCGGACCTTCGAACGGTGACCAGAGCGAGGCCGCGCGCACAGCCCTATCCGAATCCGCCACCTCGATCATCGATCTCACGTCGAGCCGTACTCGGCTCTTCATCACGGGCGAACGTGCGACCGACGTCCTCCTCAAGGGCATCCCGATCGACCTCGCCTTGGCGAGTTTCCCGATCGGCTCCATCGCCCTCACCGGCGTCCACCACACACCGATCCTGCTCTATCGCACGGCCGCCGATCGCTTCGAGATCTTCGCCATGCGCACCTTCGCGCTGACGGTCTTCGAATGGCTGACGGATGCGGCGCTGGAGTTCGGGTATCGGCTCGCCCGTTAGTTGCGGGGACGGCTGCCGGACCAAGCAAACGTAAGGGGCGCACGAGGCGCGTGATGTAGGGGCGACCGGCAGGTCGCCCGTTTCTCATCACAGTCACCGCCTTTGCCGAGAGCAGGGCGAGCTGCCGCTCGCCCCTACACAACACCCACCATGCGCCCCTCACAGTCTCTTGGGAATGCCAACTTGTAGGGGCGGCCGGCGGTCGCCCCTCTTCGATGATTCCCTGCGCGGCAAGACGGGTGTCCGCCGGACGCCCCTACAAAGACCTGTCACACCTGGACACCACCCCGCCATTGCGCGAGACTCCGCCTCACCGAAACAAGGCGAACCCACCATGTCAGATTCATCCGCAAGTACGGCCAGACAGCGCGGCGGTCGCGAGGCCAAGAAGGCCGAGCGCGCGAAAATCGCGCCGGGTCCGGCCTACATCACGCGGCAGATCCCCGACTACGCCATGCTTTCCGAAGAGGCGCTCGCCCAATTCGACGTTCATGCCGACCGCATCTTGAAAGAGATCGGCATCGAGTTCCGTGGCGACGAGGTGGCGCTGGCACTGTTCAAGGATGCTGGCGCCGACGTGCAAGGCAATCGCGTGCGCTTCGAGCCGGGGCATGTGCGTCACCTCTGCAAAACAGCGCCCGAGGTCTTCACGCAGCACGCGCGCAATCCGAAGCGCTCCGTGCAGATCGGCGGCAAGGCGACGGTGTTCTCGCCCTCCTACGGCTCGCCTTTCGTTTCCGACCTCGAAGGCGGACGCCGCTACGGGTCCCTCAAGGACTTCGAGAACTTCATCAAGCTCGCCTATATGTCGCCGTGGTTGCATCATTCCGGCGGCACGGTGTGCGAGCCGGTCGACATCCCCGTCAACAAGCGCCATCTCGACATGGTCTATGCGCATATGCGCTGGAGCGACAAAGGCTTCATGGGCTCGGTGACGGCGCCGGAGCGGGCGCACGATTCGGTCGAGATGTGCCGCATCCTGTTCGGGACCGATTTCGTCGACAAGAATTGCGTCATCCTCGGCAACGTCAACGTCAACTCGCCGCTGGTCTGGGATGGCATGATGACGGGGGCGATCCGCGCCTACGCCGAGGCGAACCAGTGCGCGGTGATCGTACCCTTCATCCTGGGCGGCGCCATGGGGCCGGTGACGACGGCGGGCGCGCTTGCCCAGGCCTATGCCGAGGCAATGGTCGGCATCGCGCTGACGCAGCTCGTTCGGCCCGGCGCGCCGGCGATCTTCGGCAACTTCCTCTCGTCCATGTCGCTCCGATCGGGCGCGCCGACGTTTGGCATGCCGGAGCCCTCGCTCGCCTATTTCGCCTTTGGCGCTCTCGCCCGGCGGTCGAAGCTGCCGTTCCGGCTCGGCGGCCACTTGACCGCCTCGAAAGCGGTCGACGTCCAAGCGGCCCAAGAGTCCGTCGATACCATGATGTCGACGATGCTGTGCGGGGCGAATTTCGTGCTGCATGCCGCCGGCTGGCTCGAGGGCGGGCTCGTCATGAGCTATGAGAAATTCGTGCTCGATGCCGACCATTGCGGCATGATGCACCGCATGGCCGAGGGCATCGCGCTCGACGAGAACGGCTTCGCCATGAGCGCCTTCCACGAGGTGGGCCCAGGCAATCACTTCTTCGGTAGCCAGCACACCTTCGCCAACTACGAGACCGCCTTCCACGAGCCCGAGCTCTCCGACAATGCGAGCTTCGAGCAGTGGCGCGACATGGGGGCCGAGGATTCGACCCAGCGCGCCAACCGCCGCTGGAAGGAGATGCTCAAAGCCTACGAGCCGCCGCCGATGGATCAGGGCAAAGACGAGGCGCTGAGGGCGTTCATCGCCAAGCGCAAGGAGAGCATGCCGGACGCGTGGCATTGACGGGGCGAGGCGAGTTCGTTCTGGCGACTTCGACCATTTCCTGCTAGACTTGAACGATGATCAAAGTCCTGGAAATGGCCATCGAGAAGGTCCGCACGCTGCCGAAGGACAGACAGGCGTACGCGGCGCTCATGCTCGAAGAGATAGCTGCTGATACCGCAGGTGAGTACCGATTGAGCGAAGATGAGCGCCGCCTGATTCAGGAGGCGATCGACGAGTTCGATCGCGGCGAGAATGCATCCGAGGCCGATGTTCATTCGGCTCTTCGCCAGCCATGGGCCTAGGTGTTCGCTTCTCGCCACGAGCAGTCGCCGATCTCCAAAGCATTCGTGCGTATCTGATTGAGCGAAGCCCAAAGGGTGCAGAGCGCGTACGCCGAACTATCGAGGCCACGATCGATCACTGTGCCGAGTATCCGCAGACCGGCAACAAAACCGATCGGCCTGGCGTGCTGCGTGTCCCACTCCATCGTTACCGTTTCACGATCTTCTATCGAACTTCCTCAGCTGGTGAATGCCTAGAGGTCTTGCGCGTCCTTCGGAGCGGCCGTGTGAAATCTCTGCGAATGATGCCAGACGACTTGCAGAGGTGACGGTCGGCCGACGACGACGCAGAAACTGCGCTTCAAGCGCGTGACAGCGGCGTCCTGTTGTACAGATCGGCCAGCCGGCAGATCGCCCCGATTGACGGCCCGGAAAGCTCGGCGTCCGGCGCACTAATCTCCCTGGTGCTCCAGCCGGCTTCACCAAGATGTTCGTGCACCGTGACATGCATGCGATCCTGAGCGATGAGCAGCACGCATCGATTAGCTGAATGGCCTTTGTAGAAGCCGAGCTTTGCCTTGATCAGCTCGGTGCTTTCGTTCTTGGACAGCACTTCGGCGACGAGGAAAAATCGGTCCGCATAGACTTGGTCCTGTGCAAAGCCATCGGCAATGACAGCGACATCTGGCTCGGGCAGATAGTCGAGCACTTCGGGTAGCTTGATGCCAATCTCGCGCGCAACAGTCATGCCGTTGCGCAACGTCGCCACGCGATCATCCAGAGCGCGCTCGAGATTGCTTGCGATTTTCTGATGTACGAGAGTGGGCGGAGGCATCATCATGGGCACACCATCGATCAGCTGCCAGCGTTCCTCATCGGGACGCGAGTTTCGCCACGCCTCGAAGAGAGCCATGGAAAGGCGCGGAGCCTGGGGCAGGAAGTCGCCGGACATGGGGACTCGGTTCAGTCAGACACCCTTCGGTCCGTAACACATTTCATCGTTTTGAACCACCGCCCGGGCCTGGCGGGCTCCGCCGCCGACCACCCATGCGCCCGCCAGGCTTGCGCAATCCCACGATTGGAGCTTTGAAGGTAGCTCCCTCAACTCGCGACATGGGCCATGACCTCGACCATCCTCTCCGACCTCGACGCCTCCGGCGTCCGCACCATTACGCTCAACCGGCCGGAGCGGCTCAATGCCATGTCGGTGGCGCTGATCGAGGATCTGACGGCGGCGCTTACAGCGGCCGGCCGCGATTCCGCCACCCGCGTCATCATCCTGACCGGCGCGGGCCGCGCCTTCTGCGCGGGCGATGATTTGAAAGATCACGCGCATCCCAAAGACGAAGCCACCGCCCGCGCCGTCGTCGAGCGCATCCAGAATGCGACGCGCGCGCTTGTCCGCAATCCCAAGCTCGTCATCGGCGCCATCAATGGCTGGGCGGTCGGCGGCGGCTTCGAGTGGGCGATCAATTGTGATCTGTCGATCTGGTCGGAGACGGCGAAGGCATTCTTCCCGGAGCTCGAGTGGGGGTTATTCGTCACCGGTGGGGTGACGGCGCTGTTGCCGGCGATGGCCGGCCTCACCAAGGCGCGCGAGATGCTGTATCTGGGTGAGAAGTACACGGCGGCCGAACTCCACAAGCTCGGCCTCGCCTGGAAGGTCGTGCCGCCGGACGAGCTGATGTCCACCGCGCGCGCCGTTGCCGCCAAGATCGCCGCACTGCCGCCGCAGGCCGTCGCCGATATGAAACGCGCGCTCGACCGCAGCGCTCATCTCGACCTCGAAACCGCGATCCGGTTCGAGACCGAAGCCACTATCCGCGGTTTCCTCGATCCGGAAACCACAAAACGCATCCAAGCTTTCGGAAAATCCTGAAGGAGCCTTCTCGTGGCCTCGAACGATCCCCTGCTGCAGCCCTATCAGCTCAAGCATCTGACGCTGAAGAACCGCATCATGTCGACCTCGCACGAGCCGGCCTACCACGACAACGGCATGCCGGCGGAACGCTACCAGCTCTATCACATCGAGAAGGCCAAGGGCGGCATCGCCATGACCATGACGGCGGGATCCGCCGTGGTCTCCCAAGACAGCCCTCCAGCCTTCGGCAACCTGCTCGCCTACAAGGACGAGATCGTCCCGCATCTGAAGAAGCTCAGCGATGGCTGCCACGACTACGGCTGCGCGGTGATGATGCAGATCACGCATCTGGGCCGCCGCACCAATTGGAACAAGGGCGACTGGTTTCCGGTCGTCTCCGCCTCGATGGTGCGCGAGCCCGCCCATCGCGCCTTCCCGAAAGTGATGGAGGATTTCGACTTCGAGCGCATCGTGAAAGATTACGCAGATGCCGCCGAGCGCATGAAGGAGGGAGGACTCGATGGCATCGAGTACGAGTGCTACGGCCATCTGATGGATGCCTTCTGGTCGCCCGCCACCAACAAGCGCGACGACGAATGGGGCGGCACGCTCGACAATCGCATGCGCTTCCCCCTCATGGTCATCGATGCCGTGCGGAAGCGCGTGGGTGAGAAGTTCATTGTCGGCGTGCGTATGTCGATGGATGAGGATTGGGACAAGGGCTACAAGCGCGACGAGGGTTTCGAGATCGCGCGCCGGATTGTCGCGACCGGCAACATCGACTTCCTGAACGTCATCAAGGGCTACATCGAGCACGATGCGCCCTTGCAGAAGATCATCCCGATCAGCGGCATGCCCTCGGCCCCGGCGCTCGACTTCGCGGGCGAGGTGAAGGCGGCGACGAAGTTTCCCGTGTTCCACGCGGCCCGCATTCCCGATGTCGCGACCGCCCGGCACGCCATCGCGTCCGGCAAGCTCGACATGGTCGGCATGACGCGCGCGCATCTGGCCGATCCCTACATCGTCCAGAAAATTACGGAAGGCCGCGAGGCCGAGATCCGCCCGTGCGTCGGCGCCACCTACTGCATCGACCGCCTCTACGAGGGCCACGAGGCGCTCTGCCTGCACAATCCGGCGACCGGCCGCGAAGCCACGATCCCGCAGATCATCCCGAAGGCCAAAGGCAAGAAGCGGAAGATCGTCATCGTCGGCGCGGGGCCAGCTGGCATCGAGGCGGCGCGGGTGGCAGGCGAGCGCGGCCATAAGGTGGTTTTGTTCGAGGCCGCCGACGAGGCGGGCGGCCAAATCCTGCTCGCCACACGGCTCAACCGGCGGCGGGAGCTGAAGGGCATCATCGACTGGCGCGTCGCGCAATGCGAGCGTCTGGGTATCGACATGCGGTTCAACGCCTATGCCGAGGAGAGCGATGTCATCGCCGAGGAGCCGGATATCGTCCTCATCGCCACCGGCGGGGTGCCGAACGAGCTGCCGTTGGATTATGGCACGGTCCTCGTCACGACGAGCTGGGAGATCATCTCCGGCGACGTCAAGCCCGCCAAGGACGTTCTCATGTTCGACGACAATGGCGGCAATCATGCCGGCATGACGGCATCCGAGATGATCGCGGAAAGCGGCGCCAGGCTCGAGCTGGTGACGCCCGAGCGCTACTTCGCGCTAGACCTCGGCGGCCTCAATCACGTGAGCTACATGCGCGGCTTCCAGGATCACGACGTGAAGATCACCATCGCGACGAAGCTCAAGGGCGTCGCGCGCAAGGGCAACCGGCTGGTGGCCACACTGTCGTCTGAGTACACGAAGAAGACCTGGACACGCGAGATCGACCAGGTCGTCGTCGAGCACGCAACGAAGCCGGCCGACGACCTCTATTTCAAGCTCAAACCGCGATCCCGCAACAACGGCGAGTTGGATCAGCAGGCGCTGATCTTCGGCCAGTCGCAGAAACTCGTCCGCAACAAGGACGGCACCTTCCAGCTCTTCCGCATCGGCGACGCGGTCGCCGCGCGCAACGTGCACGCGGCGATGTACGATGCGGTCAGGCTGGTGAAGGATATGTAGGTTGAGGTCGGGAACCGCTGCTGGATCGACCGTGCTCGTCGCGATGCTCACCGCAGGCTGCTGGCACCAGTCGCGGCCGCTCGATCTGGCGGCCGTTCAATGCGCGCGCTTCGACATCGCTGGCTTCGGCTATGCGATGCAGGCCCCGAAAGGCTCAGGCGTCGAGCGATCGGCCGACGGCAACACGGTCACGATCGTTCCGAAGCCCGGATCACGCCTCGTTCATGTCCTGTGGCTGAGCCGGCATACGGCCCCGACCCTGGAACCCCCTGAGGTGACAACGACGTTCGATTCCGGCACTCGCATCGAATACTCGGTCGACGAGGACATCGGTGGCGGCAGCGGCGGACCAGAGGCGGAACTCTATGGCGAGCTCTTCTTCGAAGGCCAACCGGCTCTACTCGTCGGCTGCCGAGATCAGAAAGAGGGGACGCCCGATCCGGAATGGTGCGTTGCTTACCTTGAGACACTGCATCGGCAGGACCAGGCCGGAGCCTGCCAATGATCACACGCATTGCAGCGACGCTTCTTCTCCTCACGCTCGGTCGAGCCGCGGACGTCAGTGCCGGCACGTGCTATGCGGATCGGACGCGTCTCGCTTTCGCCATGGCTGTCGTCGTCGCCTCCTACAAGTGCCCGGGCTATGACGATGCCCTCTTCGGCAAGCCGCTCGACACTTTCATACGGCGCTCCGGGATCATCGACCAGACGACCGGCGCCTGCGAGCGCGAGCGCACGCTCGCCATGAACGCAGCGACCGAGAAAATGCTCACCGGTCGCGAGGCCTTTTGCACCGAGGTCGAAGCGGCCCTTGCCTCCGACACCGCGCTCGCCCAAGCTCTCATTGAAGCGGGCGCACGCAAGGCGCCCTGAGCGTTGAAGGAGAAACCACATGGATCTCGGTATCGCCGGCCGCAAGGCCCTCGTTTGCGCGGCCTCGAAAGGGCTCGGCAAGGGAACCGCCATGGCGCTCGCCGCCGACGGCGTCGAACTCGTCATTACCGCGCGGGGCCGCGATCTGCTCGAGGCGACGGCCGAGGAAATCCGCAAGAAGCACGGCGTCACGGTCACGACCGTTGCCGGCGACATCACCACCGAGGAGGGCCGGCGCGCCGCGCTCGCCGCCCTCCCCGCACCCGATATTCTCGTCACCAATGCCGGCGGCCCGCCACCCGGCGACTTCAAGACCTTCGGGCTCGAGGATTGGCGCAAGGCGCTCGAGGCCAACATGCTCGGCCCCATCGCGCTCATCCAGGCAACCGTCTACGGTATGATGGATCGCGGCTTCGGACGCATCGTCAACATCACGTCCGCGTCGGTGAAGTCGCCCATTCCAAATCTCGAGCTTTCGAACGGGGCGCGGGCGGGGCTCACGGGCGCCGTCGCCGCCCTTTCGCGAAAGGCCGTGCGCCGCAACGTCACCATCAACAACGTGCTGCCGGGCTGGCACGACACCGACCGCATCCGCGGCACCATGGCGGCGCGGGCCGAGCGGGCGGGCGTCACATACGAGACATATGTCGCCGATGCCGTCGGCGAAACGCCGGCCGGCCGCATGGGAACCATCACCGAGTTCGGAGCCGCCTGCGCCTTTCTGTGCTCGGCCCAGGCGGGCTACATAACCGGCCAGAGTCTATTGGTCGACGGCGGGGATTTTCCCGGGTTGCTGTAGCCACAATCAGCTGCGGGACGGCGCATTGACCGTCCCGCGATACTCTCAACGTCGATTGGCAAGCTCAGTCGTCGCCACCACCACGGCCGCCGCTATCTCCGCCGCCGCTGCCACTGTTGCCACCTCTGCCGCCGCTGTCGCCTGAGCCGCTACGGCCACCACCATCGCCATCGCTGTCGCCGCCCGAGCCGCTACGGCCACCACCATCGCTATCACCGCCGCCCGAGCCGCTGCTGCCACCGCCATCGCTATCGCCACCATCCGAGCCGCTACGGCCACCACCATCGCTATCACCGCCACCCGAGCCGCTGCTGCCACCGCCATCGCTGTCGCCACCGCCCGAGCTGCCGCTGCCGCTCGATCCTCCGCCACCAGAGTCGCCGTGATCGTCACCAGCGTCGTTATCGGCACCATCGTCGCCACCGCCGGAACCACTATTGTCGTCACCGGCATCGTGGTCGGCGCCATCGTCGGCGCCGCCGCCCGAACCGCTGCTGTCGCCATCGCCGTCGCCCGGGCCGTCGAGACCATTGTCGTCCGACGAGCCGGAACCGCCGTTGCCCTCGGCTTGTTCGTTGGCAGCGATGGTGAGGCCGACGGACGATACGCCTAGGACTGCACTGCTGGAATCCGGGGTGATGCCGGCGGCCCAACCACCCTGCGCCTCCAGATCGGCTCTCTCGATGCCCCGGCCACGGCTCAAGTCGAAGAAACTCACTGCGTCGCCGGTGTAAACGGGACCATCATCGTAGGAATAGCCGGTATCGCTGGCGCCGTCGTCGATCTGGCCGTAGGCGTCCGCGACCTCGTCCTCGGCCGGCACATCGACATCGGCGATGTCATCGGCGACCGGCTCTTGGGTCTCGGCGACAATTTTTTTGGAAACGATCTGCCTGTTGGCAATCTCCGTACTGCTTGTACTCGAGCCTTTCGTGGCCTGGGCAGGAGGTTTGTTGTCGGGGGCTGCGGCGCTCACGCTCTTGGCGGGCGGGGCGGGCGGCTTGATGCCGGCGTCGGTAGAGCCGGACTGCGCTGATGCGAGAAACTCCGGCGGTCGCGCGTTCGCGGGCACGTAGTAGCCGGCCGCAACGGCCAAGGCCAAGGCGCTGACGGTCTGCAGAAGTTTCCCAACCATGGCATCAACTCCGATTTATCCGGATTCTTGATGCAGCCCAGGGCCGGTCTAGCGATCACTTATGACGCAATGATGCATCAATAGTGTCAACTTAATAACGCCTTAATTTATGCCGAAATACTTCTTCTCAGTACTAGCAATAGAATAGCGGCTGTCATGATCTCATCTCCATTATCCGATCAGCGCCGGCTGCCTGTACTCAGACCATCCAGAACATGGTAAGTAAATCTGAATACTCATAGCACGTTCCCGATGCTCATCGGCAGAAACTATCAGAATTCAGAGTAATAGACCCAACGAATTATTGACGACAACTCGATAGAACGTTTTCGAGCCAATCTTATTCCCGCCTGACCCAGCCTGTATCCCCATCCCCACATCCGCCAACTCCCTGGCCGTGGTGGCACGCTCCCCCTTGGCGAAAGCCCACGCCTCTGACTAGAGTGCTTCCGGAAAAGTGCGAAGCGGTTTTCCGAAAAGAAGCACGACAAACCAAGGAATTAGGGTGTTGAAGTGATTCAACGAAAAACGGCAACACCCTAGGATCGATCCATGCTCGTCGGCGTCCGCGTATTCATCGCAGTGCTCTACAGCCTGATCGGCCTCTCGTTCGTGGCAACGACCGGCGCGCTGATCAGCGAGTTCCGCGATCTCGACTGGCTGACGCTGGCGACCTTCTACAGCCACCTCTTCCTGTTCTTTCCCCTGTTCGGCCTGGTCGCCCTGATCTCGTTCTACATGCCGTCCTGCGTCTTTCTCGATATGTACTGGCGGCATGTGAAGTACGGAAAGCCGAGGTTCATTTTCGGGCTGATCGTCGTCGCGGGCCTCGCCTGGCTGATCTCCCAGGCCTTCCTCGGCTCGAGCGAGCGCTCGATCTGGGAGGTGAGGCCTCAGGTGCTGGAGCGCGACCGGACCAGTCTCGCGTCTTGCCTCCAGACGAGCACATGTCCGCGGCTGGCGGCGCTGGATGCCTTGAACAATGTCCGCCAAGTGAGCCAAAGCCGGGTCGGCCTCTCCGAGCTCGCCCCGAACTGCGACCGCGACCCGCTCATTTCGACCGCGGCCGATAGTGCGGTTCGCCGGTTCTGCTTCGCCTCGACGCCCTATCGCAGCGACGCGCAGAGTCCGCTCTCGACGGACGACGCCTGCTGCCGGGCCCAGCACTCCCTCGTTGATGCGGTCCGTCGCCTTGCCGGCGGACCGGATGGCCGCTCGATCACCGCCCAGGTCCATGCCTATACATTGCCGCTCAAGGTCTTCTTCCTGCTGACGCTGCTGGTCATCAGCATCATGCTGGCTTTCCGGCGGCGCCAGCTGGAGGCCGAGTATTCGCAGTACATGTATCTGATCGAGCGCGGCGTGCTGATCGGAACGGTGGCCGTGTTGTTCTACCCCATCATGAGCCATGCCTTCCTGCAGTCGGCCTCCCTGCTCTACGGTTCGGGCGCGGGGAGCAACTATCGTTCGACGGCCTCCGTACTCTCCTTCTTGTTCGGTGCCTGGGCGCTGCTCGTGCTGTTCTTCTTCTACCGGCGCCGCGACAAGGAGGTCGAAGCCATCGGCCGCATCGGCGGTGTGCTGGCGAGCATCATCGCGGTGCTGAAGTACGACATCATCATCGATTACTTCATCCGGGTCGCGGGCTCGGGCGCCGGTGTGACCAACGTCCTTCTGCTCGGCGCGCTTTGCCTCGTGGCGCTTGCCGCCATCTACTACAAGCCGACGAGCGAGTTCTCGGTGCCGGCAGCCGCCCTCGCCGTCCTTGCGGCTTCCAAAGGACTGAGTGACGAGTTCGAAGGCCTCGGCGACGATCAGGCCTGAGCAAACCGCACTTCAAACTCTTGAAACTTCTGATAACGTCGGCTCAGCCGGCCGGGCTTGCCCCTCGCCGGTGACATCCCGCCCTGGCCGCCCGTTCGGGCCGGCCCCGCATGGAGACCAGCGATGAGCAAAAGCGTCCGGATCGCCGAGATTCCGTGGACCACCTACAACGACATCGTCAAGAACGGCGACGCGCCGATCTTTCTCCCGGTCGGCGCCCTCGAGCAGCACGGGCCGCATCTGCCGATGAACTGCGACGTGGTGATCCCGAACGCCATTGCCGAGATCATTGCCCAACCGCTCAAGGGCCTCGTCGCGCCCGCCATCGCCTATGGCTACAAGGCGCAACCAAAGTCGGGCGGCGGCAATTTCTGGCCGGGCACGACCAGCCTCGACGGCATGACGCTGATCTCGCTGGTGCGCGATCTCATCAAGGAATTCGCCCGCCACGGCGCGCGCCGCTTCGTCGTGCTCGTCGGGCATTTCGAGAACACGATGTTCGTCATCGAGGGCATCGATCTGGCGCTGCGCGATCTGCGCTACGACGGCATCCGCGATGTGAAGGTGGTCCGCAGCGACTACTGGGATTTCATTTCCGAGGCGACGGTGAAGAAGGTCTGGGGTGACCAGTTCCCCGGCTGGGCGACCGAGCATGCGGGCGTCATGGAGACCTCCATCATGCTGCACTTGAAACCGGAGCTGGTGAACATGAAGGCGGTGCCGCTGCATCCGCCGGCGACCTTCCCGCCCTACGATGTTTATCCGGCCAATCCGAAATGGGTGCCCTCGACCGGCGCGCTCTGCTCGGCCAAGATCGCGACCGCCCAGAGCGGCCAGTTCATGCTCGATCAGATCACCGGCGATATGGAAAAATCGCTGAAAGCGGAGCTGAAGAAGGGGTGAGGATCACACCGGCCGTCGAATGAGAAAGAGGGCTGGCATGGAGCCAACCCTCGCTTCTCGTGGCCGGTGATGGAGCTTTTGCTTAGGGTGTTTCCGTTCTTCGTTCAATCACTTCAACACCCTAATTCCTTGGTTTGCCGTGCTTCTTATCGGAAAACCGCTCCGTATCCCGGCCTTCGCCGGGACAAGCTTTTCCGGAAGCACTCTCCTTGGTTTGCCGTGCTTCTTTTCGGAAAACCGCTTCGTATCCCGGCCTTCGCCGGGACAAGCTTTTCCGGAAGCACTCTAGCGCCCGTTCTTCACGGCGAACCGGTAGCCACTTCGCCTGAACGTGCGCCAGCTCGGACACCGGCGCTGCGTCACGCCTCAGATACTGGGCGGACGTTTGGGTCTTATGGCATACATCAACATCACGGTGGGCCAAAACAACGTTCGGAGCGTGTCCTCGATGATCTCCTGTGAGCCGTAACGGAGTCTAGATTCGAAGTCCCTGAGACGCTTCAGCGTAAGCATGTGCTGGTCCATCCTTCGGTTGGCCCTGTGCGACTGAACCTCGGCTTCGCGCATCCTTCAGCGATCGGGTCACGCCGCGGCCGGCGCGCCAGGAAACCCAGCCGGGCCAGCGGTCGATCTGAGATGAAAGAAGCTGCACAAGGGTCGTGGGCGGGAGCACGCAACAGGCGTGTGTTTTAACGGAGCTCCTGGCGGACGGTCCCATCCCATTTCCGTCCTGCCTCCGTTGCCGGTAGCAGGCTGTCAACAGCCTGCGGCGGCTGTGCCGGCGGGCCCAATGCCGGACGGCACGGTGCCGAGGCTCGATCGACACCCCAGCAGTCCGGCAGGCTTGGCTGATTTGGTTAACAGTTCGTTAACGGTGGCTCTTGGGTTTGAGCACGTTCTACGGCGAACCGGCCTCCACTTCGCCTGAACGTGCTCGTTGGGTTTGAGCACGTTCTACGGCGAACCGGCCTCCACTTCGCCTGAACGTGCTCGTTGGCTTTGAGCACGTTCTACGGCGAACCGGCCTCCAC
>JANNSX010000122.1:0-3486 GCA_031403155.1 Hyphomicrobiaceae bacterium
GCCAGTCAGGCCGGGGAGAAACTCAAGGTCGTCGCGAGTTTCTCGATCTTGGGCGACATGACGGCGCGCGTCGGCGGCGATCGGATCGAGCTTACAACGCTCGTCGGCCCGGGGAGCGACGCGCATGTGTTCGAGCCGAGACCAGCGGATGCCGAAACTGTCTCGAAGGCACAGGTGATGATCGTCAACGGCTTGGGCTTCGAGGGTTGGATCGGCAGGCTGGTTGAGGCGAGTGGCTCGACGGCCCGGATCATCGTCGCGACCGAAGGCGTCGACGCCATCGCGCCCGCTGAAGGCGACGGTGGCGACCATGGCCATCGCGATCCGCACGCCTGGCAAAGTGTCCAGAACGCGGTGACTTACGTCGGCAACATCGCGAAGGCGCTCTGCGACGCGGACAAAGCCAATTGCGAGACCTACAAGGCAAACGGCGCCGCCTACACCCTCGAACTCGAGGCGCTCGATGCGGAGATCCGGCAGATGATCGACGCGTTGCCGAAAGATCGCCGCACTGTCATCACCGGGCACGATGCTTTCGGTTACTTCGCGCATGCCTATGGCGTGCCATTCCTCGCGCCCGAAGGCGTGTCGACCGAATCGGAAGCCTCCGCCGCCGACGTCGCCAAGCTCATTACGCAAATCCAGGAATCGAAAGCCAGCGCCCTCTTCGTCGAAAGCATCTCCGATCCGCGCCTCATCGAGCAGATCGCCGAGGACACCGGCGTCAAGGTCGGCGGCACGCTCTATTCGGACGCGTTGTCGGAGGCCGGCGGCCCAGCGGCGACCTATGCCGGCATGATGCGCTACAATGCGAAGACGCTGACGGAAGCACTGGCGGCGCGGAGTTGAAGATCGAGTCCGCAAAGAGTCTTTTCTGAAGGCGACCCCCACCAGTCGCTATCGCGACAGCCTCCCCACAAGGGGGAGGCGGGGGCCATGGGCAGCGGCGAGCAACATGATCATTTGCTCACGCTAACTCCGGAAGCTGGGCAAGAGCGCTGCGATAGCTCATGGTACCATTGACCACCCACTCAACCATTCAGGGGTGTCGGATTCTCAGAGGTTGTTGTGGCCTTCCCAATTGTCTTGCGCAGGTGCCCACTACTTCCGCCTCCCCCTTGTGGGGAGGCTGTCGCGTAGCGACTGGTGGGGGTCTCCTTCAGCCAAAACAAACTGCTGAGTGTTCGTGCGCAAGCACTCGAAGTGGGCAAACTTGCATAGAAGCGATAGTCTGCATCTATCACCATCGGAGTAGCCGATGTCGCCCACCCGCGTGAACTCCCGAACCCGCGGCCGGGCGCACGTCCTTCGCCGGAACTCCACCATCACGGAGCGGCGACTGTGGTCGGCACTGAAACTGGTGCATGTCTCGGGCAGCCACTTCCGTCGCCAGGTTCCCATCGGGGTTTTCGTTGCCGACTTCGCCTGTCACAAGACGAAGCTCATTGTTGAGCTCGATGGAGGCCAGCATACCGACGACGACGCGGTCCGCTATGACGAAGCCCGCACGGTCTGGCTTGCGACCCAAGGCTATCGTGTGCTGCGCTTCCAAAATCCCGATGTCATTCACAACCTCGACGGGGTGATCGACGCGATCAGAGAAACGTTGTGGGAATTGGAAGCTGGGTGAAGCATCATGCCAACCATTCGCCCCGCGATCGCCACCGACCTCCCGGCTCTCCTCGCGCTCTATCGCCACCTCAACCCCGAGATGCCGGAACTCGCACCCGAGACCGCCAGCCGCATCTGGCAGGAGACGCTGGTGCAGCCGGGTCTCACCGTCTTCGTCGCACCTGCCAATGATCGGCTCGCTGCCGCCTGCACACTCATAACGGCACCCAATCTGATGCGGGGCGGAGCGCCCTATACATTCCTCGAGAACGTCGTCGCCCACAGCGACTACCGCCGGCAGGGCTATGGCCGTGCGGTGATCGACGCCGCCATCGAAACGGCCTGGGGTAAAGGCTGCCATCAGGTGATGCTGCTGACCGGCCATCAGAACGCGCCGGCCCATGCCTTCTACCGGGCCTGCGGCTTCACGGCCGACCACAAGGCGGGCTTCGTCATCCGGCGACCAGACGCCGTTTGAGCGCCGGGCGAATTTGCGTGTGACACGAAGCATGCTAGGTGAGATTTACGATCGCATTCGAGGAGACGCACTGCTCTTCTCAACCCCTCTCCCGCCTGTCGGCACCCTCCCCCCAAGGGGGAGGGCCGATAGAGTCGGGATATCGCCGATGCCGCCCTTTAGCGTCGCCAAGATCGAGGCAGTCGCTTTTGGCCGGCCTTCTCCCTTGGGGAGAATGTGGCCCGAAGGGCCGGATGAGGGGTTGAGCAGGCACAGATGTCTCCACCGCGACGAGGCTTACGAGGCAAGACATGTCGGAGCTGCTACTGGAGCTGTTTTCGGAGGAAATCCCGGCGCGCATGCAGGCACGCGCGGCCGAGGATTTGCGGCTGATGGTGACCGAGGGGCTCGCCTCGCACGGGCTGGCGCAAGGCGAGGCGCGGAGCTACGCGACACCTCGCCGATTGACGCTCGTCGTCGAGGGGCTCGCCGCCAAATCCGCCGATGTGAGCGAAGAGAAAAAAGGACCGCGCGTCGGCGCGCCGGAAGCCGCGATCCAGGGCTTCCTCAAGGGCGCGGGTTTCTCGTCCATCAGCGAAGCCGAGGTCATGAGCGACCCCAAGAAGGGCGACTACTACGTCGCCCGCATCTCCAAGCCCGGCCGCAAGGCCGCCGACATCGTGCCCGAGGTCGTCACCGACACCATCGCAAAATTCAACTGGCCGAAGTCGATGCGCTGGGGCGCCAATCGCATGCGCTGGGTGAGGCCGCTCAAATCCGTCATGTGCCTCATCGACGGCAAGCCACTGACACTCGCCATCGAGGGAGTCGCATCCCAGGCCGTGACTCACGGCCATCGCTTCCTGTCGCCTGGCGCCATCGAGCCCGGCGGCTTCGCGGACTACGCGCGCAAGCTAAAGGCCGCGAAGGTGATGCTCGACGCCGACGAGCGGAAAGTGCTGATCATCGCCAAGGCGCGCAAGGTCGCGCACGAGCACAATCTGGAGCTCGTCGAGGACGAGGGTCTGTCGCGGGAGAATGCGGGGCTCGTCGAGTGGCCGGCGGTGCTGATGGGCCGCTTCGACGAGAGTTTCCTCTCGGTGCCGGAGGCGGTACTTTCGACATCAATGAAAGCGCATCAGAAGTGCTTCTCGCTGCGCGATCCCGAGACCGAGCGACTGGCAGCGCGCTTCCTCTTGGTCTCGAACCTCGAGGCGCAGGACGGCGGCAAGCGCATCATCGCCGGCAACGAGAAGGTCATCCGCGCGCGGCTCTCGGACGCCTAGTTCTTCTACGAGCAGGACTTGAAGCGGCCGATGGACGACATGTGGTCGGCGCTGCACGACGTCACGTTTCACGAGAAGCTCGGCAGTCAATGGGACCGAGTCGAGCGGATCGCGGCGCTCGCCGAGGCGATC
>JANNSX010000123.1:0-13385 GCA_031403155.1 Hyphomicrobiaceae bacterium
CTGAGCCGGCGAGCCCAGAGCGTCAATGCGCGGGCAGGACCGCCTCGCCAAGGACGCGTGTCGACATCGGCTTTAAGTAATTGTCGATCAGATCAAGCGCGGTCCTGAGAGCACGGGCCGAGACCTGATCCGGCTCGGCAGTCCCCTCGGGACCGGCTGCCCACCACAGCAGCTCCAGAACGAGAGCGAGGCGAAGCACCTGTCCTGGCATCTTGCCAAGGGCCGAGGCCACCAGCCCCGAGGCGGATTTCGATTCTGCATGGTGTTCTTCTCGCCATTCTTGCCACACGTTGAGCGCAGTTGGCTCGATTGCCAGCGTCACCGGCCGTAGCACCCCGCTCTCGGCATCTCCTTGGAACTCGAGCTTGTGCAGCCGGCGCAACACGCGTTCGACCAGCTGGCGGTCCGGTTGATGGCGCGGCCGGCTCGGTTTGACGCTCTCCGGCCACGTCAGCAGAAACCGCGCAGCCATGCCATCGTCGTCGCCCTTCATCAGCAGCGTGGCAAGCTTGTCGGGCTGGATGCCGCCCACTATCGACACGGCCACGTGATCGAGCCGCAATGGCTCGGGGTGCTTCTTGCGATCGACGATATAGGCACGCCCCCCGTAAGCTTCGAGCCAGAAGGCGCGGTCGCCGTCGCCATACTTTCCGATATTGCCCAGCCAGCCCGAACACTCGTCCTGCCATAGTAAGAGACCGCTCGCATTACCGCCAGGATGGCAGCGACTGCCTCTATGGTGGCGTCGTTGATGACGACGCGTGGCATCTGCGGTTCATCGGGTTCATCCGCATCGGCTGGCTTCGGCGGTGCCGGCCGGTTATTTTTCACGGCCTCTCGCGCATCGGCCTCCCAATCGTCGCGACGGGCCTCAGCTACCACTTTGGCAGCGTCGTGAATGCGCCGAGTTTCGGGCCAGCTCGCGGCGGCATCCCGCTCTACCACGGCAAGAGGATCGCGCACCGCGTCCATCGCGGGGCTTTTTCCGGCGGATGGCGAGCCGACCAGCAGTGTCCACAGGATCGCTGGCTCTTGCCAACCCTCCCATGGCGACACCCATCTCGCGGCGCCGATGACACCAGCGGCCGCGCCAAGGAGCGAAATCGCCACGTAGTCGACCGGCGCTGATTTGCATTCGGCGGCCTGCTCGATCCACTCGGCGAGCGGACCGAACGCGATGAGAGGGATCTCGGGTGCGGGCGCCATTGTACGCAGTACAATGGACATATCCGGACCCGACTGCGGGGCGACCCTCTTTAGCATCTCCTTGATCGTCTCATTTGAAACGCCATCGGGCAGCGGATCTGCCAAATCCCATCCGACCGGCCAAGAGTTTGGCACCACGACAACGCGGACGGAGGCCGCTCCGGCCTCGTAGGCCAACCTCGAAACATCTGTCGCATATTTGCGGCCGGGTTCGTCATTGTCCGGCCATATCACAACGTGCCGGTCGAGCAACGGAGACCAATCGGCTAGATCGGCGGTATTCGAGCCGCCCGATGAAGTTATTGAAACGTGATCAGGAAACGTGCCCGCAGCGGCGTCTGCCGCCTTCTCGCCTTCGACCACGAGCACCGGCGCATCGGGACGCTGAGCCAGAGAGGTGAGCCCGAACAAAGGGCGCTTCGCCGGCGGGTGTTTCCATCTCCAGGTGAATGCACCGAATTCGTCCTGCCATAACGTCAGAGGAAAGAATTGCTTGGACTTCCCTGTATGCTGCGGCTCGCGCCGATCGACCGCCGCGAGCTGGTGGCCTACTGCATCGCAATACCAATAGCGCTGAGCCCCCTTCGGTGGTGGTGGCGCCGGCGCGTCATCTGGAACGGGCGCCACATAACGAAGCTGGTCTTCGTTCGGCACGTGGCCGGATGCGTGACCATTGGCAGCCGAAACCGACGGCAGCGGATCGAACATACCGATGTCCTCAGTCATGGCGCACCCCCAGCATGTCCGCGAGGCTCCGTGCCGCCTCAACCTGGCTGAGCCCACTCAGGTATGCAGCCAACGAGACAGGGTCGCCGCCGCGCGCGTCAATGGCGAAATCAGCCCAGCGCCCTGTGACGAGATTGACGCTGAAGCTGCCAGCGCGTCGATCCGCCCGCCGCGAGTTGCGGGCCACGAATTCGCGACCGTGGCGGTGGCCGTCTGGCAGCCAGCGCGCGCACAATTCCGGCAACCGAGCCAGAGCCGCACGATTGATGACTTCGAAGTTGATGTTCGGTTTCATGGTGTCGTCCGTTCTGAGACGACGGCGCTACGCCTTAAAATTCCAGGCGTTACGCGGTACAAAAGGCCGTCGACGATATTCGGTTATCGATATGAGCTTTGCCGCCGCCTCCGGTTGCCCCCGGGGCGGTGGTTCCGTTTCAGGCGGCCGGTTCAATGCGAGTTAGTCGCTCGAGTTCGGAGCGCGGCACCAGTGTCCGGCCGGCGATTCGAATGAGTCGTAGCTCGTTCCGACTGGCCATCGCGTAGAGCGACGTCCTGCCAATGCTGAGCTGGCGGCAGGCCTCATCGATCGAATACGCACGTTTCTCAAAGGGGTTAGCTTGGGTAGCGCTCTGGGGCATTTGGTCACCTCCATTCGTTGGTGACCACCCAACTATGCGCGAATGCTGGGCAGATAAACCCCCAAATTAGCAGGCGCGTTCTGTGGTCAATTCTGCCCACGCTCCTGGGCCTCATCCCGCCCCATCCAGCGGAGTTGTGGAATGACATCATCCAAGATCTGCATTTGATAAGAGCTCGCTCGGTTTCTGAAAAAATCCTCCCGAAGAGTTCTTATCTGGCGCATATGGCTGCGTAGCGTTCGCTCGGAGAGGACGCCCTTGTTCGTCCTACGTTGGTTTCCGTGGGATTTGATGATGCCCTCTATCGACCGGGCACTCTGTTCAGAAAGGATCGAGCTCAAACGATCGGGGTCACTCAAGATTTCTGCAATCTGCCGATCTGAACCTTGGCCACCCTTTGCCTTCAAATGCTCCCGCACACGCTCAGATGCGGCGATCAGTTCAATGATCTCGACTGGGCTGAGCCTACTCTTGGGCCGCTCTGGGAGTTTAGAGCGAAAACCGGGTACGTGGCGAACTGCGATCGCGATAGCGAAATCCTGATCGGCACTGGGTTGATCTGGATTGATATCATATTTGTCAAAGAGGTCTGACATCCGGCATCCACGAAAGAACTCCGCTTCGTGTTGCTTTGCCAAGCGTGTCGCAAGGTCTCGCGCCCACCCCCGGCGGGCCATGTCGACTTCAAAAATGATCGCACAAAGCGCCAAATCTCTTAGCCATCGCCATCATTCTTGTGGCTCCGTTTCTTATGTCTTCCTGACGGCAGCGAGCAACGGCCAACGGCCAACTCCGTGCATGTTCGGGAGGGCACCAGGACGGCGGCACGTCGGTCACTCCCGGTGGAAGCTGCCGCGGAACCTCCAGGATTGGCTCGGCTAACATCCCCTTGTAAGTGCGACGGTTGCGCCCCTTTTGTTGCTTGGTCATCTAACGATCCTCATCTGAACGACGGTGGGCACAGTGGACGCTTCGCAGAACACGGCCCAGTCATCCATAAGCGGTCGTCGCCGTTCGAGGGCGTCGTCGCGTCGGTATGCCTGCTCTGCTCGATCACCGATAACGTGCGCCAAGGCATGCTCGGCGAGTTCGCGTGGGTATTGAGTGCGATTGCCAGCCCAGTCGCGGAAACAAGAACGGAAGCCGTGAACCGTCGCGTTGTTGATCTCCATCCGTCGCAGCACCATTTCGAGGGCCATGTTGGACAGCGGCTTGCCACGACGTTGGCCGGGGAAAATGTGGTCACCCTCGGAAAGAGACTGCATTTCGGCAAGAATGGCGAGTGCTCGTTGGCAAAGCGGAACCCGATGCTCGCGAGCAGACTTCATGCGGCTCGCCGGGATTGTCCACACCTTGGCCGAAGCATCAATCTCAACCCAACGCGCGCCGAGAGCTTCGCCGGAGCGCGCAGCGGTCAGGATCGCAAACTCAAGGCAGCGCGCAGAAACAGCTTGGCGGCATCGTAGCTTGGCCACGAAGCTGGACACGTCATCAATCGGCATTCTGGCATGGTGACCGCGGGTGAGCTTTTGACGGGCCGGTAGGATAAGCTTGAGGTGTCCGCGCCATGCGGCAGGGTTTTCGCCGGATCGGAAGCCCTGGGCTTTGGCTGCATCGAGCACATTTTCTATCCGCCCTCGCACGCGGGACGCTGATTCCGGGATCTTCTGCCAGATCGGCCGTAGCACATCCAGCACATCGGCCGTGGTGATGTCGTTGATCAACTTACCGCGCAATGGCTTGGCATAAACGCTCAGGCTCATCTTCCACTGCGTCAAATGTTTCGAGTTACGCCAACTTGGGGCCATCGCCATGATGTGCTGGTCGGCAAACTCCCCGAATGTTGGAAGCCGATCGTCTCCAGTTCTTTCTGCCACGGGATCGCGTCCATCACGGACACATGACCGAGCTGCGGCGGCCTTCTCCCTGGCTTTGGACAGCGTGACGGTGAGCGCACCGCCCAAACCCATTTCACAGCGTTTGGTGTCTGCAGGTCTGCGATAGACGAAGACCCAACGTTTGCCGCTGCTCTTGCCAGCGGTAATCCGCAGGTAAAGCCCGCCTCCATCGGCGTACATGCCTGGCGCTGTGAGTGTCTCGACTTTACGTGCGCTCAAACGGTGAACAAGTCGTGCCATCGCTGCCGTCCTAGTCGTTGCTCCGCCCTAACATCCGCCCTAACAAGATGGGCGGATTCGGGCGAACTGTGAAGGACGAGCGCGAACGTGAATGGGTGCAACTGCGTTGATATCACAAGAAACTTTGACTACAGGTGAACAGAGAAAAGCGAGAGTTCGACAGACTCCCTCTCCGCCAGCTAGAGCACTTTCCGACCAAGTGGAAACCGGTTGGTCGAAAGAAAGTGCTCAATACCAACAACCTAGAGCCCGATCTGATTCCATCAGATCGAAGTGCGCTCTAACTCCCAAGGATGCCGCAATCTGCGGCCGGAGACGTGCGGCTACTCCCGCCTGAGCGGCTGGGCCATGCAATGCACGCCGCCGCCGGCGCGGGTGAACATGTTCATCTCGGGGTCGTAGACCCTGAAGCCGGCGGCCTTCATTTTCTTGTTCAAGTCCTTGGCGCCGGCGGTCGAGAGAATGCGGTCGTTGCCGAGGGCTACGACATTACAGCCGAGCGCCATCGTCTCCTTGAAGGTCGCCGGAATGATCTCGATCTTCTTTTTCTTGAGCCAGTCGATGACATCGTCCTCGGTGGTATCGAGGCAGACGGCGGCGCAATGCTCGTTCAACATGCACACCATCAAATCGATGTGGACGTAGAACTGGTCGATCGGCGCCCACTTGATCTCCCAGCCCTCGTCCTCCATCCAGCCGGCAATCTGCTTCGCCGCCACATGCTCGGAGCGATGATCGGTGTAGCTGAGCAGCACGGCCTTGTCGGCCACCGCATTGAAATCGCCACCCTCGAAATTGCCCGATGAGACCATGTCGTAGATCGGGATGCCCTTATCCATGTAGAAGCGGATGCAGGCCGCATACTCGCCGCGCCGGCGCGGGTTCGCCATCTGGCAGATGACGGCGCCGTAGGGCGTCATGAAGGACGAGTCGCGCGCGTAGACTTGATAGGGGTTGTATTCGTCGAGCGGCAGGAAGTGTGTCGTGACGCCCGCGTCGTGGTAGGCCTCGACCATCTCGCGGTGCTGGCGCATCGCCACCTGCTTGTCGAACTTGTAGCCGCGCCGCATCGTATCGCGGACCAGCGACGACCAGGCCGCGTTCTCCTCGCCCATCCAGCGGAAGCCCTCGGGCGGTCCGAGCAGCACGTCGGTCAGCGTGCCTGCCTCCGACTTCATGCCCCAGTGCTTCATCAGCGGCGTGCCGCCACCCTCGACGCGAGCGCGCAGCGGAGCAGCCGCCGAGGCCCCGTTGCTGGTCTTGCCGTTGGCGGCCTTTGCGCCGGTCTTGGATGCCTTGGCCATGTCCTGATCCCCGAGTTACGGCCGGCTGACGGCCTTGATTGTGATGGAAGGGATGCTGTCCGAAGCGCGCGCGCGGATCAAGGGCGGATCAGCGTAAATGCGTCTGCATCTGTGTCGCGACTGGTCAGGCATGCCTAACCACCACCTTGGCGACACAGCACCCTTTCCTCCCCCTTCTTATGGGGGAGGACTGTTCGCCTTGGGTTTAGCGTTAGCTAACCCTTAGGCGAACATAGGTGGGGGTGCTCGTTCCGGGGGTAGGTGCGACCGGTAGCCCGGCTCATGCCGCACGCGTAGACACGCATCACCGCGGAATGAATCGCGCGTTGTCGTCGGCGACGTCCTCGCTGCCTAGAGTGCTTCCGGAAAAAGCTTGTCCCGGCGAAGGCCGGGATCCGAAGCGGTTTTCCGAAAAGAAGCACGACAAACCAAGGAATTAGGGTGTTGAAGTGATTCAACGAAAAACGGAAACACCCTGGCATCGACAGCCGTCGGTCCCGCACGTCTCGCGAAGCCGAACCAGCACCCCCACCTAGGCGCGCCTAAGGACTTGAGCCGCTTCGCGCCTAAGTCCAAGGCGCGCGGTCCTCCCCCATCAAGAGGGGGAGGAAAGGGAGCGGCTACCCTCCGAATGTCCCCCTCAATTCCCCGCGCTCGCCATGCGGCGGGTCTTGAGGACGCCCTCGAGCCAGCCGATCTGCATCTCGGGCACGGATTTGAGGAGGAGGTCGGTGTAGTCGTCGAAGGGGGGCGAGAGCACCTCCTGCTTCGGACCGAAGCGCACGACCTTGCCCTTGTAGAGCACGCAGACCATGTCGGCGATCGCCCGCACGGTGGCGATGTCGTGGGTGATGAAGAGATAGGAGATCTTGGTCTCCGCCTGCAGCTTCAGGAGCAGCTTCAGGATGCCATCGGCGACCAGCGGATCGAGCGCGGAGGTCGGCTCGTCGCAGATGATGAGGCGCGGCTCGGCGGCGAGCGCGCGCGCGATGCAGACACGCTGCTTCTGTCCGCCCGAGAGTTCGCCCGGATAGCGCTCGATGTACTGTTCCCCCATCTCGATCTGATCGAGCAGCTCGGCGATGCGCTTCTCTTTTTCCCGGCCGGAAAGGCCAAAATAGAACTCGAGCGGCCGGCCGATGATCTCGCGCACGCGGTGGCGCGGATTAACCGCGACATCGGGCGATTGATAGATCATCTGCAGGACGCGGAGCTGCTCCTTCGTGCGGTCGGAAAGTTTGGCAGGAAGCGCCTCGCCATCGAAGCGGATCGCGCCCGATTTCGGCGGCAGCAGCCCGGTAATGACGCGCGCCATGGTCGACTTGCCGGAGCCAGACTCACCGACAACGGCGAGCGTCTGGCCGGGCGGCAGCTGCACCGAGACATTGCTGAGAACGGTGAGCAGATTGCCGTAGGCGGCCGTGACATTGTCGACGGCGAGGAGGGCCGCATGCGGCAAGGCCTCGCCGTTCTTGCGGATCTGGCGGATCGAAACCAGCCGCTTCGTGTAATCCTCTTCCGGCCGGTTGATGATCTGATCGGCGGTGCCGAGCTCGATCATCTTGCCGTGCCGGAGCACCATGATCTCGTCCGAAACTTGCGCAACGACGGCGAGGTCATGCGTGATGTAGAGGGCGGCCGCACCCTCGTCGCGGATGGCGTCCTTGATGGCGGCGAGCACGTCGATCTGGGTCGTCACGTCGAGCGCGGTCGTCGGCTCGTCGAAAACGACGAGATCGGGGCTCGGGACGAGCGCCATGACCGTCATGGCGCGCTGCAGCTGGCCGCCGGAGACCTGGTGCGGATAGCGCTGGCCGAAGGTATCGGGATTGGGGAGCCCAAGCTTCTTGAACAGGTGGATCGCCCGCGCGGTCGCGTCGGCTTTCGACATGATGCCGTGCGTCAGCGGGCTCTCGATGATCTGGTCGATGAGGCGGTGCGCCGGGTTGAACGCGGCCGCCGCCGATTGCGCCACATAGGCGACGCGACGGCCGCGGATCTGGCGCTGCTCCTCGTCGGAGAGCGTCTGAAGGTCGATGCCATCGAAGAAGATCTGGCCGCCGGTGATACGGCATCCGGGGCGGGCGAAACCCATGGCGGCGAGGCCGATGGTCGATTTGCCGGCACCCGACTCGCCGATGAGGCCCATGACCTTGCCGCGCTCGAGTTGCAAGTCGACGCCCTTGACGATCTCGTTCCAGACGTCGTCGCTCTGGCCTTCGATCTTGAGGCCGCGGATGTCGAGCAGGAGCCCGCCGCCGTTCGCCTGCGCTCTGTCAGTGCTCATCGCGGAGCCCGCTCGTCTTGTGCAGGAACCAGTCGACGACAAAGTTGACGCCGACGGTCAGCAGCGCGATGGCGCCGGCGGGCAAGAGTGGCGTGATGTTGCCGTAGGTGATGAGGGTCGAGTTTTCGCGCACCATGGAGCCCCAATCGGCGGTTGGCGGTTGGATACCGACGCCGAGGAAGGAGAGCGCCGAGATGGTGAGAAATACGAAGCAGAAGCGGAGGCCGAACTCGGCGACGAGCGGCGGCATGACGTTTGGCAGGATCTCGCGGCGCATGATCCAGGCGAGCCCCTCGCCTCTAAGGCGTGCCGCCTCGACATAGTCCATCACCGCCACGTTCATGGCGACGGCGCGGGCCAGGCGGAAGACACGGGTCGCATCCAGGATGGCGATGATGATTATGATGTTGAGGATGGTCGAGCCGAAAACCGACAGGAGCATCAGCGCGAAAATGAGCGAGGGGATCGCCATCAGCACATCGACGAAGCGGCTCGCCAGCTGATCGATCCAACCGCCGCGAACCGCGGTCAGGATGCCAAGCACACCGCCGACAGTGAAGGACAGCAGCGTCGTGACGAGTGCGATGCCAATTGTGTTACGGGCCCCGTAGATGAGCCTCGTCAGCATATCGCGGCCGAGCTGGTCGGTGCCGAGCAGATAGTCGCCGCCCCAAGGGGCGTAGGGCGGGCCGCTGGTATCGCTTTCCCGGAACGGCGCGATCCAGGGCGCAAACACGGCAACGAACAGATAGGCGAGGATGACGATTATCCCGAACCAGGCGGTCACCGGCGCCTTGCCGAACTCATTCAATGCCGAGCCGAGCCGCGTCTTGCGCGGCGAAACGGCATTACGAGCGAGTGGAGGGGCTTCCGTGGTCATCTGGGGTGCAGGATTCTGGGGTTGGTGGTGATCGAGATGATGTCGGCGATCAGGTTCAAGAGGATGTAGGTCGCCGCGAAGATGAGCGCGCAGGCCTGCACGACCGGAATGTCGCGCGAGGTCACCCCGTCGACCATCAGCTGGCCGACGCCCGGATAGACGAACACCTTCTCGACGATGACGACGCCGACGATCAGATAGGCGAGGTTGAAGGCAATGACGTTGACGATCGGCGCCCAGGCGTTCGGCAGGGCGTGCTTGGTGATCACCTTCATCGGCGGAATGCCCTTGAGGCGGGCCATTTCGATGAACGGGCTCGCCATCAGGTTGATGATGGCCGCCCGCGTCATGCGCATCATGTGGGCGACGATGACGAGGGTCAGCGTCAGGGACGGCAGCGCGCACCGGTAGAGCCGCTCACCGAGCTCCATCTCCGGCGTGACGTTGGAGAGCGAGGGTAGAATGTGCCAATTCACAGCGAAAAAGAGCATCAGCATGTAGGCGACGAAGAACTCGGGGAACGAGATGGTGGTCAGCGTCAGCGCGTTGACGGTGCGGTCGAACCAGCTGTTGCGGTAGAGGGCGGCAAGGACGCCGAGCAGCAAAGCCAGTGGTACCGCGATCAGCGCCGTCAGGACGGCAAGGAACAGCGTGTTCTTGAGACGCGGCCCGATAATGTCCGCGACAGCGCGCCGGTAGCCTACCCTGCTGGCAAAGCTCTCGCCGAAATTGCCGACGGCAACCCGCTGAATCCACTCGATATAGCGCGTCACCGGCGGCTTATCGAGACCGATTTCCTTTTGGAACGCCTTGACTGTATCGGGGGTCGCGGCCTGGCCGAGGATCGACTTGGCGAAATCGCCAGGCAACATGGTGACGGCGGAGAAAATCACGATCGAGACAATGAAAAGCGTCACGAAGCTCAGCGCCAGCCGCTGAAACACGGTGCGGACAATCGGATGCATGCGTTCCCCGGCTTGCTTGTTCTTGCTCGGGACTTCCCCAATGCAGGCATTGTTAGCGCATTCGAGACCGGGCGCCACACAAATATGCCACAAAGCAAACGGGCCGCCCGAAGGCAGCCCGTAGCTCCGTCAAACGAGGTGAACGTTAGCCGCTCAGGCGCCCCACCAGCGCTGAGCGATCTTCATGCCGTCGAGATCCCAGTTGGCGCCGATCTCGCCGTGGGCAAGCTGGGTTTTGTTGTTGGCGTTCACATAGGTCGAGTAGACGATGTTGATGAGACCGCCATCGTCGTGCACGAGCTGCTGCATCTCTGTATACATCACGGCACGCTTGGCATCGTCGGTCTCCGAGCGGGCCGCGACGAGCAGCTCGTTGAAGCGCGGGTTCTTCCAGAACGTGTCGTTCCAGGCCGCCTCGGCGGCGTAGGCCGTGGTCATCATGTAGTCGACCGTCGGACGGCCGTTCCAGTAGGAGGCGACGAAGGGCTTCTTCAGCCACACCGCGTCCCAGTAGGAGTCGTTCGCCTCGCGGATAACATTGATGGTGATGCCGGCTGCCTTGGCACTCTCTGCGAAGAGCTGGGCGGCATCGACCGCGCCGCCGAAGGCGGCATCGGCCACCGAGAGATCGACGGTCAGGTTCTCGACACCGGCGGCCTTGAGCAGCTTCTTGGCCTCTTCCGGATTGTAGGTGTGGAGCGGCTCCGGGTTGGTCGCGAACTTGATCGAGGGCGCGATTGGGTTGTCGTTGCCGACGGCGGCAAAGCCCAGGAACACCTTGTCCTTGATAGCCACGCGGTCGATCGCATACTTCAAGGCATTGCGAACTTCCGGCTTGTCGAAAGGCGCCTGCGTCACGTTCATGACGAAGATGTAGTGGCCGAAGCCGGTGACCTCGGTGACCTCGATGTTGGGATCCTGCTTCAGCAGGTTCACCGTCTTGAGATCGCAGCGGTCGATGTAATTGACCTCGCCCGAGGTCAGCGCATTGGTGCGCGCCGCCACGTCGGCGATGACCGTGAAGCTCACATCGTCGAAGCCGGCCTCGCGATAGTAGCCAGCGTTCTTCTTGAGCGTGGCGCGGACGCCCGGCTCCCACTTCTCGAGCGTGTAGGGGCCCGTGCGGACGCCCGACTGCCAATCGGCCTTGCCGTCGGCAACCGGCATGATGGGCAGATGGTAGTCGCTCATCAGATAGGGGAAGTCGGCATTGCCGCCCTTGAGCGAGATGACGACATTGTCGCCGTCGGCCTTGATCTCGGTGATGTCGGCGATCACGGACTTGGCGGCGGATTTGGAACCTTCGCCCATGTGGTGCTGGATCGAGCCCACCACGTCGTCGGCGGTGACGGACTTGCCGTTGTGGAAGGTCACGCCCTTGCGGAGCTTGAAGACCCACTTCTTGGCGCCGTCAGAGGCTTCGAAGCTCTCGGCGAGGTCGCCGGTGATGTTGCCCTTGAGATCGACCTCGGTCAGCGAGTTCGACATTGTGCCCCAGCAACAGGTGCCGGTCATCTGGTCGGGATAGGTTGCCGGATCCAGAGAGTCGGTCGTGGCGCCGTGGCCGAGGCCGATCTTGAGCGAGCCGCCCTTTTTCATCTCGGCGCGGGCAATCGTCGTGAACATGCTGGAGGCCGAAGAGACGGTCACGCCGGCGGCGATTGCACCGACCATGAACTCGCGCCGCGAAAGCTTGCCGGCCTTGGCCATAGCTTTCAGCCGATCGATATCAGTCATCAAGAACACCCTCCCATGGGTTTGATTTGCGCCGACAGAATCCGGCGATGAGGCCTGTTATGCTCTTTCGATGGCGAAAGAGAGACCCGGTCCGCCGAAGACGGCATTCGAGTCTGTATGGCAACTATATCGATTGGTGGATTGGGGCCAAGGGTCCAAATGCGACATATCCTTTGGGGCCACGCCAAGTTGATCGATCAGGCCAACGGGTTGAGCGCCGCATCGATGCCGTCCGCCAGGAGATCGGCCTCCCGTCGGCCGAAGCAGATCGGCGGCTTGATCTTGAGCACGTTGTCGAAGGGGCCATCGGTTGAGACGAGAACGCCGTTGTCTCTCAGATGGTTAATCACGCGGCCGGCCTCCTCGGTGGCGGGCTCGAGCGTGTTGCGGTCGCGAACCAGCTCAACCCCCACGAAGAGACCCTTGCCGCGGACGTGACCGACCAGGGGGTGCCGCTGCTGCAAGGATTCGAGGCGTCTTATGAGATGATCACCCGCCGATAGGGCATTGGCCTGCAGACCCTCGCGCTCAACCACGTCGAGCACGGCATTGCCGACCGCGGCCGAAACCGGATTGCCGCCAAAGGACGAGAAGAACTCCATGCCATTGGCGAAGGCCTTGGCAATTTCGGGCGTCGTGACGACCGCCGCCATCGGATGGCCATTGCCGATCGGCTTGCCCAGCGTGACGATATCGGGGACGACGGCTTGCGTCTCGTGCGCCCAGAAATGCGAGCCGACCCGGCCAAAACCCGTCTGCACCTCATCGACAATGCACAAGCCCCCGGCCTTGCGGACGGCGGCGAAGGCGGCATCGAGGTAGCCATCCGGAAACACCACCTGGCCGCCGCAGCCGGAAATCGTCTCGGCGATGAAGGCGGCCGGACCCTGCCCGGTGCGTTCGCGGATCGCCTCGATGCAGGCCTCGACAGAGCGCGCGTAGGCGCGGCCGGTTTCGGCAGCATAGCCCTTGAGGGGACCGCGATAAGGATCGGGAAGATCCGCGATCTCGACGTAGCCGGGCTTGCCCTTGCCGCCCTTGCGATTGAACTTGTAGGGGCTGACGTCGATGAGCCCTTGGGTGTTGCCGTGATAACCCCAGTCGACGACGACGGTGTCGCGGCGCCCTGTCACCGTCCGCGCCATGCGCAGCGCCAGCTCGTTCGCCTCCGAGCCCGAGCAGACCATGTAAACGACGGAAAGCGGCTTTGGAAATTTCGCGGCAAGCCGCTCGGCGTAGTCGAGAATATTGTCGTGCAGATAGCGCGTGTTGGTGTTGAGGATCTCGGCCTGTTTCGCCAACGCCTCGACCACATGGGGATGCGCGTGGCCGACGTGGCAGATGTTGTTCACGCAGTCGAGATAGGCGCGACCGGTGTGGTCGTAGAGATAAGCGCCGCGTCCGCGCACGATCTTGAGTTTCTTCTGATAGCTGATCGACAGCGACGGCCCGAGCACCTTGCGGCGGCGCTCGAGGAGCACGTCCGGCGGCGTCGCATCCTCGC
>JANNSX010000124.1:0-7095 GCA_031403155.1 Hyphomicrobiaceae bacterium
GGGCGTTGTCGACGCGATGGATGCCGTAGTGAGGCTTCTTGGCGGCCGATTTCTTGGCCGCCGGCTTCTTAACAGATTTAGCCATGATGGAGAGTTCGTCCCAAACGAGTTTACTTGTGACCCCTCGTACGTGGGGGGCGCCCTCGTCTATGACAGGATTGTGCCGTCGGCAACACCGCGGGCGGCAGCGAGAGGCTTGCGGGCGGAAGCCATGGGCCTGCCAGCCCGCAAACACTGGTGTCCCGGGCGGCCGAGCGCGGCAACGCGCCGCAGTCGGCGGTGATTTGGATACGACGTGGTTGAGGGCTTAGATGTCGAGCACCTCGTCCGACACGAACTCCGCGCGCTCGGAGATAAACCGGAAGCGCGCCTCGGGCTTGGTGCCCATGAGGTCGGAGATGGCGCTCGTCGTCTCTTCGCGATCCTCGGCGTCGATCTCGACGCGCAGCAGCCGGCGTTTCCGGGGGTCCATCGTCGTCTCCTTCAGCTCGGAGGCGTTCATCTCGCCCAAGCCCTTGAAGCGCTGGATGTCGACCTTCTTGCCCTTGTAGACGGTGGCGAGCAGCTCCTCGCGATGCCGGTCGTCCTGGGCATAGGTGTGGGCCGCGCCCTGCTTGATCTTGTAGAGCGGCGGCACCGCCAGATAGAGATGGCCCTTGTCGATCAGCCGCGGCATCTCCTGGAAGAAGAAGGTGATCAAGAGTGAGGCGATGTGCGCGCCGTCGACATCGGCGTCGGTCATGATGATGACCTTGGCGTAGCGCAGGTCCTCCTCGCGGAAGCTCGAGCCGGTGCCGCAGCCGAGCGCCAGAATGAGATCGGCGATGAGCTGGTTCTGCGAAAGCTTCTGCGACGACGCGCTGGCGACGTTCAGGATCTTGCCGCGCAAGGGCAGGATCGCCTGGCTGGCCCGATCGCGTGCCGACTTCGCCGAGCCGCCGGCCGAGTCGCCTTCCACGATGAAGATCTCGTTGCCGTCCTCGGGCCCGTGCGAGCAATCGGCGAGCTTGCCGGGAAGGCGCAGCCGCTTGGCGCTCGATCGCCGGTCGCGCTCCTTGTCCTGGCGCCGCTTCAGGCGCTCCTCGGCCCTCTCGATCACCCATTCGAGCAGTTTTTGCGCTTGCGCGGGGGAGTCCGCCAGCCAGTGATCGAAGGCATCCTTCACCGTCGTCTCGACGATGCGGGCGGCTTCGAGCGTCGCCAGCCGGTCCTTGGTCTGGCCCTGGAACTCGGGCTCGCGGATGAAGACGGAGAGCATGCCGGCCGCCGTCGTGAAGACATCGTCGGCGATGATCTGCTGGGCGCGCTTGCTGTTGGTGAGTTCGCCATAGGCCTTGAGGCTGCGCGACAGCGCCGAGCGCAGGCCGTTCTCGTGCGTGCCGCCGTCGGGCGTCGGTACCGTGTTGCAGTAGGATGAGATGAAGCCGTCGTCGTCGGCGATCCAGGTTATTGCCCATTCGACCGTGCCATGGCCGCCCTCGCGCTCGATGCGGCCGGCGAAGATGTCCTTGGTGACGGTCGTGAGCCCCTCGATCCGGGCGGTGAGGAAGTCCTTCAAGCCGCCAGGAAAATGGAACACGGCCTCGGCCGGGGTCTCGTCCTTGATGAGCTCGGGCGCGCAGTGCCAGCGGATCTCGACGCCGCCGAACAGATAGGCCTTCGAGCGCGCCATCTTGTGGAGCCGCGCCGGTTTCCAATGCGCGTGCTCGCCGAAAATCTGCGGGTCGGGATGGAAGCGGACCTTGGTGCCGCGCCGGTTCTTGATCGCGCCCATGTCCTGGAGCTTGGACGTCGGCTTGCCGCGCGAGTAGGTCTGCTTGTAGAGCCGCTGATTCTTGGCGACCTCGACCTCGAGCACGTCCGACAGCGCGTTGACGACCGAGACGCCGACGCCGTGCAGGCCGCCCGAGGTGTTGTAAACCTTGCTGTCGAACTTGCCGCCCGAGTGCAGCATGGTCATGACAACTTCCAAGGCCGACTTCGGTTTGAACTTCGAATGAGGGTCGATCGGGATGCCGCGGCCGTTGTCGGTGACAGAAAGGAAGCCGTCGGCCGACAGCTCGACATCGATCCAATCGGCGTGCCCCGCCACGGCCTCGTCCATGGCATTGTCGATCACCTCGGCGAAGAGGTGGTGCAGCGCCTTCTCGTCCGTGCCACCGATATACATGCCGGGCCGCCGCCGGACCGGCTCCAGGCCTTCCAGAACCTCGATATCGGCCGCCGTATAGCTGTCGGTGGTCGCGCCCTTCTTGCGGATGGGCTGCTGCTCCAGCTCCGTCTCGAGCTTGGCAAAGAGGTCGCGCGAGGAGGCCATGGCTGCTCCGGTCAAGAATCTTGGTTGGTCGCATTTTCTTCGACGAACCGGGAAGCCACTTCGAAGGACAAATGCGACCGTCACATGCCCACCCGTCCCGGCAAAGCGCCGGGTGAGCCGAATCTGGTTGTCAGTATCGCAAGTTGGCGTGCCATGGGGGAGGGGGAAAGGCAAGACGGCGCCCGCTTCTGATGGCGTTTTCCGGACAGGTGTCACCCATGCCAAGACAGGCTGGCCTAGCCTTGCGGAAATGGCGATAATCGGCTTGATCCACAGTTCGGAGGCCGCCGCCGATGATCCAACCCCGCCCCATTATCCCGGCCCAGGAGTTCGCCGAGCGGCGTCGCCGGGCCGCGGCCATGGCCAAGGCGGCAGGTTTGCGCGGCCTGGTGGTCGCCTCCCGTGGCGGCGGCTCGCTCGACCGCTACGGCGACGTCATGTACCTCACCAATTTTTACACGCTCTTCCCCTACATCCCCGACCTTGCCGGCAACTGGAACGCCCGCGCCCATACCTTCCTGGTGCTCTCGGCCGAGGGCGAGGCGCGGCTCGTCGTCGACTGCGCATATGACGACACGGTCGCGCTGGAGGGGTCCGAAATTATCCGCGCCGACCTCGTCATCGAGGGCGTGATCGGGGCCATGCGCCAGCTCGGCCTCGACCAAGGTCCAGTCGGGCTGGTGGGCGGCGATGTCATGACGGTGGACGTGCATCAGGCGATCACGGCCGCCTTCCCGACTCTGCAATGGCGGAACGGGCAGGGGATACTCTCCGATCTGCGCGCGGTCAAGAGCCCCGCCGAGATCGCACTTCTCCGGCGGGCATCCGCGCTCGGGTCCCGCGCCACCGACGCCATGATGACGGCGGCCGTACCCGGGGCGACCCATGGCGATGTCATCGCAGCGGGGCAGGCGGTCATCGCGCCGGCCGGGGGCATCCTCTATAACTCGTTCATGTCGTCAGGCACAGGCGGTGACGGCTCGGCGGAAATCCGCACCGGCTTTCCGACTTGGGCGTCGACCACCCCGCTCAAGCAAGGCCAGTGGTTCCACATCGGGCTCTCCGGTGTGCTCGATGGCTACTATTTCGACCTCGCACGCTCGAGACCCATCGGGCCGCCGACGAACCGGCAGATCGATCTGTTCGAGGCGTCCATTGCCGCGGTCGAGGCCGGCATCAACGCGGTGAAAGTTGGGACAACCGCCGAGCAGGTCGCGGCCGCCGGCCTCGGCAAGCAGCAGGCGCTCGGTTTCGAGCTCAAAGGAAACTTCTCCGGCCTCGGCCATGGCGTGGGCTTGGGCTGGGACAGCCCGTGGCTGGCGCCTGGGGATAAGACTATGCTGAAACCGGGTATGGTGCTTTGCGTCGAGCGCGGCATCCGCAAGGACGGCTATCTCGGCGACTTCGAGGAGACCGTGATCGTGACGGACAATGGTCCTGAGAAGATAACCGACGCGCAAATCAGGTATTGGTAGGCAACAGACACCGTCAGAGGTCCCCCATGATGACCGCCACCGATCTGCCGCGCATGCTCGCCGGCACCAAGCTGTTCGGTTCGCTCGGCGATGCCGATCGGCAGACGATCGCCAAGCAGATGCGGTCCGTCTCCTACGACAACGGCCAGCTGATCTTCGCGCGCGGCGATGAAGGGGCGGACGTCTATCTCTTGACCGCCGGTCGCGTCAGGCTCTCCGTATTCACGAACGAGGGGCGCGAGCTCGCGTTCCTCAATGCGGGACCGGGCGAGTTCTTCGGCGAGATCGCGGCACTGGATGGCGGCCAGCGAACGGCCGACGCGCGCGCGCTCTCGGCGATCAAGGCCATGGCGCTGTCGCGAGCGAACCTGAAGCGCCTCATGGAGACGGTGCCGGCCATCTCGGACGCCGCCGTCAAGTTCCTCTGCGCCCGTCTGCGCTCGACCAATGATGTCTTCGAGGCGGTGGCGCTGCATTCGATCGAGGTGAGGCTCGCCCGCTTCCTCTTGTCGGCCATGAAGCTCCGCGGCATCGAGCCGAAGGAGGGCAAGGCCTCGATCGATCTCGGCATGTCGCAGATCGAGATCGCACTTCTGATCGGCGCCAGCCGTCCGAAGGTGAACCTCGCGCTGCAGGCGCTGGAAGCCGACAGCGCGTTGAAACGCGACGGTAGCTCGCTCGATCTCTTCACCGAGAAGCTTTCGCTCATCGCCGATAGGGATGATGTCTAGCCGGGGTCTCTCACGTGCCCTGCTCTGCGTGCTCCTGCTCGGCACGCACCTGACATGGCCGTCGCCGGCCCCTGCGCAGATCGCCGGCGGCACGCCGATCGACATCAAGGACGCCCCCTGGCAGGTGGCGTTGCGCATCAAGTCGGGGGCCGGCTTCGCGCTCTGCGGCGGCACGGTCATCGATCCCAGATGGGTTCTGACCGCGGCGCACTGCCTGCCGGGCGGAGTGCTGCCGAAAGACATCCAGGTCATCACGGGCACGAGCGACTATCTCAACGGCGGGCGCTGGGTGGGCATTCGCGACGTCGTCATCCACGAGGGTTACGACCCCGCGACCAACGCAGCCGATCTGGCGCTGCTGCATCTTGTGGCGCCCATCGAGGGCGCAGCCATCACCACCGCCGATGCGTCGCTCGCGCTTCGTCCCGGCGAACCGCTGTTCGTCTCCGGCTGGGGCGCGATCGGAGAGGGCGGGCAGAAGTCGCGGCAGCTCATGGGGGCGATCGTTCCCTATGTCGGGAACCCGGTTTGCAACGCACCCGATTCCTATGCCGGTCGCGTGCTGCCTACCATGCTCTGCGCCGGTGAAGTGTTCGGCGGTGCAGACGCCTGCCAGGGCGATAGCGGCGGACCGCTGGTATGGCGAGGCCCGGCAGGGAGTGTCCTCGTCGGTGTCGTCTCGTTCGGCGTTGGCTGCGGGCGCCAGAGCAAATATGGCGTCTACGTTCGGGTTTCGGCCTTTCGCGACTGGATCGACCGGGTGTTGGCGAGCCATTGAAATCCGGGGCGCTGCCCAGATTTTTCCGCATTTAGTTCCTGCGGGAACAGCGCCGCGTCCGGCCCTGGCTTATTTACCGGGTGTCGAAGAGAGACCGGCAGTGCCAAGACCAAGAAGAACAAGAAGAGCAAAAACAAGCTGACCGGACCGGCGACCAATCCCACGGAGTTGGGAGACATGAGCAGACTGGACAGGGACCCGCGGGCGACGGCCTGGCGGGTCTTTTCATTTTGGCGGCTCGAAAGAACGGATGTCGCGAGCGGCAGTGTCGCGTAAGCCCTGCCCAAGGACACACCAACATCGAATTCCTACGCACACGGGTCCCGGCCGTCATTGGCGTAGCCATGCTCCGCATGGACCGCCGGGATGACGGTGAGGATGGACGCTTCACAAGATTGGCACAGTGGGTAAAGCAGCGCCCAAGCGTTCGTGCCTACCGTTCTCGCTACTTGCGAATGTCGCCGTTGTTGGTCGCGACCTCTCCCAGTCGTCATCCCGGCGAAGGCCGGGACCTGTGTGCGAACGTGGTTGTCCGAGGTCTCGTCACTCGGGGCGGGGTCTAACTTACAGTAAGCAGGAACCATCCGGTCCAACCTGAACGAACCTTCATCTGAATGCCAGCTAACAGCCGGCTTCAGGACGCATTCACCACCCCCTCCTTACTTAGTGGCTCACAGTGCGGGTTGAGACAAAGACAAAGAAGCACCCAGGAAGGGAGACCGTCATGATCGCCATTGCCAAGCTCGTTCCCCATGCTCTGCGCGCCGGCGCCGCCGTGGCGTTGCTCGCCACCGCCGCCTTCGTCGCCGGGCCCGCCAAGGCCTGCGCCTTCTGCGGCACCTACCGCGTCGTCAATGTCGCCGAAACGGATGTGCTCTACATGCGCTCCGGGCCCTCGCGCCACCGCAGCATCGTCGCCGCGATCCCCCATGACGGCTACGGCGTGCTCAAGGCCGGCAGCTGCAAGCGCAATTGGTGCGTGATGGAGCATTACGGCCGCACCGGCTGGGTGAACATGCGCTACCTGCACTACATCCAGTAGCTCGATACATAGAAACTTCTGCCAATTGTCCGGGCGGGTACGGGTGGTGACATACCATTACGTACCCGCCTTACGTTTGCCACGCCGTCTCCCCATCCGCGTCCGCAATTGGCTGTAGCGCGCGGTTCTGCCGGGCCGACACGACCGGCGCAACCACGGAGACACGGCATGTACGCAATTCCGAATTTGCGGTCTCAGCTCGTCCTCGCGACGGCGGCGGCCCTCGCCGCGGCCTCTCCAACTTTTGCCGGCATCGCCCCCAAGGTGAGCGATCCCGTCGTTCACGAGCGACTCGCGGTCTACTTCATCCACGGGCCGAGCGCGCAAGGCCCCGTGCCGCTGACACTCGGCGAGGCGATGGCCAAGGGCCTCGTCACCGTGCACGAGACGGGCAGCGTCAACGAGCTCGCCATCGAGAACACGGGCACGGAGGAGGTGTTTGTCCAGGCCGGTGATATCGTCAAGGGCGGCCAGCAGGATCGCACCTTGACCATGAGCATGATCGTGCCGCCGAATTCCGGCCGGGTGCCGCTCGCCGCCTTCTGCGTCGAGCAGGGCCGCTGGTCGCAGCGGGCCGGCGAGGACGTCACGGCGTTCGCATCCTCCGAGAAGATGCTGCCCTCGAAGGAGGGCAAGTGGGCTTTGCGGACGATGCTGAAAGGCATTCTCGGCGTCGGCGGCGAGACTGCGGAAACCGGCGACAAGCAGCAGAAGGTCTGGGATTCGGTATCGAAGACGCAAGCCGATCTCTC
>JANNSX010000125.1:0-7038 GCA_031403155.1 Hyphomicrobiaceae bacterium
AGTGGATGCCGGTTCGCCGTAGAACGTGCGCCAAACAGGCATCGGCACGTTCAGGCGAAGAGGATGCCGGTTCGCCGTAGAACGTGCGCCAAGCAGGCATCGGCACGTTCAGGCGAAGTGGATGCCGGTTCGCCGTAAGAACGTGCGCCAAGCCAAGTGACCTAACCTACCACTTGCCCGTGTTCGGCATCGACGCCCAGGGTTCGGCGGGGGCCTTGGACTCGCCCTTCTGCAGCAGCTCGATCGAGATGTTGTCGGGTGAGCGGATGAAGGCCATGTGGCCGTCGCGCGGCGGCCGGTTGATGGTGACGCCCGCCTTCTGGAGCTTGTCGCAGAGCGCATAAATGTCCTCGACCTCGTAGGCGAGATGGCCGAAGTTTCGCCCCTGACCGTAGTCCTCCTTGTCCCAATTATAGGTGAGCTCGACGGCGGGCGCATTGCCGGCCTTGAAGCTCGCGACGTCCTCGGGGGCGCAAAGGAAGATCAGCGTGAAGCGGCCTTTCTCATTTTCATAGCGGCGCACCTCGGTGAGGCCGAGCTTGTTGCAGTAGAAATCGAGCGACTGGTCGACGTCGGCGACACGGACCATGGTGTGGAGGAATTGCATCGGGCGGGCTCCGGTTTTGGGGTGATTGGCCTGCACTCTGGCGGCATCGATTGACCTTGGCAAGCCGAGCGGCTGGACAGCGTCACGGTGGGGGCGCTATCTCCTCGCACCCCCTCAACCCCGATCAAAGCCCCATGCGCCCCGAATGGACCAAGGCCCGCCGTATCGTCGTCAAGATCGGCTCGGCGCTGCTCGTCGACCGGGCGACAGGCCGCCTCAAGACGACCTGGCTCAATTCGTTGGCGGATGACGTCGCGGCGCTTGCGGCGGCGGGCAAGGAGATCGTGCTCGTCTCCTCCGGCGCCATCGCGCTCGGGCGCGGGCAGCTTGGCCTGCCGAAGGGCGCATTGAAACTCGAGGAAAGCCAGGCCGCGGCGGCGACTGGCCAGATTTCGCTCGCAGCGGCCTATCAGGACGTGTTCCGCGCGCGGGGCTTGGCGACCGCCCAGGTGCTGCTGACGCTCGGCGATACCGAGGAGCGGCGGCGCTATCTCAACGCCCGCTCGACGATTGCGACGCTGCTCAAGCTCAAGGCCATTCCCGTCGTCAACGAAAACGACACGGTGGCAACGAGCGAGATCCGCTACGGCGACAACGATCGCTTGGCCGCCCGTGTCGCGTCCATGGCGAGTGCGGATTGCCTGGTGCTGCTGTCGGACATCGACGGGCTCTACACCGCGCCGCCGTCGAGCGATCCGAAGGCAGAATTCGTCGCGGAGGTGCGCGAGCTTTCGCCTGAAATCCTGGCCATGGCCGGCGATGCCGGCACCGAGCTGTCGCGCGGCGGCATGGTGACGAAACTGCAGGCGGCGCGCATCGCCATGGGCGCCGGCACGCATATGGTCATCACTTCGGGCAAGGTGGTGAACCCGCTCGGCGCGCTTTCGAGCGGCGGCCGCGCAACGTGGTTTCTGGCGCCTTCCGATCCGGTCGCCGCCCGCAAGCGCTGGATTGCCGGCACGCTCGAACCCAAGGGCGCGATCGTCATCGACGACGGCGCGGCGGGTGCGCTGGAGACCGGCAAGAGCCTGTTGCCGGCAGGCGTCCGGCGCATCGAAGGTAGCTTCGAGCGCGGCGATGCCGTGGCGATCCGGACCCTTGCCGGGCGCGAGGTCGGTCGTGGCCTCACCGCCTATGGCTCCGAGGAGGCAGGCCGCATCATCGGCAAGAAGTCGAAGGAGATCGCGGAGATCCTCGGCTTCGAAGGCCGCGCCGAGCTGATCCACCGGGACGATATGGCGTTGGGGCGGTAAGGTGTCCGTGCGTTCTGGGAGATTAGAGTGCTTCCGGAAAAAAAGCCTGTCCCGGCGAAGGCCGGGATGCGAAGCGGTTTTCCGAAAAGAAGCACGACAAACCAAGGCATTAGGGTGTTGAAGTGATTCAACGAAAAACGGAAATGCCTTGGCAACGACCTCCCTTGTGGCTGCCCCTCACCCTGCCCTCGCCCGCTGAAGCGGGGAGAGGAAGGCTGGCGCCGTGCTCGCCTGACCTGTCAGGGACGCACGGCCTCTTTTTTGCCTCTCCCCGCAAGCGGGGAGAGGGGAGGGTGAGGGGCGGCCACAGACACAGTGCGTGCCCAGCAAACATTTCCTTTCCATTCACCATACCGCCAAAGAACTTATCCCCGCCTATTGCCACCTCCCCCATACTCCACTCAACCCCGTCGCCAGAGGACTGGAACGCGCGCTGGTGAGCCGGTAGCGGGGAGCGTCGAGGAGGCCGGACATAAGCTATCCGGCGCCTCCCTGCCGCTTGGGATGGGGAACACCTGACCCAAGCTACTCTCGCCCCGGATGTAGGCGAGGGGTTTCCAATTGGAACTTCGGTTTCGGAAATCCAAGGCGGCGGCAAACCCTCGACGACGACGGAGTGGTTGCGGCCACATCCGATGAAATTAGTCACGGGCCGGCCACTCCTTCCCTCTGGACTGCTCATGCTCTCGGGTTCGGTGACGAACCGCGGTGAGGGCGGAGCGTTGGCTGTGAAAAGCAGGGAGTAGGGAGCAGGGAGTAGGGAGCAGGGAGTAGGGAGCAGGGAGTAGGGAGTAGGGAGTAGGGAGTAGGGAGTAGGGAGTAGGGAGTAGGGAGTAGGGAGTAGGGAGTAGGGAGTAGGCGTGCGAACAAGCGGCGCGATACTTACCCTATTCCCTACTCCCTACTCCCAATTCCCTACTTCCCACACTTGACCTTGCCCTCCTGGGCCGGATTGATGTCTACAGAAAGCTTTTGAAAGGCGAGCGACCATGCGCGTCGACGGAAAGCCCTATCGCACCATCTGGCTCGCTGGAGATGGTGCAACCGTCGAGATCCTCGATCAGACGAAGTTTCCGCACGCCTTCGAGATCGTACGGCTGAGCGTGCTCGAAGCGGCCGCGCGGGCCATCAAGGACATGCTTGTCAGGGGCGCGCCGCTCATCGGCGTGACGGCGGCTTATGGAATGGCGCTCGCAATGCGCGAGGAGCCGAGCGACGCGATGCTCAAGCGGGCAAGTGCCACACTGCTCGCCACGCGCCCGACGGCTGTCAATCTGCGCTGGGCGCTGGAGGAGATGCGGCGCGTCCTCGCGCCTTTGCCGCCCGGGCAGCGCGTCGCCGCTGCATATGCACGTGCCGCGGCGTTAGCGGATGAGGACGTCGCCATCAACCAGGCGATCGGCCGGCATGGGCTGAAACTCATTGAAACGATTGCAGCGAGGAAACAGACGGGCCAGCCCGTCAACATCCTCACCCACTGCAACGCCGGATGGCTCGCGACCGTCGATTGGGGCACGGCCACTGCGCCGATCTACATGGCGCACGATGCCGGCATTCCCGTCCATGTCTGGGTCGACGAGACGCGGCCGCGCAACCAGGGCGCCTCGCTGACGGCCTGGGAGCTCGGCAAGCACGGTGTGCCGCACACGCTCATTGCCGACAATGCCGGCGGGCACCTGATGCAGCACGGCGAGGTCGATCTGTGCATCGTCGGCAGCGATCGCACGACGGCTCAGGGCGACGTCTGCAACAAGATCGGCACTTATCTGAAGGCGCTCGCCGCCCACGACAACGGCGTGCCGTTCTATGTGGCGCTGCCCTCGCCCACCATCGACTTCACGCTGTTTGACGGCGTGCGCGATATCCCGATCGAACAGCGCTCGGGCCGCGAGGTGACACACATCACCGGCGTCACCGCCGACGGCGGCACGGCAACCGTCCGCATCGTCCCCGGCGGCACGCCCGTCGCCAATCATGCCTTCGACGTGACGCCCGCCCGTCTCGTCACCGGCCTCATCACCGAACGCGGCGTCATCGGCGCGAGCAGCGTCGCCATCAAGGTAGCCTTTCCCGAGCGCGCTGGCGGCTGATCATATGCGCTGCTCTCTTGCTCTGCGCCGACACCCCCACCTAGGCGCGCCTAAGGACTTACGCGCTTCGCGCCTAAGTCCAAGGCGCGCGGTCCTCCCCCATCGAAAAGGGGGAGGAAAGGGCGCGGTTACTCCGTCGAACAACGGCATCGCTACAGATATTGCGATTCTGGTTTGCTCGAGTGTTGCGGCATCGATTCCTCCCCCTCTTGATGGGGGAGGACGCCGCGCCTTGGGTTTAGTGTCAGCTAAACCCTTAGGCGCGGTTAGGTGGGGGTGGCACTTTGGGATGCGCATGACTGCAGTCACTTCCATGCCGAGTGAAAACTCAATAGGCTCGCTTGCAATCGGGGAGGCCAATGCATGACGACCACTCTCATTACCGGCGCGGCCCGCGGCATCGGGGCGGAAATGGTGGCGGAGCTGCGCCATCGGGGCGACACCGTCATTGCCGCTACGCGCAGTCCCGCGCCCCATCTCGCCAAACTCGGCGCCAAGGTGATCGATGGGGTCGAGGTGACGAGCCCGCTCGCCATCGCCCACCTCGCCGGCCAGCTCAAGGGCCAGACCATCGACGTCCTCATCAACAATGCCGGCATCTCCAACTCCGACAACTGGGAGAATGAGCCGCTCGACAACATGCGCCAGCTGTTCGAGGTGAATGCGCTCGGACCCGTCGAGGTGACGCGGCGGCTGCTGCCTTACCTGGCGCCCAAGGCCAAGATCGCCATGATCACGAGCCGCCTCGGCTCGATCGCCGGTACGACGGCCGCCATTCCCGATGTCGGCTATCGCATGTCGAAGGCCGCCCTCAACATCGCGGGCAAGCTCATGGCCGAAAGTCTCAAGGACAAAGGCATCACGGTGTTGATGATCCATCCGGGTTACGTGAAGACCGGGATGAACGAGGGCCGCGGCGATATCGACGCCAAGACCTCGGCCAAAGGGGTTATCGCGCTCATCGATCGCTTGGGGCTCGAGAAAACCGGCACCTATTGGCATGTCGATGGGCAGGCGCTCCCCTGGTGATCAGAGGCCACAGGTGTCATCCACAACTCGGATTACTCGCGCGCCGTCGAATCGCGCATACTGCCGACCATGGGGGCCCAAACCGCATTGAAGCTCGATCCGCTCGAGCAACCGGCGCGCGCGCGTGCACAAGCTGTGCTCGAGCGCGTGTTCGGCTATCCTTCGTTCCGCTCGCACCAGGCGGCGATCATCGAGGCGCTGATCGAGGGCCGGGACGTGCTGGCGCTGATGCCGACCGGCGGCGGCAAATCGCTCTGCTATCAGATCCCCTCGCTCGTCCGCGCCGGCACCGGCGTCGTCGTCTCCCCGCTCATCGCCTTGATGCAGGATCAGGTCGATGCGCTCCGCGAACTCGGCGTCAGGGCGGCCTACCTCAATTCGACCCAAGAGCACTCAGAGCAGCGCCAGGTCGAGGCGCGGCTCATCGACGGCGATCTCGATCTTCTGTACGTGGCGCCGGAACGCTTGATGACCGAGCGCACGCTCTCGCTGCTGCGCGGCGCGCATGTCGCGCTGTTCGCGCTGGACGAGGCGCATTGTGTCTCGCAATGGGGCCACGACTTCCGGCCCGAGTATCGCCAGCTCTCGGTGCTGTCCGAGCACTTCCCGCATGTGCCGCGCATCGCGCTGACGGCAACCGCCGATCTCAGAACCCGCGAGGAGATCGTTGCCCAGCTGCATCTCTCCGAGGCGCTGACCTTCATCGCCAGCTTCGACCGGCCGAACATCCGCTATCAGATCACCGACAGCGACGGGGACGCGCGCGATCGGCTGTGGCGGTTCCTGCGCGACGAGCATCCCGCCGATGCCGGCATCATCTATTGCCTCTCGCGCAAAGCCGTCGAGGAGACTGCGGCCTGGCTCAACCAGAAGGGCCGCAAGGCGCTCCCCTATCATGCCGGCTTCGATGCCGGGACGCGCCGCGTCAACCAGCGCCGTTTCCTGGAAGAGGACAGCATCGTGATGGTGGCGACCATCGCCTTCGGTATGGGCATCGACAAGCCGGACGTGCGCTTCGTCGCCCATCTCAACCTGCCGAAGTCGGTCGAGGCCTACTATCAAGAGACCGGTCGCGCCGGCCGCGATGGCGAACCCGCCGACGCCTGGCTCGCCTATAAGCTGAAAGATGTCGTGACCTACCGCCAGTGGATCGTACAAAGCGAGGCGGGCGAGGCGCAGAAACGCATCGAGCAGGCGAAGCTCGACGCACTCGTGGGGCTGACCGAGATCACGAGCTGCCGGCGGCAGTCGCTGCTCGCCTATTTCGGCGAGCGGCTCGGCGAGGCCTGTGGGAATTGCGACAATTGCTTGAGCCCACCCGAATGCCGCGACGTGACGGAGGCCGCGCGCAAGGCGCTCTCGACGATCTATCGCACGGGCGAGGGGTTCGGCGCGGGCTATGTAATCGATGTACTGGTGGGGAAGGCCGACGATCGCATCCGCCGCAACGGGCATGATCGCGTGACGACTTTCGGCATCGGCCAGGACGTGCCGGAGACCGAATGGCGCCGCCTTATCCGCCAGCTCGTGACGCGCGGCTTCGTCGATGTCGATCTGGAGCGGCATGGTATCTTGAAGCTCAATCCGGCCTGCCGGCCGCTGCTCCGGGGCGAAGCGCACTTCACGATGCGGGAGGCGTCAAAGGGCGAGCCCAAGAAGAAAAAGGGCAAGCGCGGCGAGGTCGCCAAACTGCCGGGCGAAGGCGGGCCACTGTTCGATCAGCTCCGAGCCAAGCGCGCCGAATTGGCCAAGGCCGCCAACGTGCCGCCCTACGTCATCTGCCACGACCGCACCTTGGTCGATCTCATCCGGCTCAAGCCGCGCAATACGTCCGAGCTCGCCCTCGTCATCGGCTTCGGCGCCAAGAAGATCGAGCGCTACGGCGCGGCGTTCCTGGAGGTGCTGCGCGCACACTAGTGGCCCGTCGCGCCAAAATCGCATGCTCGCCGGGCGTCCGTCCGATTTTGGCGCGACATGAGGGCCACTAGCAATATCATGAGCTTAGTGTGGCGTTCATCGCGCCAAAATCGCATGCTCGCCGGGCGTCCGTCCGATTTTG
>JANNSX010000126.1:0-8549 GCA_031403155.1 Hyphomicrobiaceae bacterium
CGACGACGCCGACCTCGAGAAGGCGGTCATCGGCGCCATGGCCTCGAAGTTCCGCAACGCGGGTCAGACCTGCGTCTGCGCCAACCGCATCTACGTGCAGGACAAGGTCTACGACAAATTCGCCGAGATGCTCGCCGCCGAGGTGGCCAAGCTCAAGGTCGGCGATGGCGCGGCTTCGGGTGTGACGACCGGCCCGCTGATCAACAAGGCGGCGGTGGAGAAGGTCGAGGAGCACATCCAGGATGCACTCGCCAAGGGCGCCAAGATCGTCGTCGGTGGCAAGCAGCCGAAACAGGGCGGCAACTTCTTCGAGCCGACCGTGCTGGCGAACGTCACACCGAAGATGAAGATCTCCGTCGAGGAGACGTTCGGCCCCGTGGCGCCGCTCTTCCGCTTCAAGACGGAAGAGGAAGTCATCAAGCTCGCTAATGACACCGAGTTCGGCCTCGCCTCCTACTTCTACTCGCGCGATATCGGCCGGGTCTGGCGAGTCGGCGAGGCGCTCGAATACGGCATCGTCGGCATCAACGAGGGTATCATCTCCTCGGAGGTCGTGCCCTTCGGCGGCGTGAAGGAGTCCGGCCTCGGCCGCGAGGGTTCCCATCACGGCACCGAGGAGTTCCTCGAAATGAAGTACATGCTGATGGGTGGCATTTGAGAAATCGCGAATGGCGAGTGGGGAGTGGCGAATGGGGAAAAGTGATGAGCGACCCAAGACACCTTCCACTCGCCATTCGCCATCTCGCCATTCGCTTCTCCAGCGCGCCCGCGACTTCCTCGATGCGGTGCCGCTGATCGATGGGCACAATGATTTTCCCTGGGTGATCCGGGAGGATCGGACAGCCAAGGGCGATGTCGCGCGCTACGGCGCCGATCGCGTGCATCAGGAAACGGACACAGATCTCGTGCGGCTGCGCGAGGGCAAGGTCGCGGCGCAGTGGCTTGCCGCCTACATTCCGAGCGATATCGGCTTTCCCGGCCGCACGGTGCTCGAGCAGATCGACATCGTCCGCCAGATCTGGGACCAGCATGGTGACATCGTGCTGCCGGCGACCGCACCAGGTGATGTCGCCAAGGCGCGCAAGCTCGGCAAGACGGCGATCTTCCTCGCCATCGAAGGTGGCGTCGGGCTCGAGAACGCACTCGCCCCCTTGCGCGTCTGGCACGCCGCGGGCGCCCGCCTCATGACGCTCTGCCACAACGACACGCTCGACTGGGTCGACTCGGCGACGGATACGGCGCGCAACGGCGGCCTGACGAAGTTCGGCCGGGCGGTGGTCCGCGAGCTCAACCGGCTCGGCATGATGGTCGACTGCGCGCATGTCGCCCCGCACGCCATGCATCACGTGCTCGACGAGACGCGGTCGCCGATCGTCTGGTCGCATGCCAATGCAAAGTCGGTCTGTGCGCATCGCCGCAACGTGCCCGACGACGTGCTCGACCGCGTGCCGAAAAATGGCGGCCTCGTCATGGCGACTTTCATCGCCTCCTTCCTCAACCCGAAGCGCCTCGCCTGGGAGCAGCAGTTCGATAGAAACGGCCGGCTCGATTTCCACGCCATGATGCAGGCGCACAAGGCGGGTGGACGCTCGCTCGCACCGAAGGCCACCGTCTCGGATGTCGCCGATCACATCGAGTACATCGCCAACCGCATCGGCATGGATCATGTCGGCGTCGGCTCGGATTTCTTCGGCTCGCGCTACGATGTGCCCGAAGGCCTGGAGAACGTTTCCTGCTTTCCCAATCTCTTCGCCGAGCTGATCGGGCGCGGCTGGAGCGACAACGATCTGGGGAAGCTCGCGAGCGGCAATTTCCTGCGCGTCTTCCGCAAGGTGGATGCCATCGGCAAGAAGCTGCGCAAGACCGAAAACCCGCTGACCGGCCAGATCGGTGACTACGACCGGCCGGAATCGCATTGACTGCGCCCTTCAGAATTTCCTCTTGCGAGGAGTGACTGTTATGTTCCCTGCCGCCGCTACACCGTCATGGCCGCGAAGGCGGCCACCCAGACAAGCTCGTGGGAATTTCGAATTCGGTCGCTCGGGCGGCCTTAGAGGATTTCAGTCGGACACTGCAACACTTGCTCGACCGCTTCGCCAAGTCGGATATGGCTGGGTGGCCGCCGTCCATGCGGAGCATGGCTTCGCCAATGACGCGGCCATGACGGTGAGTGGGATTTACACCGGAGTATGCCAATGACCACCGACGCCCTGAAATCCGCCGCAGCAGCCGAGGCGATTGCGCTCGTCGAGAACGGCATGAAGCTCGGCCTCGGCACCGGCTCGACGGCGAAGCACTTCATTGATCTGCTCGGCGCCAAAGTCAAAGCCGGGCTCGATGTCGTTTGTGTCGCGACATCCAAACAGACCGAGGTTCAGGCCAGGAGCCTCGGCATTCGCGTCGTGACGCTCGACGAGGAGCCCTATCTCGACCTGACCGTCGACGGCGCCGACGAGATCGATAGCGAGCTTCGCCTCATCAAGGGCGGCGGCGGCGCACTGCTCCGCGAAAAGATCGTCGCCGCCGCCTCCGAGCGCATGGTGGTCATCGCCGACACGACGAAGAAAGTGAAGGTGATCGGCAAGTTTCCGCTGCCGATCGAGGTCGTGCCGTTCGGACTGAAAGCCACCCACGCCATGATCGAGGCACTGGCGGCAGAGGCCGGCTGCAAGGGCGCGATCCTGCAGCGCAAGGCAAAGGACGGCTCAGCCTTCGTCACCGACAACGGAAACTTCATCCTCGACTGCGGCTTCGGGCGGATCGACGAGCCCGAGGAGCTGGCCGAAGTGCTGACCTTGGTTCCGGGCATGGTCGAGCACGGGCTCTTTATCGGCTATTGCGACCTCGCCTTTCTCGCCGGAACCAACGGCGTCGAGCGGCTTGAATCCGAGCCCGACGTTTAGGAGGCAGCGCCGTGGTGGGCTACGACTACGACCTCTTCGTTATCGGCGCGGGCTCGGGCGGTGTTCGCGCGGCGCGCATCGCGGCCGGCTATGGCGCCAAGGTCGCCATCGCCGAGGAGTACCGGGTCGGCGGCACCTGCGTCATCCGCGGCTGCGTTCCCAAGAAGCTCATGGTCTATGCGAGCCGGGTCGCGGATGAGATCGAGGAGGCGGCGGGCTACGGCTGGACGATCGGCGAGAGCCGCTTCGACTGGGCGACGCTGATCGCCAACAAGGACAAGGAGATCGCCCGGCTCGAGGCGATCTACACCCGCAACCTCGTCAATGCCGGCGTGACGATTTTCGAGACACACGCGACGCTGACCGGACCCAATCAGGTACGGCTCAACTCGGACGGCCGTCTGATCACGGCGCGGACCATTCTCATCGCCACCGGTGGCCATCCCAATGTCGACTCCGGCATTCCCGGCATCCAGCACGCGATCACGTCCAACGAGTTCTTTCATCTTCCCGAACTGCCGAAGCGAGTAGTGATTGCGGGCGGCGGCTACATCGCCGTGGAGCTGGCCGGCGTGTTCAACGGCCTCGGCTCCGAAGTGACGCTGCTCTATCGCGGCGAGGAAATCCTGCGCGGCTTCGACGACGATCTGCGGAAGGCGTTGCATCAGGCCTATGAGGCGCGCGGCATCCGCGTGGTCTGCGGCGAGGTGTTTGCGAGCATTGAAAAAACCGGCACAGGGCTCGCCGGCACGACAACCGGGGGCAACCGCATCGAGGCCGACCAGATCCTCTACGCCATCGGCCGTGGCCCCAACATCCGCGGCCTCGGCCTCGACGGCCTCGGAGTCTCGGTCGACGATCTGGGCGCGATCAAGGTCGATCGCTACTCGCAGACGAGCGTCCCCTCGATCTACGCCGTCGGCGATGTCACAAACCGCGCGGCACTCACCCCCGTCGCCATCCGCGAGGGCCACGCCTTCGCCGACACGGTGTTCGGCAACAAGCCGGCCGCCGTCGATCACTCCCTCATCCCGACCGGCGTGTTCTCGACGCCCGAGATTGGAACCGTCGGCCTGACGGAAGCCCAGGCGCGTACCCGCTTTGGCGCCGTCGACATCTACAAGACGAGCTTCCGGCCCATGAAGCTGACGCTGACGCAGAAGTCCGAGCGCATGCTCATGAAGCTCGTCGTCGATCAGGCCAGCGACAAGGTGTTGGGCGCTCACATCCTCGGCCCCGACGCGGCCGAGATGGCACAACTTCTCGGCATCGCCGTCGGCATGGGTGCGACGAAAGCCGATTTCGACCGCACCATCGCGCTGCACCCGAGTGCCGCGGAAGAGTTCGTCACGCTCCGGACGAAGTGGACACCGGGCTGATCGGCCTCAATCCAGCTGCGACAGCGGCACGCGAACGACGCCGACTCCCGGCTGCAGGATGTGCCGCGTCGACTTCTGCGGCATCGGTACTCCCGAGCGGGCGGCGCGGATCACATCGTCCGGCGTGTAGCTGTTGGCGTTCCAGGAGGAGAGGGTGAGCCGCGGGTCGCCGTAGGTGAGGACAACAGCGGGAACGCGCTTCAATCCAAGCCGACGGGCCGCCGTCCAGCGGTGATGGCCGTCCATGATGGCCTGGGCCGTCGCCTCGATGAGGATCGGTACGCGCCAGACGCCGCCATCGCGGATCTTGCGCATCAGGCGCCAGACACGATCCTCGTGCACCAGCTCAGTCGGCTTCAGGCGGTCGATATCGACCAGCACGGCAGCATAGGCCCCGGCCCGGAAGTCCCAGTCAGGGGTGCGCAACGCAACATTCGCACAATGGGTCATCGACGCCTTACCCCAGGAACGCGCCAATGGCGATTGCCATAGGTGCCAAACCGGAGGCGATCATAGGTCCAAGGTTGCAAAGAGAGTGTAACCAGGACCTTCCGGCGACGGGAAAACTTCGATCGATCGCCCGAGGCTCGACCATGTTCGTAAATCACCGGTGAAGCACGGCTGGCATGCGGCCCGGACCATGGCTTTTCTCCCGCCACCCATGGCAAGACTTCGTTAATCACCCGATTTTGAAATCGGGCGCCCCATAGGAGCATGCGCTTGCAGAGGACGACCCCAGCGGCTGGGCCGTCGCACAGCTCGGCCGTGCCTCGCCCGCCCTCCCCGCCGTTCCTGCTGCTGGTGGCGCTCACCTCCGCGAGCCCCTTCGCGCTCAACGCCATGACCCCGGCGCTGCCCCGGATCGCCGACGATCTCGCCGTGCCCTTCGTCGTCGTCCAGATGGCGCTGACCGTGGCGCTCGTGGCCTTTGGCCTTGCCCAGCTGATTGCCGGTCCGCTGTCTGATCGCTATGGCCGGCGCCACATCGTCATCGGCGGCCTCGCGGTGTTCACTATCGGCAGCCTGATTGCGGCCATGGCGGGAAACGCCCCGGTGTTGATCCTCGGCCGCGCCCTACAGGCCGGAGGCGGCGCGGCGGCCTTCGTGCTCACACGCACCATCGTCTACGACACGCACGATCGCGACGCCGCCACCGCCAAGATCAGCTACATGGTCATGGCGATGATCCTGGCGCCACTCTTGGGCACGCTGTTCGGCGGCTATCTCGCCGACTACGCGAGCTGGCGGGCGATCTTCTGGCTGATCGCGCTGGTCGGCCTGGCTTTGTTGACACTCGCCGCATCCATGCTCGCCGAGACGAATGCCTATCTGGGCCAGGCGCGGACACTCGGCGGCATCCTCAGCGAGGCGCGCGAGCTTTTGCGAATGCCGCTGTTCTGGGGCTATACAGGCGCCGCCGCCTTCGCCTCCGGCATGTTCTTTTCCTTCCTCGGCATTGCGCCCTACATCTTCGAGAAGCTCATGGGCGAGCCGCCGAGCCGTTTCGTCAACTACTTTTTGCTGATGTCGATCGGCTACATGGCCGGCAACTTCGCCTCGGCGCGGCTGGCGGCCCGGCTCGGGCCGGTCAAGATGCTGGGGCTGGGCGTTGTCATCGCGGCCATCGGCATCGCGCTGTTCTGGATCATGGTGCATATCGACCGGCCGATCGCGCTGTTTCTGCCGATGATGTTCCTGACCTTCTCGAACGGTATCACGCTGCCGAGTGCCACCGTCGGCGCCATGGCGCTGCGTCCGGACCTGTCTGGCACGGCCTCGGGTGTCGGCGGCATGCTGCAGATGATCGTCGCAGCGATTGCGACCACGGCGGTTGGATGGGTGCTGGCGACCTCGAGCATCCCGATGCTGTTCGCTCTGACGGCGTGCTGGATCGCATCGGGTCTTTGTGCCCTCATGGTTTACAGCCGGGCGCGGCTGGGCGCCGCATAAGAAGTTATCCCCGCATATTGGAGCTGGGTTACACTGAGCGCTGAACAGGACGATCGGAGTTAACCATGGCGAAGTCGCCCGACAAGTTCCCGCCCGAGCGGATGATGGATACGCTCTACTGGTGGGGCGTGCCCTCGCTATTCCGCTGTCCGGTCGATCCCGATCCGAAGAATTGCGACATTGCGCTCGTGGGAGTGCCGCACTCATCGGGCAACGGCACGACCGAGCGCGATCAGCATCTGGGCCCGCGCGCCGTGCGGCACGTTTCCGCGCACAACCGGCGCATGCACAACGCCTTCGGCTTCGATCCGTGGAAGACGGCGCGTATCCACGATCTCGGCGATGTGCCGTTCCCCGAGGCCATGGACAACGAGGCCTGCGTCGAGCGGATGACCGAGTTCTACGCGCGGATCGCCAAGGCCGGAACGCCCGCCGTCTCGATCGGCGGCGACCACGGCGTCACCGGCGGCATCTTGCAGGGGCTTGCCGGCAAGGGCTCCAAGCTTACGAAGGGCAAGCCGGCCGCTCTCCTCCATCTCGACGCTCACACCGACTGCTTTGACAATCTCGACCACTGGCTCGGCGCCAAGAAATCGGCGGCGCACTGGGCGAGCTATCTGGTGAAGCAGGGGCATGTCGATGCCACCAAGAGCGTGCAGATCGGCATGCGCGGCAACACGCGGACCCTCGATTGGCTCGAGGGCTCGCGCCGGCACGGCTACGAGGTGATCGACATCGACCGCTATCGCGATCTCGGGCCCGAGCGCTGCATCGACATCATCCAGGAGCGGATCGGCGATGCCCCGCTCTACATCACCTTCGACCTTGATTGCCTGGACCCGACGATCGCGCCGGCCGTGTCCAATCTCGAAGCCGGCGTCGAAGGCTTCCGCATGAACGAGGCGGTGCGGCTGTTGCGTGCCGTGCGCGGGAAGAATGTGATTGGTGGCGATGTCGTCTGCCTGATGCCGACGAAGGACCAGCCGAACAACATCACGTCCATGGTGGCGGCGGCCGTCATGTTCGAGATCATCGGCCTGATCGCCGATCGCATGCGGAAGGATTGAGGGATGCGCTCCAACCAACCTCCGGCGCCGACGCTCGCCAACTGGCGCACGCCCCCCGTCAACCGGCGGAGCTTCAATCGCGTGCGCGAGGTCATTCCGACGGCGAACATCGCATGCGACCCGCGCGCTGCTCAGCCATTGCCGCGCCGCGCCCGCGGATTGTCCGGTTTCGAGTTCCGCGCGCCGGACGGCGACTCGATGACGCTCGCGCGCTATCTCGACGCCTCCGCTAGCGACGCGCTGATCGTCATGCAACGCGGCAAGATCGTGCACGAGTGGTATCGCACGGCGGACGCGCAGGCGCTGCCGCATGTTGTGTTTTCGGTGTCGAAGTCGCTGACGGCGCTTCTCGCCGGCGTGCTCGTCGGGGATGGCGTGCTCGATGCCGAGGCGCCGGTCACCGCTTACACGCCAGAGCTGGCCGGCTCGGCCTATGGCGACGCAACGGTCCGCCACCTCCTCGACATGACAGTGTCGCTCGATTTCACCGAGGACTATCTCAATCCCGATCGGAAGTTCCTGCGCTATCGCGCGGCCTCCGGCTGGAACCCGCGCTCCGGCAATGACGAGGAGACGCTGCACGGATTTTTCGGCTCACTCGAGAAGGCTCGCGACCCGCACGGCGACCGCTTCAACTACAAATCTCCCAATTCGGATCTCCTCGGCTGGGTGTTGGAGCGCGCGGGCGGACGTCCCTTCGCCGAGATGTTTTCCGAACGCATCTGGAAACCGATGGGCGCCACGAGCGATGCCTATGTCACCGTCGATCCGGCAGGCGCGGCGCGCACGGCCGGTGGCATTTGCGTGACGATCGAGGATCTGGCGCGCGTCGGCGAGATGGTGCGCTGCCGTGGCTTCGCCAATGGCCGGCAGGTCATTCCGGGAAGCTGGATCGACGACATCTGGACCGGCGGCAGCGCCGAACACTGGGTGAAAGGTGATCTCCTGAATTTCCTCGCCAAGTGCCGCTATCGCAGCAAATGGTACAACCACACCGAGGCCGGCAGTCTCGTCGCCGCCGGCATCCACGGACAGTGGATCGTCGTCGATCCAAAATCCGATCTCGTCATCGCCAAGCACGCCTCGCAACCCGAGCCGTCGGGGGAAACGACGGATCACCTCAACTTCGCTGCCTTCGATGCTTTGTCGGCGGCCCTGAGATAGGGAGGCTGTGTCATGGTGACAGCGGAGGTACTTGTAGGGGCGACCGGCGGTCGCCCGGCCAACCGCAAGCATGCTGGTTGTGATTG
>JANNSX010000127.1:0-24837 GCA_031403155.1 Hyphomicrobiaceae bacterium
GAGGCTCGTCGTGAAGGCGCCGGGCAGCACGACATCACGCGCCATATCCTCGGCGCCGAAGACGCTGGCATAGCCCTCAAAGGTGCCATCGGCATCGATGGATTTGAGATCGCAGGCCGCGAATTTTGTTTCGCGGCGGAGGGGGAGTGGGAGCATGTCTTGGTCCTCGTATGTATTCGACCCGTGCCGGCGATTATCTTGTAGGGGCGACCGGCGGTCGCCCGCTGGACCGCGCGGAAATCAGCAGCGATAGTGACGCCTCACCCCAGGAGCCCCGCGATGCAACGCATCCTCTGCTACGGCGACAGCAACACCTTCGGCACTCCGACCGAGCCGCGCCCCGACGAGCGTTATCTCGAAGACGAGCGCTGGCCGGGCGTGTTGCGAGGCGCGCTCGGCGAAGGCTGGCACGTTATCGAGGAGGGCCTCTCCGGCCGAACGACCGTGCACGCCGATCCGGTCGAAGGCCGCTTCCTCGACGGCTCGGCCTATCTGTTGCCGTGCCTCAAGAGCCATCGCCCGCTCGACATCGTGGCGGTGAAGCTCGGCACGAACGATTGCAAGATGCGGTTCAACCTGCCGGCCTGCGATATCGCCGAGGGCGTCTCGGTGCTGCTCGACATCATCAAGCGCTCCGAATGCGGGCCGGGCGGGCGGGCGCCGAAGATGCTCGTCATTTGCCCGGCGCCGCTGCTCGATGTCTACAATGCCTGGCCCGGCTACGAGGAGATGTTCAAGGGCGGCCGCGCGAAGTCGCTCGAGCTGCCGTCACACTACGCGAGGATTGCGAAACTCCACGGCGCGGCGTTCCTCGATGCCGGTGAGTTGATCGAAACGAGTGTGTTCGATGGTGTGCACTATAGCGCGGCGGCGCATGCGGTGTTGGGCAAGGCGGTGGCGAAGGTTGCGAGGGGGATGTGAAGCTTCCTCTTCTGTATTCTTCGTGCTCTGAGTTCTGCAACACCACCACCCCACCGTCATGGCCGCGCAGGCGGCCACCTAGCCATTTCTGGCTGGGCGTGATGAGTCGGCCATCCCACGGGTCGTCGACCGAAGTGAGGACAATCCGCCCGAGGTGCGGAGTCTGAGGATTCCACCGGCTTGTCTGGGCGGCCGCCTTCGCGGCCGTGACGGTGGGGGAGAATCCTCTACAACTCACGGAATCGGTGTATACTTATGGTTAAGGAACCCTTGTGCTCAAGAGATTTCTATGCTCACTCCATCCGGACTGCCTCCGATTAGTCAGACTTGGATCACCCGCGAAGCATTTGCAGTAGCTAAGGCTGCGGCAGGCGATCCGAGCGCGCAACCTATCTACGAAGCCGTCGGAAAGGCGCTTTCGCTATTCGAGGCATTTGAAGACTCGCTTCAGCGGGTTTACGGAACGGTTATCGGCAGCCACTGGCCAACAGGCCCGATTTCTACTTTTGGCTCGATCGAAGGTTCAGTAGCGAGGCGGAAGCATCTCCTCGCGAGGGTGAGAGTGTTCTTCAAGAGGTATCCTGATCCTGAGTTGGAACAAGATTTCCGTAGCTGGCTGCGAAAGAGCGTGGCGGATGCGGCGGAGCGGCGAAACGAGATCGCTCACGGAAAGGTCGTTCAAGTTACCAATGCCGACAGTAGCTGTGGCTACTTCCTTTGCCCAACAAACTATGCTTCTGATACCGGCTGGGTACTGTCTGGGTCGCGGTATCTCTTCAACTCGAGCATCATCAACAATTACGCCGAGGCCTTTCAGAAATTATCTGACCAGGCGTTTATCTACGAGCAAGAGCTTGGTCGGCTCAGTTTACTATCTCAGATTAGTTCGGCTGGGAGCGGGCAATCTCATTCCATCAACTGATCTTGGTGAGCTTGACATAGCTAGTTGGAGGAGCGGTTGTAGGAGCTGGTCGGACTAAGTCTGGTTGGCACTTTCCATTCCCTCCCCCATCGCCCCATATCCGACCGCCGCGCGTTTCTCATCGACCGTCAGGAAGCTCGCCGCCTCGACTCTTGCCCACAGCGCCTCGCGCTCCGACGACAGCGCGTCCACGGAGTCGAGATCGGGGCGCAGCTCCAGCGATCCGCCGTACGACGGACCCAACCAAGCGCTCAAGGCCTTCGCGGTTCGCGACACCAGCGGCAGCACCGTTTGCCGCCACAACATCCGGTTCGCCTCCTGGAAATTCGAATAGGTATTATCGCCGGGGATGCCGAGCAGCATCGGCGGCACACCCATGGCCAGCGCGATCTCGCGGGCAGCCGCGTTCTTGGCCTCGATGAAATCCATGTCCTTTGGGCTGAGCGCCATCGCCTTCCAGTCGAGACCGCCTTCCAAGAGCATCGGCCGGCCGGCATTGCGCGGGCCGGAGAAGCTCGCCTCCAACTCCGATTTCAGGCGATCGAACTGATCGCGTGTCAGATGTCCGCCCGCGCCTGGCGCATAGACGAGGGCGCCCGAGGGCCGCGCCGCATTGTCGAGCAACGCCTTGTTCCAGGTCGAGGCGGCGTTGTGGAGATCGATGGACGTGGCGGCCGGCTCGATCGGCGAGAGGCCGTAGTGATCGCTCAGCGGATGAAAGAAGGTCTGGTGCAGGATCGGGCGAACGCCCTCGCCCTCCTGATGAAAGCGGAGCGTCTTGCCCGAGACGGTGTAGTCGTAAGCAGACGGCCAGCCGTCGGAGCCAGGCACCACCGTCATGCGATCGGGACGCAGGATGTGCAATTCGCGCAACCGCCCGCCGATGGATACAGCTTCCAGATACGCGTTGCCGGCCACCATCAGGAAGCCGTACCAGGCTTCGAGCAGCTCCGGCTGGCATTGCGTAGCGTTGGGCCGCGCGAGGAGCTCAGCCAGCGGGTGCTCTAAGACCTCGGCTCCGTCTTCGAAGAGATCGAGCGGCACCGAGGCGGCCGCTTCCGCCACCATGCGCACGGCCCGATAGACGATCGGGTTCGCCATGTAGCCTTCGCGTGCAAAGGTCGCGTAATCCCGCGGTCGCCAGGCGGCGGCCCCCTGGAACTGCAGCGCCACCAGCCCGCCCGAGCCGTCCTTTGATTCAGGGGCGGCGCGGAAGGGGCGGGTCAGGCGATCGAGAAATGAGAGCATGGAGGCTCCGTTGAACTAGCGCGTGAATGGTGGGCGCGTGGCAAACACCCCAACCTAACCGCGCCCAGGGGTATTCGCACGAGAGCCGAGTGACTTTGAGGTGAGCGAGGCCCTAAGCCAGGCCTATGCTAAGTGAAATGCCAGGCACCACTAAGCATGAGCCTGTGCAACTGCTTGCGCAGGCTGCGGAAGCAACTGAATTGGGATGGTCCAAGCAGTCAATTCTTCGTCGCCCCTGAACACAGATATGCGGAGCATACCCGGCTTGAGAAGATAAACCTGTTCAAGCTGAGCAATCAATCGAGTGCGTGGTGCGCCTCGAAAATCAATCTGACTCGGCGCTTCGAACAGCCTCTCTTGGTCAAGTTGCATCCTCACGACGACATCTGTCGTAAGCGCGTCCCCCGGGTCCTGTTCGAAGACCGAAATGAAAGTCAGCCGTGGATGGACAGCGGGATACACTGCGGCATTGATCTCGTCGCAGACGCTGACAATGGTGACATTGTTCGACGCGAGGTCGACCAGAACAACATCTGACGCTACCGTGAGTTTAGCTCTCATGGCTCACTCATGGCCCCTTGATGATCGGGCTTGAGGAAGCAGACGACTTGCCAGTGGTCCTAGCCTGCTGGACACGCCCTTTTGTGAAGGTGCTTGGGCGGTACGTTGCAAGCAGCAGGCTTCGCGCATCGTCAAACCATTCGGGCTGATAATCGCCCACGATCTGAGCTGTGTCAGGCAGCACTCGGTCTTGAGAGAGCGCAACCGCCACAAGCAGAACAAAGGGCAAGACCCGCGCGCGCAGGTCATCTCCTGCATCGACGTTGAGAGTGTTTTGCAGCATTTGCAGCAACGCTGCGCCACTGAAGTGACGCGAGAGCAGTTGCACCTCTGAGTCTTCTTTCAGCTTGCGAATGATGAAGCTCGGCGTATTGGCAATCGCAAGCGTATGCTGGGCCGACTCGAATCTGAAATCATTGAGGTGCATCGGGGTCTAGCCTGTAAAATCTAATGTTGTCCTTCGGATAGCTGCAGTCGTTAACGAAGTGGATCATCTCGTGGCAGGAGCCGTACTTGCTCCAGACCTTGTGGATGAAGGTTGGCTGCAACCCGCACTCAACTACGATCCCAGAATGCTCGGCTTGCCAATCTGTCGCCCAATAGATCACAACGTCGCCAGGGAGTACATCGCGACGGTTCACTACCTCTTGGTAGCCATCATCCGTTAGTATTTTCTGAACTTCTCGAGAGTTCCAAATCCGAGTTCGACGAGACGCAAAAGTCAGCCCGTGACAATTGTACCGTTCGCCGGGCCGCGTAGGCCTGTGCACAGTGCGCGGGGCTGGGTACTGAACACGAAGATCAAGGCATTGTCGGCGCAAGCCAGGGCTGACTTCCTGATCAACAAATGCATTCTCGATCTGCACTTGCCGTTTGGTGTGCAGTGCAAGTGAGATCCCCATTGGCCTCAGCATTTTCCCCTCCACAGCCAAAGCAGACTATAGTACGTAGCTGGGATAGGTCCAGAGGCTGGCCACTGCGGACGCCCGAAACCCAGAAAGCCGACCGAAATCGCGAAACCGCAAGCGGACTTTTTCGCGAGGTCGTGAAGCAGGTGGGTCTGACCAGAGCGAGCGAGTTCAAAATAGGTCGAGGCGTGCCCAGGGGGGGGCCTCGCCGAAACTCACAACTCCCTGATCCGCGGCACTTGCGGGCCGAGCATCAGAAACGTCAACGCCCAGACCAGCGCGTCCACCCGATCGGGGCTCCGGCCGCCCGCAAGCCCATCACTTCCCAGATCGCACATCTGATCTTCCAGCTCCGGGAAACTTCCCACATGGCTGATCAATCCTCGGCCGTAAAGCGCGGCGACCGGCTCGGCGCGGACCCATTTGCCGCGCGTCGCCCTCACCTTCTCGACCGGCACCGTATCATCGACCTGCGCGATCACCGTCGTCACCAGCTCGCCGCCCTGGTTGACCTCGGCGACGAGCGCGTCGGCGGCGAACTCGTGATAGGCGCGGACAGCGACCTCCGCCCAGGCGAGCGGCTCGCGGCCCTTGACGGTGCGATCGGCAAGCACATAGGCCCGGCCATCCTCGGCCATCGCCGCGACGACGATGCCGCAGGCGTCGGCCTTCGCCCCGCTCGTCACCGGCGGATCGAGGGCGACGATGGTGCGGCCGAGCGCCGGGGGATGCGTGATCCGGTTCGTCTCGATCCATGCGCGCTTCCACAGCGCGTCCGGCCGGTCCTCGATCAGCTCGCCGTCGAGCTCCTGCCGGAGCAGAAGCGTGCCGCGATAGCGTGCCTCTAGCCCGGTGATGAAGTCCGGCGCGAGATTCTCCGCGTTTTCAACCGTCTTCAAATGCGAAGTGGCGGTCGAGGGATCAGCCAGGATCGCTTTCAACAGCGGGATCGGCCGCGGCGTCGTCGTCACCACCTGCTGGGGCATGTCACCCAAGCGCAGCGCGAACTGCAGCATGTCCCAGGTGCGTTCGGCGTGCTCCCATTTGCAGATCTCGTCGAGCCAGGCCGCGCCGAACTGGGGACCGCGTAGCGCGTCGGGCTCCTCGGCCGAGAAGATTTGCGCGATCGATCCGTTCGGCCAGACGATCTGGCGCTTGGACGGCTCGAAGACGGGGACGCAATCGGGCGTCGCGGTCGCAAGAATGCCCGACACGCCTTCGATCATGACCGAGCGCACCGCCGCCATGGTTTCGCCCACGAGAGCGATGCGCTTGATGGGCTTCCCGGCGATCGGTGAAAGTCCGAGTGCCTTGGCGCGCACCCATTCGGCCCCGGCCCGTGTCTTGCCGGCGCCACGGCCGCCCAGGATCAGCCAGGTTCGCCAAGCATTGCCGCCGGGCAGAGCCGGCGGCAGCTGGTGCGCGTGGCTCCAGACCTGCCACTCGCCGTAAAGGCGAATGACATCCTCGATGGGGAGCTCGGCGATGATCTCAAGAAGCTTCGAGCTTCCGCTTAAGCTTCTTAATTCGCTCAACAAGCTCGAGGCGCCAGCGCTCCGCATCGGTGTCTCCGGCTTTTGAGGGTGCGCCCGCCGCCCGCTCGGGAGCGCCGTCGGCAGTGCCTGGTTTCGCCGCGCCGTAGGTCGTCCTGACCACTTGATGCATGTCACGAACCTTGCGTGCGGCCTCTGGTGAATCCGGCATCAGTCCATCCTCCATTTGGAGCTCGAGCTGGGTCAGCTGCCCGTCGACGACCTCGAGCAATCGTTCGGGCAGGGTGGTCGGGCGCTTGCGTCGCGGCCGCTGGCTCGCCGGCCGTCGCCAGCCACGCTCGCGGGCGATCTCGCGAAGCCGCTTCGGGTCGATCTTGAAGTGCTCGGCGACTGTCTCGACCGTCATCTTGCGGTTGTTCTGGTAGCGCCGCTTGACGGCGCTCCAGTTGGTCGGGCCTGGAAGCGGATCAGGCTTTGGCGTGGCGGCCGGTTTCTTCGGTGCCGGTTTCTTGGCCATCGCGCCTTTGCGGGTCGCGGTCTTGCGTTTGGTTCGCCCAGCCTCCGGCGCCGCATCAGCGGTGTCTTCGTCGGTCATGGGCATGTTCCTGGTGTGCGGGGCACCGCTGTCACTTTCCTCTCCCCGTCGCAGCCATTGCTGCGAACGGGGAGAGGGTAGGGTGAGGGGCGGCAACAGATGGGACGCGTGCCACAGGGACGTTCAGCCGCACAATCGAACGGCGTTATCGTTCTGGCGAGAGGCTTTTGTAGCTGGCTTCCGAACCTGCCGCCGCCCCTCACCCTACCCTCTCCCCGCGACGCTTCGCCTGCGGGGAGAGGAAGGCGGCACCACACCGCCGCCCGTCTCCGGGCCGGTTTGTCCGGCGATCACAGTCTTGGGGTTATAGCCGAAACATACCGAAGTAGCGTGACGCTGTCAAAGGTATTGTTTGGTTAATCCGAAGAAAAATTCGATGTATACTTGAAAATACTGCAAAACCCACCAGTATACGTCGGCCTCAATGCTCCGGGGATAACTTCTTCTGCGGTATGGTTACTCTGAAACCGGCTCGTCGGCGAAGGGCGGAACGACGTAGCGGGGGATATTGTGCTCGGCGATCCGGCTTTCGCTGCGGACCTTGCCCTGAACCGAGATCCCGGCCTGATGCACCGTATCGGGCGAGCCCGAGACCAGCGGATGCCACCAGAGCAGGGGGTTGCCCTCCGCCAGCCGCACATAGGCGCAGGTTTTGGGCAGCCATTTGAGGGTGGGCACGGTCTCCGGCGTAAGCACGACACAATCGTGCACTTTGGTGTGCCGGTTCGCGTAATCCTTGCAGCGGCATTGGCCGATGTCGAGGAGCTTGCAGGCAAGGCGCGTCTGATGGATTTCCCCGGTATCCTCGTCCTCAAGCTTCACCGTGCAGCAGCGGCCGCAGCCATCGCACAGGCTCTCCCACTCGGCCTCCGACATTTCGGTGAGCGGTGTGGTTTCCCAGAATGGCGCTTTGGGTCCCGGCAATGCTAGAAGTCCTCGACGCGGAATCATCCGCCTCCTCGTGTCCCGATCGCGAAGCTCGCTGGATGCGGCAGCGGGCTGTGTTCGAGCTTCGCGATCGATAAGGACACGAGGCGAGTCGATAGTCTAGTGTGGCGCTATGTTCGGAAGTCCGCTTGTTGAGCAAGCTGAAACGACAAAGCGGACTTCCGAACCGCCACACGTGGGCGAGCCGATCACTGAGCACGAATGGCGGCGCGCCTCAAGCGCCACCGGCCATTCCGGCGGCGACTGAGGAAGAGCCCGAACCTTGAGCGACTGGCTGTTCAATCGCGGCGGGGCTAAGCGCCTCATCGACTGGCTCGATCTCGATTCGAGGCTCGATGCCGGCCTGTTCTCGCTTTACGAGGAGTTCAAGGTCCGCTGGAACGCGGCCTCCGCCTTTTTCGGCCGCTTCCGCCTGACCGGTTTCCGCCGCGTCATCAACGAGATCGCCTCCGAGCTGACCACCATGGGCCTCGGCGGCGCGGCCGTCATGCTGATCCTGGCGCAGCCCTCCTTCGAGGCGGTCCAGGATGAGAACTGGCTCTCCGACGGCTACATCTCCGTCACCGTCCTCGATCGCAACGGCAATGAAATCGGCAAGCGCGGCATCAACCGTTCCGATGCCGTGCCGCTCGAGGAAATTCCTGATGTCATGATCAAGGCGCTGCTGGCGACCGAGGATCGCCGCTTTTTCGAGCACTGGGGCATCGACGTGTTCGGCACGCTGCGCGCGCTCACCGAGAACTTGCGCGCCAACGACGTCGTGCAAGGCGGCTCCTCGATCACCCAGCAGCTTGCGAAGAACCTGTTCCTGACCTCCGAGCGCTCGCTCGCGCGCAAGGTCAAGGAGGCCTTCCTCGCCGTCTGGCTCGAGACGCATCTGACGAAGCGCGAAATTCTCAAGCTCTATTTCGATCGCGCCTACATGGGCGGCGGCGCCTTCGGCTTCGAGTCGGCGGCGCAGTTCTATTTCGGCAAATCGATTCGCGATGTCACGCTCGCCGAGGCCGCGCTCCTCTCGGGCCTGCCCAAGGCGCCGACGAAGTACGCGCCCCACATCAACCTCGCCGCCGCCCGCGCCCGCGCCGATGAGGTGCTGACGAACATGGTGCAGGCGGGTTTTATGACCGAAGGTCAGGTGCACGGCGCCCGCCTCAATCCGGCCCAGCCGATCCAGACCGGCCTCGCCAATAGCCCCGACTGGTTCCTCGACTGGGCCTACGAGGAGGCAAAGCGGATTCTGGAAGGGCAGAAGGATCAAGTGTTCACCGCCCGCACCACCGTCGACCTCGACATGCAGCGTGTCGCCGATCAGACGATCATCTCGACCATTGCCGAGAACGGACGGTCCAAGCGCGTCAAGCAGGGCGCCCTCGTCGCGATGGAGCTCGACGGCGCGGTGCGTGCGCTCGTCGGCGGCGTCGACTATGGCGAGAGCCAGTTTAACCGGGCGACGCAGGGCCGCCGCCAGGCTGGCTCCACCTTCAAGCCCTACGTCTATCTGACCGCGCTCGAGAACGGCTGGAAGCCAACGAAGACGATGCGCGACACCTCGCCCTTCTGCAAGCCGAACCACTATGTCACGAATTTCAGTGGCGGCGCCTCGGGCCGCGCCTTCCAGCTTATCGAAGCGCTGGCGAAATCGACGAACACCATCGCCGTCCGCCTCTCGCACGAGGTCGGCATCAAGAAGGTCGCCGAGGTCGGCAAGCGCCTCGGCCTCTCGAAGGTCGACGTCAGCTGCACCATGGCGCTCGGAACCACCGACGTGACGCCGCTGGAGCACACGGGTGCCTATACGGTCTTCGCCAATGGCGGCAAGGCGGTGAGACCCTACGCCATCACCGAGATCCAGAACACGCGCGGCGAGATTATTTATTCGCGCGACAAGTCGGAGCCGGCGCCGCGCCAGATTTTCGACGTCGAGGTGATCGCGGATCTGAACTCGATGTTGCGCCAGGTCGTCGAGGCGGGTACCGCGCGGGCGGCCGAGCTCGATTTCACCTATGTCGCCGGCAAGACCGGAACCACCTCCTCCTTCAAGGACGCCTGGTTCCTCGGCTATTCGGGCAAGTACGTCACCGGCATCTGGTTCGGCAACGACGACTCGACGCCGATGAACGAGGTGACCGGCGGCCGGCTGGTGGCGCCCGCCTGGAAAACCTTCATGACGGCGATCCACACCAACATCGCCGACATCGCGCCGATCCCAGGCGTGCCGGTGCATCCCGTGCAGCAGGCTGAAATGGATCGGGTTGCCGCCCTCAAGGCGGCCCAGCCTCCGGAGGAAATCACGAAGGCGGGGAGCGTTCCGGAGCGCACACTCAACGTCCTCAAGGATCTGGTGTCGAGCTTGCGCAAGGCCGCGGGCCAGCCGGCGGATACCGGCGATGCCGGCACGAGCGATGCGCCAGAGCAGCAGGGCAATCTCGAGAGCGATGGCGCAACCGATTTGGCGAGCGCGGGGGCGGCGCCATGAGTATCGGCACCGTTCCCAGCCGCCGGCCGCGCTTCCGCATCCGCAACGCGCTGCACGTCTTCGAAGGCCTCGCCTTCCGCGCGGCACGGCGCTGGATCGCGCGGCTCATCCGGGTGCTGGCGCGGCTCGGACTGTTTCTCGGCACGGCTCTGCTTACGGGGCTGGGCTCGGCCTACTACGTCATGGACAAGGGCAATAGCCTGATGGTGGTGCGCAGCGGGCCCTGGTCGCTGTGGACCTTAGCGGGCCGGCCCGACGCCGATCCTTACACGCGGGCGCATTTCACGAGGCTTGGCGCACTGCCGCTTGGCGCGCCGAGCGCCCACTACTTCACGGCGACGACAGACGCCGGCGGCTCCCTGCTCTACGGCGATTGCGAGTACGAGATCTCGGGTCAGGGTCCGCAAGCCCAATGGTGGAGCCTCGCCCTCTACGATCATCGTGGCGCGCTCAACGAGAACGATTTCGACCGCTACGCGATCTCGAGCCCGGCCGTGCTACGCGATACGGCCGGCAACATCGTCATCCGCATTGCGAGCGACGTCCGCTCGGGCAACTGGCTGCCGACGGGAGACGAGGGCGGGTTCCGCCTGGTGCTGCGCGCTTATCAGCCCGCCGCCGACAAGGACGGCATCTCGACGCCCGGCTTCGGCGAGATCACGAGGCTCGGCTGCCGATGAGCGAGATATCGCGAGCGCAGACGACCACCCCCCACCCCAACCCTCCCCACGAGGGGGAGGGGGAGCAAACGCGGTGCGTCCCTTACGATAACTGCCGGCGAGCCATTGGTTTGGGATTCGGGCCGCCCGCAAGTGTTCGCATCTGGGTCTGCTCAACCGGTGCATCAAATGTTGAGAGCAATCCAACACCCACGTCCCCTCCCCCTCGTGGGGAGGGACAGGGTGGGGGGTGTCAGCGTCTGATGGGCACAACGTTCGAGCGGAGCCTCCGAGCAGGGCGAGCTGAGCGCCACGCGAAGCCCGCCACCACGAGCGCTATGTATGGGATGGCGAGTTTTGCATTCTCTCAGCCCGCCCTACATGGTCCGGCATTCGCCGCGCCCGAGCGAAGCTGCCGATGAAACGCTTCCTCCTCTCGCGGCAGAGTCTGTACTGGGTCGTGGCCGGCCTGCTGCTCGGCGGTATCGTGCACATCCTCGTCGTGCTGGGGGCGCCGGCGACCACCGACGAGACGGCCATGGCGAAAATCGCCGGCGCCGCCGAGGTCAATGTCGCTACCGTGCTGCCCCCGGCGCGGCCGGGCAGCCAGCTCTTCCCCTACATGGCGCCGGACGTGCGCTACGTGCTCTGCCGTTACGATATCAGCAAGGATCCGGTGGCGGTCAGGACGCCCATGCTCGAGCCGACCTGGTCGATCGCGCTCTACGATCCGCAGGGCGAGAACTTCTACACGATCACGGGAAGCGATCTGCAGCGGCGCGAGGCCGAGCTGATCCTCGCCCCGTCCGAGGATGGCACCTCGGCGCTCCCCTTCGGCAGCGACGCGCCGACGACCGCGATCACGGTGAGCGTGCCGGAGCGCACGGGCCTCCTCGTCATCCGCGCGCCCGAGGGATTGGCGGGCCGCGCCCGCGAGATCGAGCAGGCGCTGGCGCAGGTGACGTGCGGCGTGAAGGCGAGTTTGAGGGGGAGTTAGTGAGTAGTGAGTAGTGAGTAGTGAGTAGTGAGCGGAACTCGTCGGACGAGTCACAACTCACAACTCACTCACTTATGAATAAAACTCGGCTTCCGCTTCTCGACGAAGGCGGCCATGCCTTCCTTCTGGTCGTCGGTGGCGAACATCGCGTGGAACAGGCGCCGCTCGAACTTGACGCCTTCCGCAAGCGTCGTCTCGTAGGCGCGGTTGACCGACTCCTTCGTCATCATGACGATCGGCAGCGACATGCTGGCGATCTTCTCGGCGACCTTCACGGCCTCGCCCACCAGCTCGGCGACGGGCACGATCCGCGAGACGAGGCCCGAACGCTCCGCCTCGTCGGCCTTCATGCGGCGGCCCGTGAGGCACATCTCCATCGCCTTCGCCTTGCCGACGAAGCGGGTCAAGCGCTGCGTGCCGCCCGCGCCCGGCATGACGCCGAGCAGAATTTCCGGCTGCCCGAACTCGGCATTGTCGGCGGCGATGATGATGTCGGCCATCATGGCGAGCTCTGCTCCCCCGCCGAGCGCGAAGCCCGCGACCGCCGCGATGACGGGCTTGCGGCACCGCGTCACCCGCTCCCAGGAGCCGATGAAGTCCTCCTTGTAGGCCTGCATGAAGGTTTTCGCCTGCATCTCCTTGATGTCGGCGCCGGCGGCGAACGCCTTCTCCGATCCGGTGATGACGATGGCGCCGATGGCGTCGTCCGCCTCGAAGGCATCGAGCGCGCGTCCCATCTCAGCCACGAGCTGGGCGTTCAACGCGTTCAGCGCCTGCGGCCGATTGAGCGTGATCAGCCCGACTTTGCCGCGCGTCTCGACCAGGATGGTCTCATAGGTCATCGGAGTTCCTCGACTCTATTGTGCATTGCAGCAAAATAGGCGGAGGGCGAGTGGAGAGCAAGGCGGGGTGGTCGAGGTGACGCGGGGTGAGATTCCGACAATCCGGCAACAATCGTGCGCTGCCGCGCCCCAGCGACACTCGATTGTTGCGCGACCAATTGTACCAACTTTCATGGGTACTGACCCATGAAGGTTGGTATCGGCGCGTGGCGGCCGGCTCTCGGAACGAGAGTCGCCTCGCGCAAACAAGAGAGAATACCAGCCTGCGCTCCGCCGCTGGTGAGTCGAGGTCTGCGCAGGCTGGTATTATCCCCAACTGGCGAGGCGCCACTACGATCGTGCCCCCCCCTTAACCAGAGCATAGATCGCCGGAATGACCACGAGGGTCAGCACGGTCGAGGACACCATGCCGCCGATCATGGGTACGGCGATGCGTTGCATCAGCTCGGAGCCCGCTCCCGTCTGCCATAGAATCGGCAACAGGCCGGCCATGATGGCGACGACGGTCATCATCTTGGGTCGCACACGCTCAACCGCGCCGTCCATGACGGCGGCCTCGATATCGGTGATCGTGAGCTCGCGTTGCTCCCGGCGGGCGAGTTCGCGCCGATGCTCGAGGGCGTGGTCGAGATAGATCAGCATGATGACGCCGGTTTCGGCGGCGACGCCCGCAAGCGCGATGAAACCGACCGCCACGGCGACCGACAGGTTGAAGTCGAGCCACCAAATCAGCCAGAGGCCGCCAACCAGCGCAAAGGGCAGCGACAGCATGACGATCAGAGATTCGGCGAGGCGGCCGAAGTTCAGGTAGAGCAACAGGAAGATGATCAGCAGGGTCAGCGGCACTACGAGCGTCAGCCGTTGCTTCGCCCGCTCGTAGAATTCGAACTGGCCGCTCCACGTCACATAGGTGCCGGGAGGCAGCTTGACGCCTTCGGCCACGGCGCGACGGGCATCCTCGACGTAGCCGACCAGATCGCGATCGCGGACGTCGACGAAGATGTAAGCGGCGAGCTGGGCATCCTCGGTGCGAATGCTGGCGGGGCCTGTCGTGAGGCGGACGTTGGCGACCTCGCCGAGCGGAATGGAGGCTCCGTTCGCCAGCGGCACCAGGACCTCACGGGCGATGGCGTCCGGATCGCTGCGGATCTCGCGCGGGTAACGCATGCTGACCGAGTAGCGCTCGCGGCCCTCGACGGTGGTTGTGATCGGCTCGGCACCGAGCGCATTGGCGACGACCTCCTGCACCTCGGCCACCATCAGGCCGTAGCGCGCCAGCCGGGCCCGGTCCGGCTCGACATCGAGGTAGTAGCCGCCGATGATGCGCTCGGCGAAAGCGCTCGCCGTGCCGGGCACGGTGCGCAGCACCGCCTCGATCTGGCGGGCGATGCCCTCCATCTCTTTCAGGTCCTTGCCGAACACCTTGACGCCGACGGGTGTGCGGATGCCGGTCGACAGCATGTCGATCCGGGCCTTGATCGGCATGGTCCAGGCGTTTGATACGCCCGGAAATTGTAACGATTTATCCATCTCGGCGATCAGTGAATCGATGGTGACGCCAGGGCGCCACTCGTCTTCCGGCTTCAGGTTGATGATGGTCTCGGTCATCTCGACCGGCGCGGGGTCGGTCGCGGTTGCTGCTCGACCGGCCTTGCCCCAAACCGAGGCCACTTCCGGAAACGTCTTGATGATCTTGTTCTGGGTCTGCAGAATCTCGGCTGCCTTCGTCACCGAGAGGCCCGGCAACGTCACCGGCATGTAGAAGAGCGTCCCTTCATTCAGTGTCGGCATGAACTCCGAGCCGAGTTGGCGGGCCGGCCAGAGGCTCAGCGCCAGCGCCACGACAGCGAGCGAAATGGTCAACCACTTGGCTCTGAGGACAGCCCGGATGATCGGCCGGTAGAGCCCGATGAGCAGGCGGTTCAGCGGGTTCTTCTGCTCGGGGATGATGCGACCTCTGACGAATATGACCATCAGGGCGGGCACGACCGTGACCGAGAGGAACGCCGCCGCCGCCATGGCAAATGTCTTGGTGAAGGCGAGCGGGTGGAATAGCCGCCCCTCCTGAGCCTCGAGCGCGAAGATCGGCAGGAACGAGACGGTGATGATGAGCAGCGAGAAGAACAGCGCTGGTCCGATCTCGGTCGCTGCCTCGATCAGGATTTCCGTCCGTGGCTTGTCCGGCGGCGCCCGCTCCAGGTGCTTGTGCGCGTTCTCGATCATGACAATGGCCGCATCGACCATGGCGCCGATGGCGATGGCGATGCCGCCGAGGCTCATGATGTTCGACGAGAGTCCGAGCGCGTGCATGCAGATGTAGGCGATGAGGAGCCCGAGCGGCAGCGTGACGATGGCGACGAACGCGCTCCTGACGTGCATCAGGAAAACGATGCACACGAGCGCGACGATGATGCTCTCCTCGATGAGCGTACGCTGCAAAGTCTCGATCGCCCGGTGGATCAGATCCGAGCGATCGTAGACGGGAATAATCTCGGTGCCCTTGGGCAGGCTGGCGCTCACCTCGGCAATGCGGGCTTTGACGTTCTCGATGACGTCGAGGGAGTTGGCGCCGAAGCGCTGCACGGCGATGCCGCTCGCGACCTCCCCCTCGCCGTTCAGCTCGGCGATGCCTCGCCGCTCGTCGGGGACCAGCTCGACGCGGGCGACGTCGCGGATGAGAACGGGCGTTCCGGCCTCGACCTTGAGCACGATCTGCTCGATGTCGCCGACACCGGTGATGAGGCCACGTCCGCGCACGGCGAACTCCGTCTCGGCCAGCTCGATGACCCGGCCGCCGACATCCATGTTGCTCAATCGAATGGCCTCTCGCACCTTGGAAAGCGGGATGCCGAAGCTCTTGAGCCGCCGCGGATCGACGATGACCGAGTACTGCTTGACGAAACCGCCGACGCTCGCGACCTCGGCTACTCCGTCGGCCTTGGCGATGGCATAGCGGACTTGCCAGTCCTGCGTGGTTCTGTGCTCCGCTAAGGTCCTGTTCGGTCCGGACACGACGTACTGATAGACCCAGCCGACGCCGGTCGCGTCGGGTCCAAGCGTCGGCGCCACGCCGCGCGGCAGGTTCCGGGTGGCCGCCGACAGATACTCGAGCACGCGGCTTCGCGCCCAGTAGATGTCGGTGCCGTCCTCGAAGATCACATAGACGAAGGACACGCCGAAGAAGGAGAACCCGCGCACGACATGCGAGCGTGGCACCGACAGCATCGCCGTCGACAGCGCATAAGTGACCTGGTCCTCGACCACCTGCGGCGCCTGCCCCGGATACTCGGTGTAGATGATGACCTGGGTATCGGAAAGATCGGGGATGGCGTCGAGCGGCACCTTGCCGACGGCGTAGACCCCGAGCCCGGTTGCGAGCAAGGCACCGATGATAACCAGCATCAGGTTGCCGGCCGACCAGCGGATGATTGCGCTGATCATGGATTGGCCTCCGCTTCGGCCGCCGGCTCTGGTGTGGCCGGCTCTCCGGGTGGTGACGCCGGTTCCTTGGTGAACGTTTTCAGCGCTGCCTTGAGGTTGCTCTCGGCATCGATCAGAAAGTTCGCCGACGTGACGACCATTTCACCTGCCGAGAGGCCGTCCACGATCTCGACGTAGCCGTCGCCGCGCAAGCCGAGCTTGACGTCGCGCGGCTCGAAGCGGCCTTCGCCCCGGTCGACGATCACGACTTGCCGGCTGCCGTCCGCGATGATGGCATCGACGGGTACCGCGAGGCGCGGGCCATCTCCACCACCAGCATCGATGACGACATCGGCATACATCTCCGGCTTGAGCCTGCCGTCCAGGTTCGGCAGCTCGATCCGGATACGACCCGTGCGGGTTTCCTTGGCGAGGTCCGGATAGATGAAGGCGACCTCGCCTGTAATCGTTTCTCCCGGCATCGCACTGAGCGTCACCGTTGCCTTGGCTCCGGCCCGGAATGTTCCCAAATCCTGCTCGGCGATCTCGGCCATGATCCAGACATGCGAGAGGTCCGCGATCTTGAACAGCGCTCGGCCCGCCTCTGCCCGCTCTCCCTCGATCACCATCTTTTCCATGATCGTGCCGTCGACCGGGCTCGGCCAGTCGATTGTCGTCGCCAGCGGGCCATTGGTCGTGATGGATCTGATGTGGCTTCGGGGGACGCCGAGGTTCTCGAGTTTCTGCAAAGCCCCGTTCACCTCGGGCCCACGCTTCTTGCCCGAGCTGATCATGGCGGCCCGATAGGTTGCGAGCGCGCTGACGACCTCCGGGCTGTAGAAGCGGAACAGTGGCTCACCGGCTTTGACTCTTTGGCCGGTCGTGTTGGCATACAGTTTCTCGATGAAGCCATCGGTTCTGAGCGCGACGATGCGCAACGTCCGCTCGTCCATGGCGACGGTGCCGGTGGCCTTGATCGGCCGCGTGAGCGTCCTGACCTCGGCCGTCACACTGCGCACACCGGCCCGCTGCACACGGTCGAGACTGACTTTGACCGTCTTGCCGTCGTCGACCTCCTCGCCCTCGTAGACGGCGATGTAATCCATGCCCATCCAATCCTTCTTGGGCTCGGGCGAGGTGTCGGCGAGGCCCATGGGATTGCGGTAGTAGAGGATCTTGCGCTCCCCGCCGCCGGGCTCGGAGACAGCCAGTTGGACAGGGGGTGAGCCCGCCACAAGCTGGCGCACGAGATCGGCATCCGGCCACGCGCCAGTCCCGAGCCTGTAGCCCGACGCGGCACCCACGAGCGCCACGGCGCCCGCAAGCAGCAATTGTTTGAAAATCATGAGAGTCCGATCCGGTCGATGACGGTTCCAGCGCACGCATCGAGGGCGCGCGACAGCAGCTCAGCGTCTCGATTGGATCAGCTTCGAGGGATGGGTGGATCGCTCCACGCCCGGACCGATCTGAGGACCGGGCCGGCCGGCCCCACTGTCGTGACGAGCGGCCTGGGGAGCACTGGACCGCCGCTCGCTGTCAGGCCGAGAACGCCGCCGCACGCGGTCTTACAACTCGCCGCCTTGCATGGCGCCGGCCCGTCATCGCAGGGACAAGACCCCTTTGCCTTGCTCATGCAATCATGCATGGCTGCAGCCGCCGGCTTCTCGAGGACGGCAAATGCCGGGCCCAGGCCGAGCGAAAGCACAAGAAGCGCTGCAAATGCAACACGAATATGCATGATCATAGGTCTCATGACGCTCGCAGGCTACAGTAGGCCGTCCGGACAGGCAATCCAGCATGAGGTCAATTTATTGAGACTGCGTGAGCAGAGCCTGCAAACAAATCGTAACCCTGGCTAGTGTGGCGGTTCAGAAGTTTGCCCCATCATCGCGGCAAGCTCCGGAGGCGAACTTCTGAACATGACGCCACACCAAGCTATTGACTCGTCTAGTGTCCTTATCGATCCCGAAGTTCGCGCCGAGCCCGCAGCTTGATCTGACGAACTTCGGAATCGGGACACTAGAGCGCTTTTCGATCTGATGGAATCAGATCGGCGCTCTAGGTTGTTGGTTTTGAGCACTTTCTTTCGACCAACCGGTATCCACTTGGTCGGAAAGTGCTCTAGATCGCCGCTACTTCTGCGCGATCGCCGGCGCCACCTTCGGCGCCACCTCGGGGAAGGGCCCGAGCGCCACCTTGATGCTCTCGTAGAGCGAGGGCAGCCAAATCGGTCCGCCGAAGTTGATCGTCGCCGTGACGGAGGCGAACACAGAGGGCTTGCGGAAATCGCGCGGCGCGATGATGACGTCGGCTTAGGGTGTTTCCGTTTTTCTTTGAATCACTCCAACACCCTAATTCCTTGGTTTGTCGTGCTTCTTTTCGGAAAACCGCTTCGCACTTTTCCGGAAGCACTCTCCTTGGTTTGTCGTGCTTCTTTTCGGAAAACCGCTTCGCACTTTTCCGGAAGCACTTTAGTCGAGCCCGATGGCATGTGCCATCACGAAGAACTCCTCGGCGCCGTCGTCGCCCACCGCGAGGCATCCGGCGGAGAGGTTCCGGCCAGTTCCCTCGGGCGTGCGCGTGTGGCTGGCGGTTGGACGCACCGACATGCGGCGCGGCATGAACCGGCTTTAGGCAGTGATATGAGCGCTTGAGAGAGAACAAGGTCGGACGCAGGGGGCAGTGCATCTTCGTGCCGGGTCCCATTCCCGGCTTGCGCCCTGCGGAATTGGCCGTCATCGTCCGTAGCAGTCCAAGAAAGTCTATCGAGGTTGCCTCGCTGTGCGTGCCGCCGATTTCATCGGACGCTTTCTCGCCTGGTGGGGTGAGGAGCTCGCAAGCTGCGTACCGGGTGCTTTGCGCCGGGCCTTCACGCCGGCTGCGCCACGCTTGGTTCTCTCCTTCAGCGATGATCGTCTCGACATCATCTATGAGCGGCGGCGGGACAGTGCCCGGTCGATGCTGAGCCTGTCCCGGTCGGACGACCTTTCGGCACGGCTGCGGGACTATATCGAGAGGTTCGGTCCGCGCCGGGGCAAGGTGCCCATCGGTTTGCGCATTCCGCTGACTTGGTGCCTGACGCGCCAGCTCGAGATTCCCTATGCGGCCCGTTCAAATGCATCGGGCATCCTACTCAACGATCTGCAGCGTGCGACCCCGTTCCGCAATGGGCAGGCGCTAAGCGCCGTCTATCTGGGAGAACGCTCGCAGGACGGCGCAAGAATCACAGCCCATCAGGTGGTGGTTACGCGTGATCGCCTGGCGCCCTTACTGGAGGTTGCGGAAAGCGCCGGTCTCGATGTGAGCTTTGCCGATGCCTTTAGCGAGGACGCGCGGCGCCCCCTCCCGATCGACCTGCTGGCCGCTCCATCTGAAAGCTCGAAGACCTCCGGACAGGCATGGCGCTGGCCGGCCGTGTTCGTGCTCGCCGTTCTGGCCGGAGCCGGACTTGTCGGCTACGCGGCGCTGGATCGGCAGACCCAGGCCCTCGCACGGCTGGAAGCGATGACCGAGGAAGTCAAGACCAAGGCGCTGGCGGTGCGGAAGCAGATGGATCTGCTCGAATCCGAGCGGGCCAAACACCTGGCTCTCGATCAGCGCAAGACTCTGGCTCCCGGCGTCCTTGGGACATGGTCGGAGCTCACACGCATTCTGCCGGATACCGCATGGCTGGAAACGATCCGGATTGACGGCGATACGGTGGAAATCACAGGCTACGCTCTGTCGGCTGCCGAGCTCGTCAGTCTGATCGAGCAATCGGCGATGTTCAAGGATGCCGGGCTCTCCTCACCTGTGACCCAGGACGATCGGGTCGGCGCCGAGCGCTTCGGCGTGCGACTTCGCTTTGAAGAGACAGCATCGGGCGATGGAACTTCAGTCGCGGATGGGGCATCGCCATGATCCGCATCTTGGCAACGACTGTTCGCAAGCTCGCCGCGCTGGCGTTGGTGTTTGCCATTCCGCTCGCCCTCTGGCTGCTGCTAGTTCAACCGCTGTGGCAGAGCTATCTCGACACCCAGGAGAAGCTGGCCGAAACCGCTGTCCGCTATGCCCGATTCAAGAGCATGGCCGATCAGGAATCGGCAGTTCGTCAAGCCGCCGCAGCGGCGCCAGGCGATCGCAGCAAGATCGAGCTGTCCGGGGAGAGTGCGGCCATTGTTCAAGCGAGCCTGCAATCGACGCTGCAGACGCTTGTCAGCGAGAGCGGTGTTGGCTTTCTCAGCGCCCAGGCGACGCCACCGAAAATCGAGGACGGGATCAGCTATCAGGGCTTGCAGCTGGTGTTGTCGGGGGAGCTTGGAGCGATCGCGGACGGCCTTCGCAGGATCGAAGAGCACCGGCCTTACTTCTTCGTTGATCGGATCGAGCTCCGGCGCCAGGGCATGGCAACCGAGGACGAGAGCTACTTGCCCGTGTTGCTCGATGTGACCATGGACGTCTACGCCGCGCATGCGAGCGCCCCAACCGAAAGTGGACAAGAGAATTGAGCGGCCGGAGCCGAGCGATCTGGATGGTCTTGACGCTTGCGGCGATCGCGTCGGCCGTCGCACTGGCGCGGCAGATCTCCTCGATGCCGGTCGACATTGCAGCTCTCGGGCCGGCCCAAGTTGGAGATCAGCTCGGTGATGCGATGCCCGATGGAGCTACCCGCACCCCTCAAAGCTCCCGAGCCGAGGCGGCAAGCCAAGTTCGCGAGCGGCCCCTGTTCGTCCGGTCGCGGCGGCCACCTCAGCCACGGCCTGCCGTCGAGGAGCCTGTCGTCGCCGAGCCCACGCCGGTGGTCGAGGTCGCGCCTCCACCCGAGCCGGCGCCGCCGCCTGATTTTCTTCTTGTAGGTGTCCGAATTGACACAGACGGCAAGCGCGCGCTCGTCCGCATCGGGCCGTCGGGTGTCTCGGAATGGCAGCGCGAGGGCGACAACCTAGAAGGCTGGAAACTCGAAACAATTCAAACATCTGGCGTCATCATGAAGCGTGGCAGCGAGACACTGAGGTTGACGCTATATCGTCAAGGCGAGCCTTCCCAGCCGTAGAGATGCTGTGGAGATCGCGTTGATATCGGGCTAGCAATTTCGCCGATACGACGCATTATGCGAGATGTTTCTGGGGCATAGCGATGCCTCAACCTCACTCTTGCGAGTTGTGCGTCGGGGGCGGGATGACGGGGCAGTCGCAGTCACTAGTCCGGTTTGCGTTCGCGCTGCCACTCGTGCTTGGCGGGTGCGGAACATTGGATCAGGACCAGCACTCCGGTGATATCTTCGGCAGCACGGCAAGTGCTGCTCGCCCGGGCTGGCAACCGGTGGGCTCTGGGGCATCCGGCGCCATCACATCCGATTCCGACAGCGGCTGGACGCCGCGAACGCAACTCTATCCGGGACAAGGCGCGCTCGTTGGCGTGCCGCAAGATCCCTGGGCGGCAGAATCGAGCGGCGATCAGTCGATCACCCTCAACCTCGTCAATGTCAGCATCCCGGAGGCCGCAAAGGCCATCCTCGGGGATATTCTGAAGCTCAATTACTTCGTGGATGAAGGTGTCGCCGGCACGGTGACCATCCAGACCTCCAACCCGATGAGCCAGTCCGCACTGCTGGACATGTTTCAATCGATCCTGCAGTCGAAAGGCGCTGTGATCGTTGCCAATGCGGGCTACTATCGCATTGTCCCGGCTGGAGAGCGCATTCAAGGCGCAACGTTTGCCAGCGACACCGAGGCAGCCACCAAGCCTGGGGCCCATGTCCTGACCGTGCCATTGCGGTTTGTCGCGGCGCAAGAGATGCAGCGCGTGCTCGAGCCGATCGCCGCCAAGGGCGCTATTCTGCGCGTGGATACGACGCGCAACCTGCTTATTCTGCAAGGCACGGCGGGCGAGCTTCAGACGCTGAACGAGGCCATCCAGACCTTCGATGTCGATTGGATGGAAGGCATGTCCTTTGGCCTCATCCCTGTCACGTCCTCGGACCCGGAGGCGATAGCCGCCGAGCTCGATACGGTCTTTGCCAACGAGAAGGGCGGCAAGGGCGTGATCCGGTTTGTGCCCAATCGCCGCCTCAACTCGATCCTCGTCATCACGGCCCGTCCGGCCTACCTCAAGAGAGCCGAGACCTGGATACGGCGGCTCGATCACGCGGCGGGGGGGTCGGACGCGCAACTCTATGTCTATCACATCCAGAACCGGCCAGCCGGCGACCTGGCGAAGGTATTGCAGGGCGTGTTTCAGGGGGCGATCCAAGAGGTCGAGCCCGGTCAGAGCGCCATCGCACCGAAGTTTGCCGCGACGGAGATCGCCTCGGCGGAAGGCACCGGCCTGACGGACGCAACGGGGGAGGGCGCAGCGGAAGCCCAACAACAAGCCGACACCCCAACGGCGGCAAACAGCAGCTCAGGGACACAAGCTCGAGAGCCTGGAATTCAAATCGTCGCTGATGAGGCCAACAACACACTCCTCATCATGGCGAGCCCGCTCCAATACGAGAAAGTTCTACGTGTGCTGGAGCGTATCGATGCCGTGCCGAACCAGGTGCTTCTCGAAGCAACCATTGCCGAAGTGTCGCTGAATGACGAGCTGAAGTTCGGCCTCAGATGGTTCTTCGAGCAGAAGAACAGCCAGGTCAGCTTCACTGACGCGATCACAGGTATCGTCGCGCCGCAGTTCGCGGGCTTCTCGTATTTCCTTTCGGCGCCGCACGTCAATGTAGCGCTCAATGCACTGTCCTCCGTGACCGACGTCAACGTCATCTCGACGCCGACGCTCATGGTGCTCGACAACAAGACGGCTGTCTTGCAGGTCGGAGATCAAGTGCCGATTGCCACGCAGACGTCCCGCAGCGTCACGGATCCCGACGCGCCGATCGTCAACAGTGTCTCCTTCAGAGACACTGGTGTCATCCTGTCGGTCACGCCGCGCGTCAGCGACAGCGGCCGGGTGGTTCTCGAAATCGAGCAGGAGGTCAGCGACGTCGTCGAGACGACGAGTTCGGGCATCGACTCCCCAACCATTCGGCAGCGGAAGATCAAGACGACCGTCGCGGTCAACGACGGTGAGGCCTTGGCGCTGGGCGGCCTCATTCAGGAGAACAAGAACCTGACAAAGACACAAGTCCCCGTCGTCGGCGATATCCCAATATTTGGAAACCTGTTCAAGGAGAAGGATGACAAAATTCGCCGAACCGAGTTGATCATTATCATTCGCCCGCACGTGGTCCGCGATGCCAATGAGGCGCGCTGGGTTACTGACGAATTCCGGAAACAATTGAATATCAATCCGGGCACGCGGCTGAAGAAGCGTCCTGGGCTCCGGGAGAATGTGGATCGCATTCTGCTTCAGTAGACGGCAGGAGCGGCTATGCCGACGCGAGCGGTCAATAAAAGGCGAGGCCTGAGCGGCGAACGTGGCTTTGCATTGATCATCGTGATCTGGGCGCTGGGCATCGTCGCACTCCTGGCCGCAGGCTTTGCAAAACGGCTTCATACGGAAACACTCATTGCCCGCAACCAGGTTGCCTTGGCCGAGGCCGAGGCCGTCGCCAATGGCGGTGTGATCCTCGTCGCGCGCCAACTCGTGCGCATCCGCCAGTCCGCGGAATTGAGCGTTTCCGCCAGCGGGGCGATCACTGTGGTGCAGGCCCGCTGCCGGATGGAGGACATTCTGCTCGACGTCCGAGTCGAGGACGAGGCCGGCAAGGTCGACCTCAACACGGCGACTGACCGTCTGCTCGGATTGCTCTTCACCGGCGCGGGCGCCGATCCCGATACAGTCAGCCGGTTGGTCGATCGGGTAGTCGATTTCCGGGACCAGGATGACCTCCTGCGCCTCAACGGCGCCGAGCGCCGCGAGTACAGCATTGAGACCGCCGCGTCACCGAAGAATGCGTCCTTTGACAGCGTAGAAGAGCTGGAGCAAGTCCTCGGTATGCCGCCCGAGGTCTACCGGGCAGTGCGTCCGTTTCTCTCGGTATTTCACGGGGGTAGCGGGATCGACCAGAGCTTTGCCGATCGCCGGCTGCTGGCGATACTGGTTCGTGCTGCGGCTGGAAGCTCTGAAGCCCCTGCGTCCAGCGACGGCGCGCCCAGCGGTCAGATCATTCCCCAAGACGTGCTGGCGGCTTCGCCAAGGCGCGTGTTTCGCATCACGTCGCGGGCGCAGAGTGGCAGCGGGGCGACATTCACACGCGAAGCTGTCATCGAGCTTGTCGATCGCCCATCAAGGCCATTTGTTCTGAAGATGTGGGGAAAGGCGATTCTTGGCGATGACGCACAGGCGACGGCGACAGACTTCACGGATGCAAACCGAGAGAAAATGGATGATTGCCGGGAGGCCATCCTCAAGTGATCCCGGCAGCCGGAGCCAATCGTCCTGTTGATTGTGTGTTTCAGGTCACGATCGGTGCGGAACATAACAAATATTCTCAGTTGCAAAGCAGAAAGTAGATTGACGTCTATTGTATGCCGGCGTTAACCATAATTCTCAGACGGCTGTTCGTTGCGTTGTGAGGGCACCATGCAGTGGGGTAGCAGAGTTCTGCGCGCGTCTTCGTTTGTGCGGTCGATTGCGGTCATCGGTGGACTGCTCGCCGGAGCCCAATCCATAACTGGGCCGGTTCAAGCCCAAACCTCACCCGTTCTCCAGAGCCTTGAACCGGCAGCGCCCTCGGCGCCGTTCACCGGCAGCTTCAGCTACGACGTGCCGATCGAGGTTCCGGGCTTCCGAGGGCTCGAGCCGAAGATTTCGCTGAGCTATGACTCCAACCGCGGTCTGCAGGTCAACAGCCGCGACCAAGGCTGGCTGGGCCTGGGCTGGCGCCTCGGCGGTGTTTCGATCATCGAGCGGTCAGTGGCGGGGCGGGGC
>JANNSX010000128.1:0-7866 GCA_031403155.1 Hyphomicrobiaceae bacterium
CAGGGCAAGAGCCAAGATGGTGTGATTACGAACGGTCGAAGTGACCGGGGCCAGGACACTCCGTTCCGTCATTGGGCTGTCGAGCCCGTGAGGATGATTGGAGACCAGGCCTCTTGCGAACTTCATCAGGGCCAGCGGCCATCCGCGCCGCATCAACAGGCCGTATACATGACCGCTCCTAAATCCGGTGCCGTCAAATCACCATCAGAACTCTTGCTATCCGGGGGCCGTCCATACATGACGGTTGGAGGTCTACCGGGACTGACCTGGCGCCGCCATCGGAGCCCACCTGACCTTACATCGTCGCGCCGATCTGCCAGGGCACATATTCCGCGCCGCCGTAGCCGAGCTCTTCCGATTTCGAGCGCTCGCCGGAGGCGACTTTCAGGATGAGGTCGAAAATCTCGGCGCCCTTGGCCTCGATCGTCACTCCGTCCAGCACGTCGCCGCAGTTCAAATCCATATCGTCGAGCATGCGGCGGTAGATCTCGGAGTTCGTCGCGAGCTTGATGGAGGGCGTCGGCTTGCAGCCGTAGGCGGAACCGCGACCCGTCGTGAAGCAGAGCACGTTGCAGCCGCCGGCCACCTGCCCGGTCGCGGAGACCGGATCGTAGCCGGGCGTGTCCATATACACGAAGCCCTTCGACTTGATCGGCTCGGCATAGCGATAGACGGCTTCGAGCGTCGTCGTGCCGCCCTTCACCGCCGCGCCGAGCGACTTCTCGAGAATGGTGGTGAGCCCGCCCGCCTTGTTGCCGGGCGAGGGGTTGTTGTCCATGCTCATCTTGTTGCGCGCGGTGTAGTCCTCCCACCAGCGGATGACGTCCACCAGCTTCTCGCCGACCTCCCGCGTGCGGGCGCGGCGCGTGAGCAAATGCTCGGCGCCATAAATCTCTGGCGTTTCGGAAAGCACTGCAGTCCCGCCGTGCTTGACCAGGAGATCGGTCGCCGCACCCAGTGCCGCATTGGCGGTGATACCCGAATAGCCATCGGAACCACCGCATTGCAGCGCCAGCATCAGCTCGGAAGCAGGGATGGTCTCGCGTCGCGCCTTGGCGGCGATCGGCAGCATGGCCTTCACCGCCTCGACACCGGCGGCGACCGTCTTCTTGGTACCGCCAACCTCCTGGATGGTCATCGTGCGAAACGTATCGCTCTCGACGATCGAATAGGCTTCCTTCATGCGTGCGATCTGGAAGCCTTCGCAGCCCAAGCCCACGACCAGCACGCCCGCCATGTTCGGATTGCACGCATAGCCCCAGGTGGTGCGCTTCAAAACCTCGAAGGTCTCGCCGTTGGAATCGATGCCGCAACCCGTGCCATGCACGAGCGGGATGACACCGTCGATTTCGGGGTGACCGTCAAGCAGGCGAAGCCTCTCGACCTCGGCGGCGATGAAACGCGCGACGGAGGCCGAGCAATTCACACTGGTGAGAATGCCGATGTAGTTGCGCGTGGCCGCGCGGCCGTTGGCGCGGCGGAAACCCTGGAACGTCGCCTGAGCTTCCACCGGCAACACGCCTTCATCCTTGGCATCCTGAGCGAAGGCATAGTCGCGCTCGAAGGTGGCGAAACCGCAATTGTGAGAATGGACGTGCTCGCCCGGTGCGATGTCGGCGGTGGCGAAGCCCATGATCTGCCCGTATTTCATTACCGGCGCGCCCGTGGCGATCTTTGCCACCGCCAGCTTGTGCCCGCGCGGAACTTTGGTCGTCGCCGTCACGCCGGCCGCGATGGCCCCCGGCTCGATGAGATCGACCGCGACGACCACATTGTCGGCGGCGCTGAGGCGGAGGGTGCGGGGGGATTTTTCTGTGGTCATGATGATGCATCGCGGATTGCGTTTCGGATGCTGTCCAGTAGCATGTCCTGGCCGGCAATCCTAAGCTTTGGATACTTCAGCCACATGCGTGCCATTCCCTTCAAAGCCCCCTCGGGCGCCCATCTCACCTTCACGGAGCTCGGATTCGGCTCGGCGCCGCTCGGTAATCTGTATCGGGCGCTCTCGGAAGATGAGGCGCAAGCCACGCTCGATGCGGCTTGGAATGCCGGCATCCGGTACTATGACACCGCCCCCCTCTACGGCCTCGGCCTCTCGGAGACGCGGCTCAACCACTTCTTCCGTGGCAAGCCGCGCGAGGCCTACAGCGTCTCGACGAAGGTCGGACGGCGGCTCATGCCCTGCGCGCCCGGCGAGCGCACAGGCATCGGCAAGTTCTTCGATACGCCCTCGCGAAGAGAGCTCTACGACTACACGCATGACGGCATCCTGCGCTCGCTCGAGGACAGCCTCGAACGTTTGGGCCTCGACTCGGTCGAGATGCTGCTCGTCCACGACATCGACGTCTTCAATCACAAGTCGGCCGCCGTTCGCGATGCGCATATCGAGACGCTGATGGGGAGCGGCTATCGCGCGCTCGAGCGGCTCCGCAACGAGAAGGTCATCAAGGCCTTCGGCGCCGGCGTCAACGAATGGGAGGCCTGCCAGATCCTTGCCGAGCGGGGCGACTTCGATCTGTTTCTGTTGGCTGGCCGCTACACGCTGCTCGAGCAGGAGGCGCTGACGAGCTTCCTGCCGCTGGCCGAGAAACGCGGCATCGGCATCGTCATCGGCGGCGCTTATAACTCAGGCATCCTCGCCTCCGGCGCCAAGCCCGGCGCCTGGTACAATTACGATCCGGCGCCCCAGCCGATCCTCGATCGCGTGGCACGGCTCGAAGCGGTCTGTGAGCGACATGGCGTCAAGCTCGTCGAGGCCGCGCTACGCTTTCCGCTCATGCATCCGGCCGTCGTGTCGGTCATTCCGGGCGCGGCGAAACCTGAGGAAATCTTGCGCAACATGCGGACGCTCGCGGCAACAATTCCGCCGGCGCTCTGGGCGGACCTTGAGCGCGAAGGATTGATGCGCACGGATGCGCCGGTGGAGGCTTAAGCCATGCGCATCGATGCCCATCAGCACTTCTGGTCGCTTTCCCGCGGCGACTATCTTTGGATGGGTGAGGGACCAGCGCTCGCGCCGATCCGCCGCGACGTGGTGCCGGACGACATGCGGCCGATCCTGAAGCGTCACGGCATCGACAAGACCGTGCTCGTGCAGGCGGCGGCAACGGTGGACGAAACCGAGTACATGCTTGGCCTCGCCGACGCGACGGACTTCATCGCCAAGGTGGTGGGCTGGGTCGACTTCGAGCAACCCTCGCAGCGCCGGCATCTGGAGCGCTTTGCGAAGCATCGGAAGTTCGCCGGTGTCCGGCCGATGATCCAGGACATTCCCGACCCCGACTGGATGTTTCGCGCCGACGTGCAGTGGGGTTTTCAGGCGCTCGTCGATCTCGATCTCACCTTCGATGCGCTCGGTTTTCCCATTCATGCCGATCGCTTCCGGCGGCTGATCGACCGCTATCCCGGCATGCGGGTTGTCATCGATCATTGCCTGAAGCCGAAAATCCGCGACGACGCCTTCGACGATTGGGCGCGCGACATGGAGCGGCTGGCCAGGGAGACGACGACGGTCTGCAAGCTCTCGGGCCTTGCGACCGAAGCCAAGCCCGATTGGACGGTTGAAACGCTGCGCCCCTACGCCGAGCACATCATCGCCGTGTTCGGGCCGAGCCGCGTCATGTGGGGCTCCGACTGGCCGGTCGTCGATCTGGCCGGCGGCTACGATCGATGGTGGGCGGCGAGCGAGGCGATCCTTGCGGGCGTCGCCAGCAAGGACGAGATCATGGGCGGCACGGCGGCAAGGTTCTATCGGATCTTGTAGGGGCGCCGGTCGCCACAGCTCCGCGACCAACGCTGCGACTTAAAGATCGCCCCTACCCCTGCCTGATCATCTGCGCGATGGCGAAGCGCACAATCCGCCCGGCCACATACGCCGCCGTCTTCGCCGGATCGCGCTCGGGCACGAACTCGATCATGTCGAAACCGGCGAGCGTCGCCTTCCTGGCGATGCCCTCGAGCAGCGAAATGACTCCCAGATAGGTGAGCCCGCCCGGTGTCGGCGCCAGCACGGCCGGCATGATCGACACATCGAGGCTGTCGCAATCGATCGTGAAGAGCACCTTCGAGCCCTTGGGCACGTGCTTCAAAACCGCAGCGACCCCCTCCTCATGCACACGGCGGGCGGTGACGATCTCGACGCCCCAATCCTTCGCCGCCTTCACCTCTTTCGTGCGCGCGCTTCCCACGGAGCGCATGCCGACCTGGATGATCTTCTCGACATGCTTCATCTCGGAAGCGCGGCGCATGGTGGAGGAAAGGCCCATCGGCTCGTCGTGCCGCTTCTGCCGCCAGTCGATATGGGCATCGACCTGCACGATGGTGATGGGGCCGTGGTTTTCGAAAGCCTTGATGAATGGGATCGGCACGGAGTCGTCGCCCCCGATCATGACCGGCATGGCATCGCGCTCGAGAATTGCGCGGGTGGTCGCTTCGATGAGGCTGCGGTTGCCGGGGCCGTCGTCGGGATGGGTGTTGAGGTCGCCGAGATCGGCCAAGCGGAAATTGGAGCCCTCGGGATAGAGCGTGTCTTCCAGATCGAAGTCGTAGTGGTCGAGCCAGTTGCTCTCGAGCAGCAACGCCTGCCTCAACGCCTTGGCCGTCCCCTCGAAGACGCGACCGTCATTGCCACGGTAGGAGGTCCCGTGAGGCGCGGCGAAGACCGCGGCATCCGCGTCGAGCTTCTTAAGGTCCTTGGCGTGGGTGGCGCCGCAGAAGGGGTGGTTTGGCGGGTTAAAGGTCGGTGTGGTGGGCATGGGCGGACTCCAGCGGGTCTGGTGAGGGCAGGCCCCCAAGCTCGCGCCGCCGCCGATCCTTGGCAAGCCCTCCGTCGGGCCAGTTATGTAGGGCCGGCCCTACCGGATTGAGGCATGAAGCTTGCATTCCAACGGGCATGCGCGACACCGATACCCGCCCCATCACGGCCCTGATCGACGACCTCGCCTATCGCTTCGTGCTTGCCAGCCTTGGCGGATTTGGTCTGATTCTGCTGGTTTCGTCGCTCTACGTCACGAAGTCCGCCATGGGCATCGACCTGCTGGACGGCCCATCGCCGCTGCACGGGTTCTTTTTCGATTGACGCCGGCCGGTGCGGTTCCGGTACAGCGGTCCCGTCAGAGCCCCCGAACGAGATTCCCGAGCATTAACAACAGGTAACCGATGACAGCCAGCCAGAACTCCTGGTGCGGCATGTATTCCGGGATGGGTGCGATGCCGAGCCGGCTCAGGATGCCCAGGCCGACGAGCAGCACCGAAATCACGAAGATGAAGATGGTCGGCGGGTTGAGCCGCATGATTTGCCTCCCCAGGTCCTAGCGCGCCGATCTGACGGAATCAGATCGGCGCTCTAGGTTGTTGGTTTTGAGCACTTTCTTTCGACCAACCGGTATCCACTTGGTCGGAAAGTGCTCTAGCAGGTTTTTGCCGGGTTGTAGCGCCTCGGCGTGACCGCCGCACCTGGGTAGACCTCGAAATCGCGCCGAAGGTGCTGTTGGCGTGCCAGCCCGGCCACAGGCCCCGTGTGGCCTTATGAGGCCTTGTCCCCGCCCTTGGGCAGGAAGAGACAGACCGTTGAGCGAAGTTATCGGAGGCCCGAGGTGGTGACCGCCTCAAGCGAAACAGAGATCCGGGACTATTTCGTCTGCGTCGGCGCCCAGAAGGCCGGCACGACTTGGCTCGGCCGCGTGCTCGCCCGCCACCCGGACGTTTTCTTCACACCCGTGAAGGAGATCCATTACTTCGACCATGTGCGCGGCCTGACCCAACACCTCGCGGACAAAAAGCGCCGCTCGCGGCTCCGGAAACATTACCAGCGACTACTCACCCAATGGGGCCGCCTCTCCGAGCTCAAGGCCCAGAACGGCTGGTACACGCGCTACATGGCCGATCCGATCGACGATGCCTGGTATCGGTCCCTGTTCGCCGACCGGCTCGGCCGCCGCTTTGCCGGCGAGGCGACGCCCGAGTATGCGATCCTCGGCGTCGAGGGCTTCGAGCACATCCGGCGGCTCGCACCATCTGCCCGCGTGATCTTCATCATGCGCAATCCGGTGCGCCAGGCCTGGTCGCAACTCCTGCATCAGGCCCGCGTCCGCCGCCTCGATGCGCGCAAGCTCGGCGAAAGCGAAATGCGGTCGATCCTCGCCGGGGATCGCATGCGTGCGCTGGGCGACTTTCCCAAGACCCTCGACGACCTCGCGCACGTGTTTCCACAATCGCAGATCTCGACGATGTTCTACGAGGAGATTCACGCCGACCGGCTCGCCGCCATTGAGCAGGTCGCTGCCTTCATCGGCGCCGGCTTTACCGCGAGCGCCTTCAAGGGGCTCGACGAGAAGCACAACAAATCCCAGGACGTGGCGCTTCCCGATGGGTTGCGCAAACATTTGCAGGTCGCGACACGCAGCATCGCTATCGGCGTGGGCGAACGCGTTGGAAAGCTGCCGGATACCTGGCAAAGCGAATACGGGATTTAGCCAGTTATAGCGGCTGCTGCTCGTTGTGAACAGGGGCTTGCGGCACGACGGGCGCCGGCAGATAGCTCACGGGGGCCATATCGTCGGCGAGCTTCAGCCAATCGCTCTCGGACATGGCGATCGATGGCTCGGTCTTGCCGCCATTGGGATCGCGCCAGTTGGCGTGCATGCGATCAGCATCCACACGCAAGCCGGTCCCGCCTATCGTGCCCGACACGAGCTGCCGCAGACCCATCTCGGCCTGCTGCATCCAAGGACCCGAGCATAGCCAAGTCCCAGCAACGACGCCCGCAACGAGCACTAGAGCGCTAATCGATCTGATGGAATGAGATCGGCGCTCTAGGTTGTTGGTATTGAGCACTTGACTTCGACCAACCGGTTCCACTTGGAAGGACAAGTGCTCTAGCCCAAGGCCGACCCGCATGTCAGGCTCTCCTTCTCGATCCCTTGCCGCCAACGGTCAGCTCAACCGGGAGCCGCCGTCCCAATACCATGATCGCACCGCACACCGATGCCAGCAACATCGCAATCCAGGCGAGTTGGCCGGACGGGCTCGGCGCCAGATCCCGCGGTGCCGCAATTTTGCGGCTCGCGGAGGCTTTCACCAGATAGGACTTGGCCTTGCGATCGGCAAGATGTCCGGCGCGCGTCAAGGGACCACCAGTGGGGAGAGACAGACTGATCTTGATGGGAGCGCGAACGTTGGCGATGTCCTCGGGCAGCAACATCGCCTGAGCCGACCCCATGGGCCAAGCCGCCAGGACGGCCGCGATCAGTGCGGCGACACCCACCTGCAAGGCCCTGCTCAACGACGGAGACCACCGTTTCGTCATGTCCGCCTCCCTGGCAATCTGAGGTGCCGTTCTTCGCCAAATGGGCATGCCAATGCGGCGTGCCTAGGGGTCAATTGCGGCAAAAACCACACGATGCTGTGACACGAGTGGCCCGTCGCGCCAAAATCGCATGCTCGCTGGGCGTCCGTCCGATTTTGGCGCGACATGAGGGCCACGAGCAATATCATGAGCTTCGTGTGGCGTTCATCGCGCCATAGTTGACTCCGACCGTGCAGCGCTATTGGTCAACTTTGGCGCGACGCCACACGAGTGGCCCGTCGCGCCAAAATCGCATGCTCGCCGGGCGTCCGTCCGATTTTGGCGCGACATGAGGGCGACTAGCACTATCATGAGCTTCGTGTGGCGTTCATCGCGCCATAGTTGACTCCGACCGTGCAGCGATACTGGCCAACTATGGCGCGACGCCACACCAGCAGGCGGCAACTCGAGGTGTACCGGCTCAATCGCCCTCTCCCAAGGGGAGAGGGTGCCGTCAGGCGGGAGAGGGGGTATGACGTATCGAAAAGTAGAAGGTCGGCCCGTCTCGCCGTGAAGTTGGG
>JANNSX010000129.1:0-11991 GCA_031403155.1 Hyphomicrobiaceae bacterium
TCGGCACGCTGGAGGAGCTGGTCGAGCAGCTCACCTGGTCGCAGCTCGGCCAGCACAGGAAACCGATCGTGCTCGCCGACATTAACGGATTTTGGCAGCCCTTCCTCACCCTCATCGAGCACATGCGCGACGAGGCCTTCATTCGCGCCGGCCTCGAGGTGCGGTTCCGCGTGGTGGCCAGGGCCGAGGACATCGTGCCCACCGTGATCGCCCTGGCGCCAGCGGAAGATGCGGTGGCGGACGAGAGGATTACGAAGAGATTTTAGAGTGCTTCCGGAAAAAGCCTGTCCCGGCGAAGAACGGGATGGGAAGCGGCGCGCGTTAAGACCGCGCTCAAGACCAGCGCACGGCCGCCACGGAAAGGGCGCGATTGGCGACCAAGACAGAGGGAGCTGAAGCCGGCTCGCTGGAGCCCGGTAAACCGTCCGGGGGGCCGGCGATGGCGCGGCGCTACTTCAAGATGCCAGACGAAACCGGCGAGAGGCCCGTTTTGGATGTTCCTCTCCCGGCGATGGTGCCGGAGGCAGCCGCCCCCAAGCGGGCCTTCGATCCGCGGCGCCTGCTCGGCTCCATGCGCAGTCTCGGCAACGCCGACACCGCCTTGATCGGCCTCGTCGGCGCGCTCTTTGCGATCGCAAGCTTTCTCATCTGGTCCTGGGCGGGCCTCGCCTTCGCGCTCGTGATGACAGCCTCGCTCGCGGCTGTTGCACCGCTATTGCCGCCTGAAACCACGATGCGCCTCTATCGCGCCGAGCCGATGGAGCCGCGCCACCACGCCCAGTTCTATCGGATGGCCGATGCATTGGCCCAGCGCGCCGGCCTCGCCACGACACCCAAGCTCTATGTCATTCCCAGTCTCACCGTGAACGCCTTTGCCGCTGGCCGGCCCCAGCATGCGGCCATCGCGCTGACCGAGGGCTTACTGCGCAAGCTCGACCTCACCGAGACCGGCGCCATCCTGGCGCACGAGATCAGCCACATCCGCAACGACGATCTGCGCGTCATGTCGCGCGCCGACGTCATGACGCGCGTCACGCAGATCATGTGGATCGCGGCGATCGTGCTTCTGGCAGTCAAGCTTCCCGGCTATCTCATGGGCGAGACGCGCATGCCCTGGCTCGCCATCGCCATCCTGTTCGTGACCCCCGCCCTCGGCAATATGTTGCAGCTGGCGCTGTCGCGGCGGCGTGAGTTCGATGCCGATCTCGATGCGGTGCGACTGACGGGCGATCCAAGAGCCGTCGCCGCCGCGCTCCGCAAGGTGGACCGCCATCAGGGCGGCATGCTCGAGGACCTGATCCTGCCGAGCCGGCGTATTCCCGTGCCCTCGCTCCTGCGCACCCATCCGCCGACCGCGGCCAGGCTTGCGCGTCTGGAGCGCATCGAGGCCATGCCGCAAAATTCTCCCATCGCCGTCAAGGAGCAGCCGATGGTGACGATGGTCGGCCGGGGTCCGAGTTCGCTCAGACCGCGCTACCGGCTGACGGGGCTGTGGTTTTGATACCCTATCCGGTTGACCGGCTGACGGCCGTAGGGCGCAATAGGCCCCACCTTCGGGGCCGTATCGCGCCGCCACGGGTTCGACGATCGTCGCCGGAGCCGGCATCAGAGCGCGCGCTGTGCCCACGGCTGGCGCAATACGGCCTGAAGAGGCCTATTGCGCCCTACGGCCCAAAGAGCTTGCCCAGCCGCTCGCGCATCGGATCGTGCGTCAAATCGAGATGGAGCGGCGTCACCGAAATGGCGCCCGAGTAGATCGCTTCGAGATCCGTGCCAGGGGTCGCGGCCGAGCGGCGGCGCGTGTAGGCGAGCCAGAAATATTCATCCCCCCAGGTGTCGTGGCGCGCATCGATGCCCAGCAGCCCCGGATCGCGGCGGCCCTGGCGCGTGACGCGGATGCCCTCGACCTTGTCCGGCGCACGGTCGGGAAAATTGATGTTCATGAGTGTGCCCTCTTCCCACTCGAACGAGAGGAGCTTCCTGATCAGATCGGGCCCGTGCGCGATCGCCGTCTCCCAGCGGGGCGTCTTGCTCTCCGAGCCGAAGGATTGCGACAGCGCCATCGAGCGGCAACCGACGAGGGTTCCCTCGAAGGCGCCGGCGATGGTGCCGGAATAGGTCATGTCCTCGGCCATGTTGGCGCCGCGGTTGATGCCGGAGAGCACGAGATCCGGCAGCTTCCCCTCGAGCACGTGCCTGACCGCCATGATGACGCTGTCGGTCGGCGTGCCGCGCACTGCGAAGGCTTTTTCCGCGAGCTTGCGAAGGCGCAACGGCTCGTGCAGCGACAGCGAATGTCCCTTGCCGGACTGGTTCGTCTCGGGTGCCACGACCCAGACATCGTCCGAGAGCTTGCCCGCGATCTCGCGCAGCGCATGCAAGCCGGCCGCATCGATGCCGTCGTCGTTGGTCAGGAGAATACGCATGGGGCCTCGCTCAATTTCGCGCGTGAGTGCTGGAACTCCGAGATACCAGGCGTTGCCGCACCTCGCACCCCCCACCCCGGCCCTCCCCACAAGGGGGAGGGGGAGCAAACGCCGTGCGTCCCTGGCCCGAAAGTGGAGCCAGGTGCTGCACTGCCGGTCGTCAAACCAAACCGAATCGCCGCAGCCATCCAGATCAAACCCGCCGCAGTAGCAAGCGCTGACCAACGCTCAACCGAAGCAGCCAATTCTCCGCTCGGTCCAACCCCAACATCCCCTCCCCGTCGCGCCGAAGGCGCGCCTCCGGCACGACGTGGGGAGGGACTGGGTGGGGGGTGGCATTCACCGGCGAGCGTCAGGCGGTGGGTTCCCACCGGTACTCACCCGCCGATCTGTGTCAGGCCGCCCATATAGGGCGTCAGTGCCTGTGGGATTGTGACAGTGCCGTCGGCGTTCTGGTAATTTTCCAGAATAGCGATGAGGGTGCGGCCAACGGCTAACCCCGAGCCGTTGAGCGTATGCACGTAGCGCGTCTCCTTGCCCACTTTCGGGCGGTAGCGCGCGTTCATGCGCCGCGCCTGGAAATCGCCGCAGACCGAGCAGGATGAGATTTCCCGATAGGCGTTCTGCCCGGGCAGCCAGACCTCGATGTCGTAAGTTTTCTGCGAGGCGAAGCCCATGTCGCCGGTGCACAGCAGCATGACGCGATAGGGGAGCCCGAGACGCTTCAGCACTTCTTCCGCCGACGCCGTCATGCGCTCATGCTCGTCGAGGCTCTGCTCGGGCGTGGTGATCGAGACGAGCTCGACCTTGGAGAACTGGTGCTGGCGGATCATGCCGCGCACGTCCCGGCCGGCGGAGCCTGCTTCCGAGCGGAAGCAGGGCGTCCAGGCGGTCAAGCGCATCGGCAGATCGGCCTCGGCGACGATTTGCTCGCGGACGAAGTTGGTGAGGGGCACCTCGGCGGTGGGGATGAGCCAACGTCGAGAAGCCGATATAGCCTCGTCCTCTGCGAACTGCTCGAACATGGTCGTGAATGTTTGACCAAGGAACACCTGAAGCTCCTCTTCAGGTGCGAACAACTTCTCGTTTGATTTTATCATGTGCAGAAGCTGAGGAAGGCTCGATTCTAAGTGCGCTCGAGCTGCCAGCCGAACAGCTGCGGAATTCGTTGCTGCAAACAGATCATCTTCGAACTTTGGCAAACTTCCGGTGCCGTACACGCTTGCGGACTTCACCAGATACGGCACCTGATGCTCGGTATAGCCGCCGATCTGACCGTTGGCCGGCGCGGTGTGGATGTCGAGCATGAACTGCGCGATTGCCCGCTCGAGCTTTGCGAGCTGGCCCTTCAGCACGACGAAGCGGGCGCCGGAAATCTTCGCCGCCGTCTCGAAATCCATGAGGCCCAGGGCCTCGCCGATCTCGAAATGCTGCTTGGGCGCGAAGTTGAATTGACCCGGCGTACCGACGCGGCGGACCTCTTTATTGTCCTCGGACTCCTTGCCGTCCGGCACTTCCGCGCGGGGCAAATTGGGGATCGCCTCCAGCAGCTCGGTGACGGCGCGGTCGTGGCCGCGCTCGGCCGCCTCGCCCTCCTGGATGAGGGTCTTGAGCTCGGCCACCTCCTGCATGAGCTTGTTCGCCGTCGCCTCGTCCTTGGCGCCCTTGGCCCGGCCGATCTCCTTTGACGCGGCGTTGCGGCGGCTCTGGGCCTCATGCAACTTCGTCAGATGCGCCCGCCGGGCCTCGTCGCGCTTGAGGATCTCGGCCGACATGGCGGGCAGGCCGCGGCGTTTCAAGCCCTGATCAAAGGCGTCCGGATTGTCGCGGATGAAACGGATGTCGTGCACGGCGGCACCTCGATGAGACGCAGTGGGATGGTGCGACCCCTATAGGCCGGGCGGACAGCCTGGTCCAGCCGCCGTGTGACGCGGTGGCACGATCAGTGGTCACCGTCTCTTCCAGGGGCGGCCAAGCCCAAAGCGTGCCACCTCGGGCGCCCTCGCGACCGGACCTCCCGAGACCGGCCCTGCCTCACCCGCCCTTGGGCTGGCAGGCGAAGACCTTGGGACCGGCCGGCACGGCGCGCTGGCCTTGCGGGCAGACACAGCGGTTGCCCGCCGGCTTACCGCCGATGCACTGGACGCCACCACCGCCGCCGCCCTGCTGATTGTTCTTTTTCTTCTTTTGCTGCTGGTTGCCGCCCTGCTGCTGGCCGTCCTGCTGTTGCTGTTGCTTCTTTTTCTGCTGCTGTTGTTGCTTCTGAAGCTGCTGCTGCTTCTTTTTGGCCTGCTGTTGTTGCTGCTGCAGCTCTTTCAGCTGCTGCTGCTTTTTCTTCACTTGCTGCTGCTGGGCCTCGTCGCCCTTCTTTTTTTGCTGCTGCTGCTGTTGCTGTTGTTGCTGCTGTTTTTTCTTCTGCTGCTGCTCGAGCTGCTGCTTCTTCTTCGCTTGCTGCTGTGCATCGTCACCCTTCTTCTGTTGCTGGGCATCGTCGCCGCCCTTGGTCACGCAGCGATAGGCGTTGGCGCCGGTCTGCTGGGCGCGGCTGCCCTGCGGACAGACGCAGCGCTTGCCCTGGGCATCGCCACCCTGGCAGACGATCTTCGCCTGGGTGGCGCCGCCGTCATTGCCGGAGGCCTTCTTCGCCACGCAGCGGAAGCGGTTGGCCGCAACCTTCTGGCGCGTCGTATTCGGCGGGCAGACGCACGTATTGCCGTCGACCTCGCCGCCGGCGCAGCCGATCCGAGGCGTCGACGTGCCGCCGCCCGTCGTGCCGCCTTGCGTCGCGCCGCCGGCGGCTGCGAAGCAGCGATACCCGGTATCGGTCTGCACCCGCTTGGAGCCGGAGGGGCAGACGCAGGTCTTCCCATCGAGCTTGCCACCGGCGCAGGTGATGCGCGTCGTCGTGCCGCCGCCATCGCCCGCTTTCGGCACGCAACGGAACCGGTTCGCCGCGAGCTTCTGGCGCGTCGTCCCTTGCGGACAGACGCAGGTATTGCCGTTGACGTCGCCACCGGCGCAACCGATCCGCGTCGTGGTACCACCGCTCGTCGAGCCGCCCGTGTTGGAGCCACCGACGTCGTTGCCCTCGCGCGTCACGCAGCGGTAGTAGGTCCGCGAGACCATGACCGCGCGGCTGCCTTGCGGGCAGCTGCAGCGGCTGCCGTTGAAGGTGCCGCCCTTGCAGACGATGTCCTGGCCGCCCGTTTGGCGCAGCTTACAGCGATAGGCGTTCTGCCCATATTTGACCGCGACAGAATCGGCCGGGCAGGCGCACTTGTTCCCCGAAGCCTGGCCGCCGAGGCAGGTGACATTCGTGCCGCCGCCCGTCTTGGTGCATTGATAGGCGTTGTCGCCGATCGCCGAGCGCCTGGTGCCACTCGGACACACGCAACGGCCCGAGACGACATCGCCGCCCCGGCACACGACTCCGCCGCCACCGCCACCGCCTTCGCAGCGGTAGATGCGGGAGGAAACCTTCACGAGCTTGTCGTCGCCGCGGCAATAGCAGGCGCCATCGCGGCTGCGGCCGTTGATGCAGGTGAGGTCGTCGCCGTGCCCGCCCTGGCGCCGGCACTCGTAGACTTTCCGGCTCAACCGCACGGGATGATAGTAATCTCGATTGCAGATGCACTCGCCACCACTTGCGTACCCGCCGATGCAGGTGATCCGGTCGGTGTCCTTGCGGGCGCACTGAAAGACGCCGGGGGCGAGCCGCACGGGATCGGTGCGATCCGGGCAGTAGCAGCGGCGGTCATCGGCGTAGCCGCCGTAGCAGGTCGGCTCATTCGAGCGGCGGACGCACTGGTAGGTGCTGGAGTCGAGCTTGACGAGATAGCGGTTGAGCGAGCAGTCGCAGCGCCCGTTCCGCCAGGCGCCGTCGATGCAGGTGATATCGCGGACGGCCAAGCAGACATAGGAGCGCCGGCCGGTCTTGGAGGCTTCCGTACCGTTCGGGCAGAAGCAGTCGCCGTCGATGACGCGGCCGCCGTAGCAGCGGATGCGCTCGGGCCACACGCAGCGCGTGCGGTAACCGGTATAGACTTCGCTCATGCCGGCAGGGCAGGCGCAATCACCGTCCGAGGTCGGCACGCGGCCGCCATGGCAGACGATGACATCGACCTCGGGCGCGTCGTAGATGCAGCGGTTGCCCGAGCGCCAGGTGCCGGGCGGGCAGATGCGGACGCAATCGCTGCCGCGCTTGGAGTAGCCGGGCTCGCAGACGAAGCTCTTGGGGTAGTAGACCGGCGGGATGTAGGCCGCCGAGGCGACCAGCTTGGGCTCGTAGAGCTTCTTGGGCTTGTAGGCGCCGTCGACCGCGTGCTCGGCGCAGCCTTCGTCGTTGTCCGGATTGGCGTCGCCGCCGCGATAGCCGCCGCGGCCGAACAGCGCGATGACGAGTTCCTTGGTGACCTCGCCGGTCGGGTTCATGCCGGCATCGGCCTCGAAAGTCTCGACGGCATCGACCGTCTGCGGGCCGGCGACGCCGTCGACCTCGCCCGAGTAGTAGCCGCGCAGCGCCAGCTCCATCTGCACGGCGCGCACGGCGTCTTTTCCGTTATCGCCGGCGAGCCAATTGGTCTTGGCGCAATTGCGGATCGTCGGCTTATCGTAGCTCGACGACAGCCGGAAGGAGACCGAGAGCGTCAGATGCCGTCCGGGCTTGAGGTAGACGGCCGGGCGATGACAGTTGAGGGAGGCGCCATATTGCGCGCAGCCCCAGGGCGCGGGCCCGGCGCTGACGAGCGCCATGGCTTCGGTCGACAGCGTGTCGGTCAGCACCGCCGGGCCGTAATAGACCGTCTCGCCTTCGTTGGCGAAGGTGACCTCCCAGCGGCAGATGCCGCCAGGCTTGCAAGTGCCGACGGCGCGTTTCGTCACGGAGATGTCGAGATCCTGATAGACGCCGCCATCGGAGGCGTAGTCGCCACTCCACCAGGCGACCTCGTATTCCGGCGTCCAGGTCTCCCCGGCGTCAGCCGCATCACCGGCGCAGTGATAGGGAATTTCCACGTCGCCCAGATGCCCGCGGCTGCCGTTGTCGACATAGGCGCCGTCGTAATCGACGTAGCGTGAATCCTCCGGCGGCGCGGAATCGCCCTCGCGGACCCCATCGATGGAGTTGCCCTGCAGGCCGTCGATGGCGCTCGTGGCAAAGCCCGGAACCTTCTCGACCTTGATGGCGCGCGTCTGCTCCTGCAGCAAGCTCTCGCCCGTCGTCCACAGTGTCTGTTCGCAGCGCCCATAGTCGAGGCCACCCTCCGCCTTGAAGGCGTAGCCCAAAGCCACGCCGCCCGAGGTGTTGCGGTATTCGCCGCGCTCGCCGATGGAATACTCTTCCGGCACCTCGACCCAGCGCTCCGTATCGGAGGGGCCGGGCTTGTAACGCATGACGCGAGCGGGACCGGTCGCCACCGCCGTCACGTAGTCGTAAGCGCCCGTCACCGGCGGACGCTGGGCCAGGATCATGATGCCGTCGGAGGTGAAGGAGACGTCGGCGATCTCGTAGGGCTCGATATCGGCGGGAAGCCCGATCTCGCGGCGCGCGCCGTCGAACTCGCCCTCGGCGCCGAGCGCGATCGACCAGATTTCGGGACCTTCGGCGACTGCATAGTAGAGCCGGCCGGCATAGACTTTCAGGCCCCAGACGCGCCGCGAGGGCTGGGCATAGCCCCAGGTCGCCGGGTCGTCCGACTTGAACTGCGGGGAAGTGATATCCGCCCGGTCGCTCGGATCGTCCTCGAAGGCGGGCAGCCCTTCCGCCTCGCGGCCTTCGACGCCGTGATCGAAGCGGTCGAGCACCTCGCCCTGCATGTTGAGGCGGTAGATGTGGCCGGTCTCCAGGTCGGAGACGTACAGGAGATCGTGCTCGATATCGTAGGAGAGATTGCCCAGGGAGGCGCCGCTGTTGGCTTCGCCTTTGTCCGTGATGTCGGCGAACTTCGTGACCTCGCCGGTGACGCCGTCGATCTTCCAGATGGTGCCGGGGCCGCCGCCCTTGTCGGTGCCGAACAGGCCTTCCATCCAATCCGCTTCCGGGTCGCCGGTAGTGACGCGCTTGGGCCAGCCGTCGCCATCGCGATCGGGCACGACGGCGTGCAGGCCATAGGCGGATGTGGCCGAGAGATAGATGTTGGGCGCGGGCTTGGCCGTATCGGGGTTGGTGCCGCGATCGAGCGCGATGCCGAAGACCTGGCCGATGTCGCGAGCGGTGATTTCGAAGGCCTCGGCCGCCCGGTTGCCGGCGACCGTGTTGCCCGGAGACACGCCCGAGATATCGACGATGCGGGCGACCGCGCCATCGACGTTGACGAACGTCTCGTCGACCTTGGTGGCATCGTTGCCGGCCGCCGCTTCGCTGTCGGAGAGCAGCGAGCCCGAGAAACCCGTGACGACGACCTGACCTGGATCGAGGAGGGATTTGGATTTGTTGGCCGTCGCCTCGGTGTCCTGGGTAACCTCGGCCTCTGTCGTGACTTCGGTGTTTTCGACGTCCTGGCTGTCCTGGCTCTGGTCCGTCTCCTCGACGGCCTCGGAGCTTTCATTGCCTTCGGAACTCTGGGCGAAAGCTGCAGGTGCGAGACCGGCCCCGGCCAGAGCGATGCCGAGCGCCAGGGAACGCAGCAGGCGGCCCCAGCGTGCCGTCTCGAGGTCCAGCAACCTATTCATCGTCTGCTCCAAGCCGATCCGGTCATTCACCTTATCCGAGCCCGTCCGCCCACGGCAAACAAGCTCAGATACGTCTACCAACCGGGCCTAGGGCAAAAGCCCAGGGCCAGCAAGCCATCCCGCAGTCTCTCACGGCTGCGGATCACGGGGATAACTTATTTTGCTTTGGCTAATGTCACCGCCGCCACATGAACGGCACATGATTGCCGCGCCTCCGTCACGATCTTTCTGGTAACGCCCGGCTGCGACTTGGTAACAGGGACGCAAACCTCGGGCGCGCGCGCCTTGGTTAACACCGCTCTATGGGAGACCGGCACAAGATGACCCGCAAGCCGTTCGCATTGCCGAAGAGCCAGGGCACTCGCCTCGGCCAGCGCCTGTCCGACTTCCTGGCGCATGAAATGTCAGGCGGGCTCGTGCTGATGGCGGCGGCGGCGCTGGCTCTCATCCTCGACAACTCGGCCCTGTCGTGGCTCTACGACGGCTTCCGCGATGCGCCGGGCATCGTGCAGATCGGCCCACTGCGCCTCGACAAGCCGCTGGTGCTGTGGATCAACGACGGGCTGATGGCGATCTTCTTCCTCTTCGTCGGCCTCGAGATCAAGAAAGCCGTGATCGAGGGCGAGCTGTCGAGCTGGCGCAAGGCCTCACTACCCCTCGTCGCCGCGCTCGGCGGTATGCTGGTTCCGGCCGCCATCTTCCTGCTCGTGAACCGCGACATTGCCGCCTTCCAGCGCGGCTGGGCGATCCCGACCGCGACCGACATCGCCTTTGCACTGGGCGTGCTGGCGCTGCTGGGCAAGCGCGTGCCGGCGGCCTTGCACATCTTCCTGCTGGCGCTCGCCATCATCGACGACCTCGGCGCCATTGTGATCATCGCGCTGTTCTACACGGCGAAGCTCTCGCTCGCCGCGCTCGGCATCGCGGCACTGGCGGGCACCGCGCTGATCGCGCTCAATCTCAAGGGGGTGACACGGATCGCGCCCTACATCCTGATCGGCGTCATCATGTGGATCGCCGTCTTGAAGTCGGGCGTGCACGCGACGCTCGCCGGCGTGATGGTGGCGATGGCGATCCCGCTCGGGAGTAGCGACGTCGGATCTGCGTCACCCCTGAAGACCCTCGAACACAATCTTGCACCCTGGGTGACTTTCGCGGTGCTCCCGCTCTTCGCTTTCGCGAATGCGGGCGTGTCGCTCGCCGGACTAGCCTGGGCCGATCTCGCCGCGCCGTTGACTTTGGGAATTGCGTTGGGACTGTTTCTCGGCAAGCAGGCGGGCGTGTTCGCCTTATCAGCCCTCGCCATCAAGCTCGGTCTTGCCGCGCTACCCGAGGGCGTCAACTGGCGCCAGCTTTACGGCGTCGCGGTGCTGGCCGGCATTGGCTTCACCATGAGCCTCTTCATCGGCACGCTCGCCTTCGATGATCCGGCGCTCGGCGATCAGGTCAGGCTCGGCGTGCTGGCGGGGTCGATCGCGTCGGCGGTGCTGGGCTACGCGGTATTGAGGTGGGCGACGGGCGTACAGAAAACATCATCCTGAGCCTCGCGCTCGCGTCAGCAATTGCTCGCACTCCCTCCTAGCCGTCATGTATGGACGGCTGGGAGGGAGATTTCCCAGGCAACGATTGCTTTAATGGATTTGTCTCCACGATAACCACCGCCTGCGATCTCTGCTCGCCCTCTCCACACCGTCATCCCGGCCTCGGCGCGCAGCGCCGTAGGGCCGGGACCCGCGTGGGCAAATGGTGAAGCGGGACCGCGCCACTCGGGGAGGCCGTTTCCCGATACCGGCGTGAGTGTTGAACCCGGACATCTGGTTCGCGCCGGCTGGTGGGACATCGCTCGCCCGCAACCGCGCACGGGTCCCGGACCAGCGGGGCTTCGCCCCTTGTCCGGGATGACGGCGTGGAGGGAGCGAACGGAGTATCGAAGAGTTGACTTGCAGCGCCATTGCGTAAATTCGCTTCTCGCCGTCACCCCGGTCGCGGGCCGCGATCCGTACGCATCCCGCCAAACGCTCCGCTCAGCGCGGCGATGTGCTCAGGCCCCATGCCGCAACAGCCGCCGAGGAGGGTCACGCCCCCGGCCCGCCAGGCCTTCGCCTCATCGACCAGCTTATCCGGCGCAATGATGTCGACGAACTGCCAGCTCGGCATCTGGAAGAAGCCGGATTCCGGATAGGCGCCGAGCGGCCCTTGCCAATACCGCTTGATGATTTCGATCGCGGGCGTCACGTCGTTGACGCTGCAATGCATGACGGATGCAACCTTGGCACCCGTCCGCATCAACGGTCCAATGAAATCCTCAAGCGCACAATCGTTGCGCCCAAAGCCCGCAAGCTTGCCGTCTTCGCGCTTCTCGACGCTGACGCCGACCCAGACCGGCAGCCCCGTCTCGATCGCCGCTTCAGTCGCCCAGAGCGAGTGATCGGCGTCCCGCATCATCTCCATCAGAATGAGATCGACGCCGGTCTCCATGAGCACCCGGGCTTTGCGCGCGAGGAGGGGTCGCGCCTTGTCCTCGGTCCAGGCGTCCGGCGGCATCGAACGGTCGGAGCCGAGAATGACGGGCCGCATGACGGAGAAGGAGCCCGCGACCGCCACGGGCCGCTTGACCTTCGCCTCGACCACCGCCTCGCGCGCGAGCTTCACCGCCATCCGGTCGATCGCTTCCAGCTCGTCGAGCTTGTTGTGATAGTCGAGCGAGAAGACGCTGGAGGCGAAGGTGTTGGCCGCGATGATGTCGGCGCCGGCCAGGATATAGTCGCGGTGCACGGCACGGATGATGGACTGGTCAGTGAGAGTCGCGGCCGCGCACCAGATCTCGTCGCTCATCTTGGCCCCGCGCCGCTCGATCTCGGTGCCGGTGCCGCCGTCGAGGATGATCGTCTCGCCC
>JANNSX010000130.1:0-2962 GCA_031403155.1 Hyphomicrobiaceae bacterium
CTGATTAGGAAAGTCGAGAGCAGCAACAGCCCCCACCCCGACCACGAGACGGCAAGGATGATGCCGGCGATGACGGGATCCTCGATGGACCAAACCAGCTGCGGCATCGGCCGCCATTGCCATAGAAGAAGCGCCAGCGCGGCCGTAGCTGCGAGCACGAAGGTCGAACGCTCCATCTCCTTTGGCACGATCTTGGTCCACCGCCGCTTGAAGGACGGCCGCGCCATCACCGTATGCTGAATGGCGAACAGCCCGAGAAGCGCGCCATTGGTGACAAGCGACGTGGCGAGATCGCCCGTCACGCCAGAGTCGATCGTCGTGGGCACGAAGATGCCTTCCACCCACAAAATCGCGTAGGTGAAAGTGACGAGGAAGAGCAGATACACGATAGCGCTGTAGAGCGCTGCGAAGGCGCTTCTCATGGGAGACTCCATTTTTTTGATCGCCGGTCTCTTGCCGGCTACTGCTTCGGTTAGTTGTTGGCCGTCAGCGGGTCGATCACCTGCGGCACCTCCGTTATGCGCGTGACGGGAATGCCGCTGAGTTCAGCGTGCTTCCTGATCGTCACCTCGTTTTCTGCAAGGTAGATGCAGAACGCCTTGTCGCCGCCCACATAGCTGTGCTGCCAATGGATGGTGCCGATCTTCTCGATCGCGCTGTTCGACGCGCGCGCCGCGCCGCACAACTCGACGAGTGACATCCCGCCGATGCCGGGAATGTCCCGCTCGATGAGGAAGCGTTTGAGTCTGGCCATGGGCGATGTCACCTGCGTCGATGCGTGGAACTAAGCCCGGCGCCGCCCGCGCGCCAAACTAAAATTCCTTGTGCGCGATAAAGAAAACCTTTAGTAGGCGGCATGGTCGCCCCCACCCACCTGAAATCATTGCAGGCTCTGGAGCTCGCCGCCCGCCTTGGCTCGCTGAAGGATGCCGCAGGCGTCCTCGCCATCACCCCCGCCGCCGTCGGCCAACGTGTGAAGGCGCTGGAAGACTATCTTGGTCGCGACCTCCTGATGCGCGGCCGCTCCGGCCTGCGGCCCGCGCCTGCCCTCGAGAATGCACTCGAGCATCTGCGAGCTGCCTTCCAATCGCTCGAACTTGCCGCCGAAGCGCTTAACCTCGAACGCGCGCACGAACTGCACATTGCCGGGCCGTCGGATTTCATCGAGCTCTGGCTTGCTCCGCGCATGCCGGCGTTTCGTGAGGCCTATCCGGCCATCCGCTTCTCGCTCAATGGCGAGGGCGACGCGCCGCTACGATTCGCGCCTGCGGATTGCGAAATCACCTTCGCCGCGCGCCGCAATCCTGCCGAAGCCGACATCCTATTCCGCGACTACGTCCTGCCTGTCGCCTCGCCTGAAAACACCCGACGCGTCAGCCGGACGCAGACCCGAGACCGCCTAGAAGGCTTTCCGCTTCTCCATCTCGACTTCTACCGCAACGATCCCGCGATCCCTTCATGGCCGCGATGGGTCGAGACGCATAAGCTGCGCCGTACGGCCCCCGATCGGGGCATGCGACACCAGCGCATGGTCCCGGCCATGGAAGCGATCGCCGCGGACGCAGGCATCGCCCTGTGTGGTCTGGCCCTTCTTGCGCCGATGATCGACCATGGGAGCGTAACGCTGCCTTTCCCCATGACCACGGGCGCACGCACCTCACATGCGTTTCAGGCGCGCTTTCGCATCGAAGCCGCCGTGCGCCCTCAGCTGCGCCGCTTCCGCCAATGGCTCCTCGGCGAAGCCGAAACAACCCGCGCCTGGCTCACGAAAACGACCGGCCGAAAGGCATGGGCCTGACCTCCCAGCGGCGCCAGCCCCGGCAAACCTGCAACTTGCATCGCCCCCGCGAGGATCACCTTGGGCGACCCGCAGCGTCGTCAGTTTGAGCCTTGCGCCTTGCCGGCCCGGCCCGTGTCCCTGTCAACCCGGCTGCCTGTCAACCCGGCGCCTTGCGCGCCCGCGTCTTGCCAAGCGACGCGACGATGGCGCCGCCGACCAGAACAAGCGTCGCGAGCAGGGACCAGTGCGCCTCGATGTAGGGCACGATCTGGAGTTCCTTGTAGAGGTAGAAGTTCCAGATGATCTTGAAGCCGATCAGCACCAGAACCGCCGCAAGCCCCGCCTTGAGGTAGACGAACCGGTCAGCTGCGGCGGCCAGCATGAAGTACATCGAACGCAGGCCGAGGATCGCGAAGATGTTCGAGGTGTAGACGATGAACGGATCGCGCGTCACGGCGAAGATCGCAGGCACGCTGTCGATCGCGAAGACGATGTCCACGATCTCGATCGTCACCAGCGCCAGGAACAGCGGCGTCGCGTGCGCCACGAGACGGCCCTTCGTGTTGGGCAGCTTGACGAAGAAGTTGTGGTTCTTGATCTCCTTGGTGACGGGCACGAAGCGCTCGACGAACTTGACGATGCCGCTGGCGTCCGGCGCCTCGTGCTTCTCGTTCATCGACTTGATCATCTTGTAGCCGCTGAAGATCAGAACGGCCGCAAAGATGTAGAGCACCCAGGTCAGCTGGCTCACCACGTATGAACCTGCGCCAATGAACAGCGCGCGGAAGACGATCGCGCCGATGATGCCCCAGAACAGCACGCGGTGCTGGTAGGCAGGCGGCACGGCGAAGAAGGTGAACACCATCGCGATGACAAAGATGTTGTCGAACGCCAGCGCCGTCTCGAGCAGGTATCCGGTCAGATACTGCACCGTCGCCTGCGCGTTGAGGTCGCCTGTTCCGGTATAGTAGGCCGGGTCGGGTTCGTACACGAAGTAGACATAGGCCGCGAACGCAAGCGCACAGCTTGCAAAGCACGCCCACATGATCGCGCTGCGCGCAGGCGAGATCACGCCGTCCTTGTTGTTGACCACCGCAAGGTCAAGCCAGAGCACGAAGCCCACGATCGACAGGAAGACCATCCAGAGCCAGATCGGCTGGCTGGCGAACTCTGCGAAGAATA
>JANNSX010000131.1:0-3735 GCA_031403155.1 Hyphomicrobiaceae bacterium
CCTCACCCTCCCCTCGCCCCGCACGCTGCGCTACGGGGAGAGGACGGCCACGGCCGTGCCCGCCTCACAGGGCAGGGAAGCGCAGTGCCTCTTCCTCTCCCCGGTTGCGGGGAGAGGGGAGGGTGAGGGGCGGCCACGGGCGAGATCGTTGCCACGCCCGCTAAAGAAGGGCGACCGCAGGTCGCCCTCACCGCGGCGGGACGGATGCGGAGGCGCTGCTGTCGCCTGTGGGTTCCGCTGACTCACTCGCCTCCGCGATCTCCGTATCTGCCTCCGCCGCGCCGATCGCCGTCGCCGTCCACGGGCGCCGTCCACGATGGGCGGCGACGGTCTCGATGGCGATGGTGCCGTTGCGTTTGAGATAGAGCCGATGGCCGCCGTCGCGCTGAAGGCGGGAGAGATCGAGCACGAGGCGCGGCCCGGTGCATGCCCGCTCCAGCGCAAAGCGCACGACCAGGATCGCGGCACGGCGGCAGTCCTCGTCGAGTGCTGCCGCCGTCTCGGCCACCGAGAGGCTCGCTCCCTTGATGGCAAACGTACAGCCCGCATCGTCGCAGGCGAAGGCCTTGGATTTCGCGACCTCCTTGGGGTCCCGCGCGTCACCGTCGGCGGCGAGCCAGTCCTCGAGTTCGAAGCTGTTACCACGCACCGGCAGCGCTGCGAGGAGCCCGTCGCTCCCGCGTGCCGCGATCACCTTGGCATCCGAGGCGATGAGCACATCGGGGCGCCCGCCCACAACGGTCAGAACCAGTCCGGCAGCGATCCCCGCAAGTCCCAGCAAGCGCCAAGGCCTGAGCCACAGCGCCATCCACAGGCCCCCGAGCACGATGAGCGCAATCGCCACCGCTGGCGTCTCCGGCACGCTCAGCGCCTGGCCCGTCAGACCGGCCGCCCAATGCGCAACCGCAAGCATGGCCGCAACGCCCTTCTCGAGCAGCAGCAGCGGCAGCGTCTCGATGCCGAAGGGCAGCGCCACCAGCGTCACCACGACGAGCGGCATGATGTAGAAGGCGAAGAGCGGCGCCACCAGCATATTGGCGATGAGGCCGAGCTGCGCCAGCTTGTGGAAGTGGAACACGGCGAGCGGGGCGACGGCGAGGCTTGCGACAATGGTCGAGAAGAAGGTGACGGCGAGGAAGCGGCCGGTGAAGCGCGAGGCCGTTTGCACGGCGCCTTCAGGCGTCGGCAGGCCCGGCTTGTCGCTTCGCCAATGCACGACCCATTCGAACACGGCGACGAGCGCCACCACCGCCGCGAACGACATCTGGAAGCCGACGTCGAGCAGCACTTCGGGTTGCAGCGCCATGAGCACGAGCGCGGCGAGCGCGAGGTTTCGGAGCGATACCGCCGGCCGGTCGAGCAGGATGGCGAGCAGCATCAGCGCGATCATGACGAAGGCACGCGCCGCCGGGCTGTCGGCGCCGGAGAGGATCAGGCAGAACAGCGCGCCGACGAACCCCGCGAACGCCGCCCATTTCTTGATCGGGAAGCGCAGCACCAGCACCGGAAACAGCGCCAGCACCGCGCGCACGAACCCAAACAGCGCGCCCGCCATGATCGCCATGTTGGCGCCAGAGATGGCGAGCACGTGGGAGAGCCCCGCGTCACGCAGCGCCTGGTTGGTCGTCTCGGGGATGCGCCCGCGCTCGCCGGTGACGATGGCGTCCGTCACGGCACCCGTCTCGCCCGGCAGCGCGGCGCGGATGCGCTCGCTGACGTGCAGGCGGAGCCGCTCGACGGCCCGATACGGCGCGCGATACCAGGGCGGGGCATCGAGCGTTGCCGGCGCCGGCGGCTCGATGAGAAATCCTGTTGCCCCGATCCCCTCGAACCAGGCGATCCGCGCGAAGTCGTAACCGCCGGGGCGTTCGGGGCCGGGCGGGGGAAAGAGTTTCCCCTTCACGGTCACGGCATCTCCCGGCTTGATGTCGAGCGTGTCGAAGGCGGCGCGGACGCGAACGCGCTCGGGCGTTGCCTCGGCAGCGAGGCCCTCGATGGTGGCGACGCGCAGAATGATGCGGAAGCCCTTGGGTTGCCGCGCCTCGATGCGTTCCACCCAGCCGGTGATCGGAACCACGCGGGTCGGCTCGGCGAGGACGGGCGCCGCGACAATGAACGTGCGCACTTTCGCGGCGGCAAATCCGAGGGTGAGGCAGAGCAGCGCGCCGGTCGCCGCGACCGTGATCGCACCCTTGGTGACGAGTAGCCGCAACGCCAGGGCCGCCAGCACGAGGCCGATGACGAGCGCCAGCGCCGGCTCACGCGGCAGTGCGAAATAGAGGCCGATGCCGAGCCCGAACAGCACCGGCAGCCAGAGCATCTGCCGGTCGCGCTCGGCATCGAGGAGGCTCGCAAAGCGGGCGGCGAGTGCTGCAGCGCGGTCGAGGACGCTGAGGGTGGTTTCGCCCGCGACAGCCGCCGGAACATCATCCTCCTCCGGCCGACGCGACGGCCGCGCCACTTCGACCTCGTCGAGCCTGCCGCCAATGAGAAGATCAGTCACCGCGCGTGCCTCCCGCAGGCCAGCATATCCGAGCGCGGGTCGCCGGGCGAGAACTGGACGAGCCGAGTTCTAGAGCGCTATTCGATCTGATGGAATCAGATCGGCACTCGAGAGGAGAATGAGCGGGCGATCCTTCACTGACTGAGCGGACCACCAACCGCCGCGGACACTGAACAGACGGAGGCCTCGTCAGCGCGACGGGGCCTTTTTCGTATGCGCTCACCCCACCGTGCTCCGAGCGACGGTTCAACCGAGCCGAACCTTGACCTGGTGCATCGCGCCGTCGTCCAGAAGTGGAATGGAAAGCGGACGAGCGGGGATGATTTGCCCATCGACCTCGGCTTCGGCGATGCCGCTGCTCACCGCGTTGGGATTTTCGACGGCGATGACGTAACGAGCCGAGCGGTAGCGGATCGAGACTTCGAAGCCGGGCCAAGCTTTCGGAATGCATGGCGCGAGGTGCAGAACGCCCGCTTTGATCGTTACACTGAGAATGCTCTCGACGCCGGCCCGCTGCATCCAGGCGGCCGAGCCGGTGTACTAGGTCCAGCCGCCACGCCCGACATGGGCGGGAGCCGAAAAGACGTCGGCGGCAACGACGTAGGGCTCGACCTTGTAGCGCAAGAGATCGGCCCGCGTGCGCGCATGGTTGATGGGGTTCAGCAGTGAGAACAGCGCCGCCGCCTTATCCCCATTGCCCAGCGCCGCCAATGCCATCACGGACCACAGGGCAGCATGCGTGTACTGCCCGCCATTCTCCCGGATACCCGGCGGATAGCCTTTGATGTAGCCGGGCTCCTTGCTCGTCTTGTCGAAAGGCGGCGTGAACAATACCGCAACACCGTCCCGCGGCCAGATGAGCTCGCGCTCGACGGCCGCCATCGCGGTTGCCGCCCGCTCCGGATCGCCAGCGCCCGACAGCACTGCCCAGGACTGCGCGATCTGATCGATCCGGCATTCATCACTCTCATGCGAGCCGAGCGGCGTCCCGTCATCGTACCAGCCCCGCCGGTACCACGCGCCATCCCAAGCCTCACGCTCGAGGGAGGCCTTGAGCGCGGCGGCATGGGCTCGCCAGGTCTCGGCGCGCGCCGTCTCTCCTCGGGCCACCGCCAACGGCGCGAAGGCTTGAAGAGCGGCGTACAGCAACCAACCCAGCCATACGCTTTCGCCCTTGCCGTGCTCACCTACCCGGCTCATGCCGTCGTTCCAGTCGCCGGTGAACGACGCTC
>JANNSX010000132.1:0-2165 GCA_031403155.1 Hyphomicrobiaceae bacterium
ATCGCAAGCCCGGCCCGAAAACCATGGCGGCGGGCTGGAAAAGCCTCTGCGATCGATTGCAAGGCTTTGATCTTGCTATGAGATTGTGACATGTGTGAATCCGGTAGCCCGCTGGGGAGGGGAGCTTCGCCAAATATCAACTTTACAGATTGCCTCCGCCACTGTTTGGCCGAGAGCCGCCTGCTCAACTGCTTTTTCCAGGATCAATGCAAAGCGCGAAAATGCAGGTTGGCTAGCGGCCCCCTTGGGCCGAAACCCAACGGAGCCGGTCTCGCCGGTCGGGTCTACCTCTGTTGGGTTTCCCCCCAGGGCGATTGGATGAAGCTCGCCGCGATCGAATAGTGCTCATCGGTTGCCCCATTCTCGACGTCATCCCCGCGAAGGAGCATGTGAATGTTTCCAAAGCGCGATTGCAGTTGAAGTTGCAACGCTGATCGCCCCAGGACGAGGGTCCCGGAGTGACAAGAATCTTCGAGCAGATCGAACGCGGCGTGGGTGCCGGCGTGCCATCAGGGGAGCGCTGGAACGGCGCGCAGGCTGCGCAGGCGAAGCGCGGTCGCGAGATTGTGGGAAAGTGCGTGCAGCAACGCCACAGCCTGCACCTTCTCCAGGCCGCGCACCAGCATGACGCCGAGGCCGCGGTTCTTGCCTTGCGCGTTGACCCGTTCGATGCGCTTGCGCCGTCCCATCACGGCGCCAGCTTCGTCGGTCGTCATCCGCTGGCGCCAGTCCTTGATCACCTGCGGCTCCTTGGCCCGCTTTTTTTCGCGAGCGGCCAGGTTCTCAGGCTTGATGTTCTCCTTGTCGGCCGCCGGCGGCACGTAAACAGTGATCGGATCGTTGGCCCGCGCTCCCAGCGCCTCGATGTCTTCGACCGACGCATATCCTGTATCCGCCAGCAGGCGCTTCACACGCTGTCCCGTGCGGCGCTCGGTCTCCTCGATCATCGGACGGGCAAGTCCGGTATCGTTCCTTCTATCGGTCGCCTGCACGCCGGTGATGAACTGATGGATCCCGGTCACCGCCAGTTGCTCGTTGTAGCCGGCCCGCACGGCGCCGTCCGCGAACCGCATCCGGCGTGCATCCGGATCGGTGAGCGAAGCGCGTGGCTCCTTCTGCTCGGCAACTTCCTTCGGGCTGCGTTTGGCCCGTATTTGCTGCTCTTTCTCGATCTCGGCCAGTGTCGCCTTGGCCGCTGCCGCCCGCTCCTCGGTCTCGCGCATGGCGCGGTCTCGCGCAGCCTCGCGTCGTTTCGAGCCGGCAGCCGGATCAGCGTCGACCTCGGCCTTCAGCTTGGCCACCTTCTCCTTCGCCCGGGTCACTGCCTCCTCGAGCCGGATCTTGCGCTTGAACAAGCTCTTGCCGGCCGACGCTTTGACTTTTGTGCCATCGACGATGATCTCGTCGGTATCCACGAAGCCTTCGGCGATGAACACGGCAAGGCTTTTGGTGAGCAGATCATCGAGTACGTCGGCATGCGCGACGCGGAAGTCCGCAAGCCCATGATAGTTGATCGGCACACCGCACGAGAGCCAGCGATAGGCGAGATCGCGCTCGGTCAAACGGTCCAGGGCGCGAGCCGAGCCGACGCCCTCGATGGTCGCGAGCAACCACAGCGCCAGCTGGACCGCGGGATCGGCCGGCGGTCGGCCGGGCTCGCCCTCCCGCGCCTTCACTCTGTCGTAGAGCGCGGTGAGGTCGAGCGTCAGGACATGGGCCCACACGAGGCGTGCGATGTGATCGGCCGGCAGCCAAGCTTCCGGGTCGACCAATCCCCAGTTCAACTGCAACCGATCCGGTTTGATGACGCGCGCCTTGCCTCGCTCGTGCCCAGTCCCTGCTGCCCCATCGCCACTCATGCCCGCCCCCTCGGATCGCTCCCGCGCGACAGGGAATCACGTCGGAGCGATTCGGGGTGGGATTTCTTGACAAATCCTGCGCCTGTTGCTCAATCGACACCTCTTGCCCCCAGGATCGCTCTTGCGCGACAGGGAATCGCGCCTGAGCAATTCGTAGTGGGATTTCCTCACAAGCTCGAAGGCGGGGACCCGCGATCCCTCGAAAGTGATCGACAATGCCTCGAACCGGCGGGTCGCGGGTCCCCGCCTGCGCGGGGATGACGGCGAGAATTGGGGCGGTCTCGGATGTGACGATCTCCTGCCGCG
>JANNSX010000133.1:0-3419 GCA_031403155.1 Hyphomicrobiaceae bacterium
TCCTGCGGGCCGTCTTGCCCGATGGGTGGCAAGACGATAGCTCTGACGGCCATGACACTGCAGTACGACATCCTCTCCATTGGCGAACCACTCTACGAGCTGAGCCAAGGATCCGACGGGCGCTTCACGCCGGGTTTCGGCGGGGATTCGTCGAATGCCGCAATCGCGGCGGCACGGCTCGGAGCGACGGCGGCTTGTGTGACGCGTATCGGCGGCGACATGTTCGGCGAGGCGTTCTTGGAACTCTGGCGGCGGGAGGGCGTGTCAGCGGAACATGTCGCGAAGGACAAGCAAGAACCGACCGGCGTCTATTTCATCACCCATGGCCCCGATGGCCACCACTTCACCTATTTGCGCAAGGGCTCGGCGGCGAGCCGCATGACGCCGGCGGACGTGCCGGAGGCCGCGATCCGCAAGGCGCGGTTCGTGCATGCGTCCGGCGTGAGCCTCGCCATCAGCGAGAGCGCGGAGGCGACTGTGCGGCATGCCTTCGGTATTGCGCACAAGGCAGGTGCCGCGATCTCGCTCGATACCAATTTCCGCGAGCGCCTGTGGTCCGCGGCCAGGGCACGATCGGTGATCGATGGGCTTGCGGGCTCCGCCAGTATTGTCAAGACCGCACTGGACGACGGTGAGAGGCTGACACACTTCCACCAGCCTTCCGGCATCGCCGCACACTACCTCGACCTTGGTGCCGAGGCGGTCGTCGTGACCCTTGGCAAGGATGGTGTCTACGCAGTGACGCCCGAAGGCGAGTATAGATTGCCGCCTCATAGAGTCGATTCCCGCGACGCGACCGGCGCAGGCGACGCCTTCACCGGCGCACTGCTCGCCGAGCGCGTGCGCAGCGCATCATGGGGCGACGCCCTCCGCTTCGCCAATGCCGCCGCAGCCCTTTCAACGACCGGCTACGGCGCCGTTGCGCCACTGCCGCACCGCGCCGAGGTCGATGCGCTGCTTGCGCGGGGGTGAGCATCAACTCCAATCGAGCACGACCTTGCCGCAAGAGCCCTGCTTCATGAGCTGGAAACCCTGAGCATAGTCGGCGGCCTTCATCCGATGCGTGATGACGGCGCGCACATCGAGCCCCGACTGCAGCATGGCGATCATCTTGTACCAGGTCTCGAACATCTCGCGGCCGTAGATGCCCTTGATGGTGAGCGACTTGAAGATGACGCGGTTCCAATCGACCGTCGTCGGGCCTGACGGGATGCCGAGCATGGCGATCTTGCCGCCCATGATCATGTGGTCGACCATCTGGTCGAAGGCCTTGGGCGCCCCCGACATCTCGAGGCCAATGTCGAAGCCCTCCTTCATGCCGAGCCGGTCCATGACCGCGCGCAAGTCCTCGCGGCCGACATTGACGGTCACGGCATCCGCGACCTTCGCCGAAAGATCCAGCCGGTAATCGTTGACGTCGGTGATGACGATGTGGCGCGCGCCGACATGCCGGCAGACCGCGGCCGCCATGATGCCGATGGGGCCGGCGCCGGTAATGAGCACATCCTCGCCGACGAGCTCGAAGGAGAGCGCGGTGTGCACCGCATTGCCCAGGGGGTCGAGAATGGCGCCCACCTCGTCGTCGACCTCGGGCGGCAGATGAATGGCGTTGAAGGCCGGAATCTTCAGATATTCGGCGAAGGCGCCGGGGACATTGACGCCGACGCCTTTCGTCTCGGGATCCAGATGAAAATGACCGGCGCGCGCCATGCGGCTCTTCATGCCGATGAGATGGCCTTCGCCGGAGATGCGATCGCCAACCTCGATGGTACGGACGTGGCTGCCGATCTCGGCCACCACGCCGGCGAATTCGTGCCCGACCACCATCGGCACCGGGATCGTGCTCTCGGCCCACTTGTCCCACTTCCAGATGTGGAGATCGGTGCCGCAGATGCCGGTCTTGGCGACCTTGATGAGGATGTCGTCCGGCCCCAGCGTGGGCACCGGCTCATCCCGCATCACGAGGCCTTCGGCCTTCTCTGCCTTCACCAGCGCGCGCATGTCAGATCACTCCAAGCGTCTTGCCGGCCTCTGTGAATGCGGCAATAGCCTGATCGACGTCGGCCGGCGTGTGCGCCGCCGACATTTGCGTGCGGATTCGCGCCTTGCCCTGCGGCACGACGGGATAGAAGAAGCCGCTGACGTAGATGCCGCGGTCGTAGAGCCTGGCCGCCATGTCCTGCGCGAGCTTCGCCTCACCCAGCATCACCGGAATGATCGGGTGCTCGCCGGGAAGCAGATCGAACCCGGCCCTGGTCATGCCGGACCGGAACCGCTCCATGTTGGCAAAGAGGCGGGCTCTCAGATCATCGCCCGCCTCGGCCAGATCGATCGCCGTCAAAGCCGCACCGGCAATCGGCGGCGGCAGCGCGTTCGAGAAGAGATAGGGACGCGAGCGCTGCCGCATCAGGTCGACGATCGGCTTGGCGGCCGCGATGAAGCCGCCGGCCGAGCCACCGAGCGCCTTGCCGAGTGTGCCGGTCAGGATGTCGACCTTGACGCCCGCACGCTGCGGCGTGCCGCGTCCCTTGGGGCCGATGAAGCCGGTCGCGTGGCAGTCGTCGACCATGACGAGCGCGTCGAACCGATCGGCGAGCGCGCGGATGTTTTTCAGCTTGGCGAGATAGCCATCCATGGAGAACACGCCGTCGGTGACGATGACGATGCGGCGTGCGTCCCCGGCCCGTGCGGCTTTCAGCTGCCCCTCGAGATCGGTCATATCGCCATTGGCATAGCGGAGGCGCTTGGCCTTCGAGAGGCGGATGCCATCGATGATGGAGGCGTGATTGAGGCTGTCGGAGACGATGGCGTCCTTCTCCCCGAACAACGGCTCGAACACGCCGCCATTGGCATCGAAGCAGGCGGCGTAGAGGATCACGTCCTCCTGCTCGACATAGCGGGCGATGCGGGCTTCCAGCGCCAGATGCAGATCGGAGGTGCCGCAGATGAAGCGGACGGAGGCCATGCCGAGACCATGGGTGTCGAGGGCCTGCTTGGCGGCGGCGATCAACTCCGGATGATCGGCGAGGCCCAAATAGTTGTTGGCGCAGAAGTTGAGCACGTCGCGACTAGAGTCTTGCTTGGTCGCACTTTCTTTCGGCGAACCGGTTCCCACTTCGCCGGTAAGTGCTCCAGGCGCGACGCGGATATGGCTCGACTGCGCGGAAATGATCGGCCGCTCGGTTTTCCAGAGGCTCTCAGCCCGGATGCCGTCGAGCTCGGCACGGATGTCGTCGATGACCGGCATTCGGAAACTCCTCGGCTAGTGTGGCGTCTCGCAAATGCCTTCGTTGAGCCAGCCCCGTTGTTGGAAGGCATTTGCGAGACGCCACACTAGCCGAGGAGTTTCCGAATGCCGGTCATCGACGACATCCGTGCCGAGCTCGACGGCATCCGGGCTGAGAGCCTCTGGAAAACCG
>JANNSX010000134.1:0-9514 GCA_031403155.1 Hyphomicrobiaceae bacterium
GCCGGTAAGCGGATCGGGGATAAACTTGCCGAACTGATCGGTCAGCAGCAATGGCACATTGTGCACGTCAAAGTCGGTCAGCTTGATGCCAAGCATGATGAGCGCCTGCGCCTTGACCTCGGCCCAGTTGCCGATGCCGCCATTGGCGCCGTCAATCAGCTTGCCAGTGCTGACCGCGAACGCGTCTTTAATGAGATTGGCGTCGGTATCGACTGAGAAAGCGTACTCGCGCAGGAACACTTGGTGTGAGGCATGCGAGGTATAGGTCTGGTTCTGGTCGACCCACGACGTTGTGGTGTTCTCGTGCTCCGCTACGCCGCCCACATCCGTGGGGGTGGCGCGGGTCAGCGGAATGAATTGCAAGGCGGGGTTGGTGACTTCATCGCCCGTCCCAGCGATGCCGTCGGGCCCGACCGTGATCAGCGGGTCATCCGGCTGCAGCGGCACGTAGACGGTGCCGTTGCTGCCCTTGGTGACGAGATCGAGGCCGTGATCGAAGAACTGACCGAAGAACGTGAACCAGGAGTTGAATTGGGCGGAGAGGCCCTCGTCGGTGGCGATGTTGGGGATGACCAACGAGAAGTCGGTCAACATTTCGACGCCGTGACTGGCAACCTCGGTTCTGAGATCCTGGATTGCCGCGTCACGCACCACATCGGCGGCGTCGCTTGCCGCATCGGCCAAGGCCTCGGAGGCGATCAGGGTTGCCTGATTGGCCGCCGCGGTGTCATCCAGTACGTCGGCTCCAAACGTCGCGTTGTTCAGCGCGTCGGCAATTGCATCGGTCTCGACGAGATCCACTGATTCGCCGTCCACCACGAACAGGGCGATGCCGTCCACGACCCCTTGGAGGGACTGGAGATTGGCCAGCAGCGTGTTCGCATCAGCGAGGTCGGTCGGCGTGACGCCGGGATTGGCCGCCAGGGCGTTCCGCACAAACAGCTGCGCTGCCACGGCCGCATCGACGGCCAACTTGGCGGCGGCGGCATCTGCGACATTGGCGGCAGTGTAATTGGTGCCAAGGCCGGACGAAAGCTCGGTCAGCTCGGTGAACGCCGCCGCTGTTTGCGTCACGGCGTCATCGGCCTGTGTCAACGCCTTTTCGTAGGCCGATTCGGTTGCCTGACTGGCAGCGGCAGCCGCGCTCGGAGCTACGATCAAAAGGCGAGCCGCATTGATGGCGGCCGTCGCCAACTCAATATCGGCAACACCCGCGAGCTCGAGAGCTTTCTGCAGGGCCGCCGGGTTGTTGAGCGACATGTCGACAATCAAATTCGAGATGGTGCGCGGGGCCGAATCGACGACGTCCCCGGGCAGGCCATAGTTGTTGTTGGTGATCCCGACGAAGGTTTCGCCGTCCAACGGGTCGGCGGTCGGCTCGAGATTGAGCGGGTTCGACGGCACGATGCGGGGGAAGAGCGTATCGGCCGCGCCGAAAAGCTCATTGCCGGGCAGCAAGTTATTGAACGAGCCGTCAACCGTCCTGAGGCCGAAGGGCAAGCTGAAATGTGGAACGAGCGATGCCGGATCGGCGCCACCCGCCTGCGCCTCGGCGATCTTGATCTGGGTGAGAATGAAGCTCAGATCCGAAAGATTGAAGGTGACCATGCCACAACTCCTTGGAATCGGCCGCTAATTGGCGAAGAGGAAAGCGCTCCCGGACAGGCAGGGCCGCATACCCCGCCCGCCTTTGGGCGCCAGTGACGAGAACGGCACGGCCTTTGCTTTTCGAAGGCTCAGGACGTGCCGCAAAAACTGCGAATTCGGGTGCTTGAAACCGCTCCTCCGAAGGGACCGGGAGGCCTGATTCACCACAAAACCATCGCGCGCGTGCCTTGCCGGCCGACGGGTCCACAACTGTGGACAAGCCGGTAGGTGAAGTGGCAAAGGTAGTGACAATGGCTTTCGGGTCACAGTCGGAAGAGCCCACGATGAAGAGGCCGTTACAAATCTTGTCTTGCTGGTACAGTCGAGCTAACACTAGGTACTGGATGAGTTTTGTGGGCCGTCTTGAGGTCTGAGACGGGACCTAGGGTCGGATGGACTACGGACCTTGGTCGGGTCCGAGCGAGAGGCGCCACATGCGGGTGGTGCAGAGCAATGCTTAGTGAGTGGTTGTGTAAGCGTGGGTGTGAAGTCGGCTGTGCGCCGGGTGCGCACGGGCGGCACGCGCGCGGCCACGGCCAGCGCAGTCGTGTTTTTGCCAGTTTGTATCATTTATGCTGTGGTCTGACGATTGTCTTGGCAGCGATCGCGCCTGCCGGTCCAACCCACGCGGGCGACCACTTCGCCGCCGGTCCCCTCGTCATCGCTGAAGCCTGGCCAGCAGCGGCATCAGATGCGGCGCCGGCCGCTCCGGTTCGGGAGAAGGTCTTGCAGGCCGCCGTCGTAACCCCCGGATCATCCGGGGCGCAGGCGGAACCCGGCGGCAGTAGCAACGGCGGGTCGCCGGAGCTGCCGCCAGTGAGCGGGAGCGAACCTCCGTCCAGTACGGCCAATACCGAAATCTTGGCCGGCACGACCCTCACCGGCCGAGAACTGCCGGAAAATTTGGCCGCGAGCGAACCCACTCGAAGTGCCGGGTTCTATTGGCTAATGCTGATCGTGGCCACGCTGACGCTCGGCTCATTTGCCGTTGCCTCGGGTCAAATTCAGGGCCGGGTCGCAACGGCGATCGTCTCCTGGCGCGGCATTGCCGACTGGTCCGGCGGCCACGCACGTCTGCTGTGGTCCGGCCGTGGGGGGGCTGCGCCGGATCGCATTCCGGCAACGGCCTTGGCGAACCTCAGGGCCGATCTCCACGACGGACCGGCCCAGCACCTGGCCTACGCGCTGATGCATCTCGATGAGATCGAACCACGTGATGCGCTGGACGATGATCCGCGCCGCGTTGCCTATAAAAAGGTTGAGCGATCCATCCGGTCCGCGCTCGAGGAGACACGCGAGATCGCTTCGGGCACGAGCCTTCCGGCCATCCGCCAGCTCGATCCAGCGACCGTCATTGCCGATGCCATCCGCAGTCACGAATCGCGCACCCACACGAGCGTGCAGAGCCAGATCACCGGATTGCCACTGGCGCTCGCGCCTTCCGTGAAGATCTGCCTCTATCGTTTCACGCAGGAAGGCCTCAACAACGCCTATCGGCACGCGCGTGGCAAGGGTCAGAAGCTCACCATCAAACTGGCCGGCAATGAGATTTTCGCCGAAGTGGCGGATGATGGGCCTGGCTCGATTGATGCTGAAGCGAAGCCGAACCGGCTGGGACTGACGGGGCTCAGGCAGCGGGCCGAAGCAGCCGGCGGCAAGCTGGAGGTCGTCTCGATGCCTGGGAAAGGCACGAAACTGGTGTTAAGGTTGCCGGCGCCGAAGCGGGCGGAGACGGAGTAAGGGGTAAGTTGATGGCCTTGGCGGGTGAGCGTATCTCGGTTGCAGTGGTCGACGACCATCCCATGATCCGTGAAGGGGTGATGTCGGTGCTGTCGCGCGACAGCCGGTACTCTATCGTCGCCCAAGGCGGGAGCGGGCGCGAGGCAGTCAACATCGCATGCGAACGCAAGCCCGATTTGATGCTGATCGATGTGCATATGCCGGGCGGCGGCGGCATCGCAGCCGCAAGCACCATCCGTGCCAAAGCGCCGTCGGTCAAGACGATCATGCTCACGGTGTCCGACGAGGAGTCGGATCTCGTCTCTGCATTGGAGGCGGGCGCCAGTGGCTATGTCCTCAAGGGGACGCCCGGAACGGAGCTGTTGCGGATCGTCAGGTCCGTGCTCGATGGGGAGGTCTATGTCGCGCCGGGCCTGGCAGCACGCGCGATCCTCAGGATGCGGCATTTGCCGCATGCCGAGAAGCCCAAGTCCGAGCCGGTGGCCGGTCTCACAAAGCGCGAGAGCGAGGTCCTGAGCTCCGCCGCCGAAGGCATGACCAACAAGGAAATCGCCAACCGGTTCGATTTGAGTGAGAAGACGATCAAGCACTACATGACTAATGTTCTCGACAAGCTCGGCGTGCGTAACCGAGTCGAGGCGGTGCTGGCCATGAAGCGCACCGGTCAGCGGGAAGGCTGACCGGACGCCCGGCATCCGGCAGTCGATGAAAACACCAACTGATCCCGCGGCGCTCAGCGCAACCGAGGCACTCGCCGCGTTTCGTGCGCGAACCCTCTCGCCCGTCGAGTTGATGCAGGCGGTGATCACGCGGACCGAACGCTATGATCCGAAGATTCGTGCCTTTTCGCATACCTTCTTCGATAAGGCGCTCGATGCCGCTCGCAAGGCAGAGGCCCGCTACGCCAAGACCGATGGACGCCTGCGCCCCCTCGAAGGCCTGCCGCTCGCCATCAAGGACGAGATGAGCGAGGCCGGAAAGCCCATCACGATGGGCTCCGCCATCTTCAGAGACCGGATTGGCACTTGGACGGATGCGGCGGTCGAGCGCTTGATCAAAGCAGGTGCCATCGCACATGCGCGCACAGTAACGCCAGAATTTTCGCTCGTCGGCGTCTGCCATTCGAAGTTCTGGGGTGTCAGTCGCAACCCCCACAATCGCGCCATGACGCCCGGAGGCTCTTCGGGTGGCGCGGCGGCGGCGCTTGCCGCCGGCATGACAACGCTCGCCATCGGCTCCGACATCGGAGGTTCGATCCGCATTCCCGCGAGCTGCTGCGGCATCGCCGGCTACATGCCGCCTTATGGTCGCGTGCCTGATGCGTCTCCCTACAATCTCGATCCCTTCAGCCGCACAGGTCCGATGGCGCGATCGGTCGCCGACTGCGCGTTGATGCTCAACGTCATGTCAGGGCCACATCCGGCTGACATCGCGACGTTGCGCGAACGGATGCGTGTACCGGCGGCTATGCCGGGCATCAAAAGCTGGCGCGTCGCCTATTCGCTGGACTTCGGCTACAAGACGCTCGATGCCGATGTGCGACGGAATACGCTGGCCGCCCTCGACGTCTTTCGCGACCTCGGTTGCACGGTCGAGGAGGTCGAGGTGCCCTGGGGCGCCGATCTGCCCGCCATCCGCCGCGACTATCTCTACGTGCTCTGGGGCAAGCGCATGGGCGACCTCCTCACGAACCATCGCGATGCGCTCTCCGACTACACGATCCGCTATGCGGAGGCCGCGCGCGACACGCCCATCGAGGCGCTTCATCGGGCCTATGACGCCATCGTCCAGATCTCGGAGAAAATGGGGCCGCTGCTCGAGCGCTATCATCTCTTCGTCTGCCCGACGACGGCCGTTCCGGCCGTGGCGGCGGATCATGATCCCTACGCCACGGACTTCACAATCGACGGCAAGCCGGTTGACGCGCGCTCCGGCTGGATCATGACCTACCCGTTCAATGTGCTCGGGCGGTTGCCTGTCATGGCCCTGCCATCGGGCCGTGCCTGCAATGACGTGCCGACCGGAATTCAGATCATCGCCCGGAGCTACGACGACAAGCGCTGTTTCCAAGCAGCCTACGCTTATGAAGCTGCACGAGAGCGGATCGGCATTGTCGAGCCAGCTTGAGAGCTGAGGCTCAGCAAACCGCCGGCTCGCATTCGCGAAGCTCAGGCGCCAGCCAGCTCCAATGCGTTGACTCAGACGATATGCTCGTAGGTGCAGGACACGCCTGTTGCGAGCTGCTGTTGCAGGATCAAGAGCCAAGTCTCGCCCTGGGCCTTTGCGAACCCCGCACTGATGACGAGGGCGCCGAACGTGCAAGCACTGAGATAGACTGCTTGTTTGCTGCGTCGCATCTGCCCGCCCCTGAAACCATATCCTGTCGAATGCGTTCAACTTATCGGTGCGAGCGGCGCGGATCGTTGATTCACGTCAAGGCGGGGATGCGTCCGGCACCCTATGTATTGGCGGGTGGCGCACCGCCGCCGGGTCCGGAGGAGAACCGTCATGTCCTACAAGACCATTCTCGTTTACCTGAACAGCGCCAATCGCGCCGAGGCGGTGCTCGAGGCGGCGCTGCGCATCGCGGGACGCAACGAGGCCCATCTGATCGGCCTCCACGTCATTCCCCAGGTGACGGTGCCGGCTGTCGTGCCCTTCGAGGTGACCGGTGAGATTATCGAGGTGCAGCGGAAGGCACTCGACGAGCAGGCGGCAAAGATCACAGCGCTCTTCGGCGAGATGACGCGCCAGCATCAGCCGCCCTGCGAGTGGCGGACAGTCAAGGCCTCGCACTACGACGTCGCCAGCATCGTCGACGATCACGGCCGCGCGGCCGATCTCATCATTGCCCCGCAATCGGATGCGGATGGCGATATCTATTCGCCGGCCGACGTGACCGAAGACCTACTCATGGAGGCCGGGCGGCCGGTGCTCGTCATTCCCCGACGCGGCCGGGTGAAGAAACTGGGAGAGACCGTGCTGCTGGCCTGGAACAACAGCCGGGAATCGGCGCGCGCGACGTTCGATGCATTGCCGGTTCTCCAGACAGCCAAGACAGTCAAGCTCTTGACCGTCGATCCGCCACGCAATCGCAAAGGCGATCCCGATCTGCCGGCGTCCGAGATCGCGGCTTCACTGGCGCGGCACGGCATCAAGGTTGAGGCGGCGGTGACATTGACGGGCGGTCTCAGCATCGCTGAAGGGCTACTTGCCCAGGTCGACAACACCGGCGCCGATCTGCTGATCATGGGCGGTTATGGTCATTCGCGGTTGCGCGAGGTGGTTTTCGGCGGGGCCACGCGCGACATGCTCGAGAAGATGACGGTGCCGGTGCTCATATCGCACTAGAGTGCTTCCGGAAAAGTGCGAAGCGGTTTTCCGAAAAGAAGCACGACAAACCAAGGAATTAGGGTGTTGGAGTGATTCAACGAAAAACGGAAGCAACCTAGTCGTCATGCTGCGCGATGAGTGTTCCCTCCGGCCCTGTCGCGCAGCCGCTTTTCCATCCATGGACTCTTTCCGTCGAGGCCACATGACATTCCACAAAATCCGGCTGGAGCTCGCCCGCGATTCCGACTTTCCGGATGGCAGCCGGCATCACGGCTACGAGCTGGTGACGCCGCTGAATGGCGATGATCGTATTGATGCTTCGGTGTGGTCGCGCCAGCGCGCCCGCTGCCGGGTCCGGCGCTTCTGGGAAGGCGAGGCCGACGAGATCGGCCATGTCGTTCGGAAGCCTGGCGGCGCCTGGGCCTTTCACTACGATATCAATGGCGACGAGGACGATGATGAGACGGGCTATCGCCTCGGCGATCACCGGTTCCGCATCGGCGAGTATGTCTCGATCCGCGAGCACGACGACGTCCGGCTGCGGACCTTCCGCGTCGTTTCGGTGACGGAGGCGGATTGAGATTCGGCCGGTGCCGCCTACGCTATTACCTTGCCGCCAAGCTCGTCCTCGATATGATAGCGCACGATGTCTTCGAAGCTCGTATCGCCCTTGAAGCCGAGTGCGATGGCTCGCTTGGCATCGAAACGTCGCGGCCAGCCGGCGACGATCTTCGCGATAAAGGGATCAGGCTCGCGCCGGATGCGCTTGACGACCGCTTCGCCGGCGACGCGCCGGAGCGCTGCAATCTGCTCGCCGACAGTGACGGCAAGGCCCGGCAAGGAAAGATTGCGCCGCGTACCGACCGCATTGCCATCGATGGCGGCCGCATGCAGCAGAAAACCGATGGCCGCGCGCGGGCTCGCGTGCCAGTGCATAACGTCCTCACCTACGGGCAGAACGGCTTCATGGCCGGCGAGCGGCTCGCGGCAGATGTTCGAGAAGAAGCCTGAGGCGGCCTTGTTGGGCTTGCCCGGCCTGATGCAGATGGTCGGCAGGCGGATGCCGATCCCATCAATGAAACCCTTGCGGGTGTAGTCGGAGAGGAGCAGCTCGCCGATGGCCTTCTGCGTGCCATAGCTCGTCAGCGGCGTCAGGTGATAGTCGTCGGGGATGGCCGCGGGGAACGGCGCGCCGAACACGGCGATGGAAGAGGTGAAGACGAGGCGGGGTTTCCTTTCGGCTGACGCGTAGCCGTGCCGCAGGCTCTCGAGCAGGTTCTGCGTCGCGACGAGATTGATCCGGTAGCCTTTCTCGAAATCCTGTTCGGCTTCGCCCGAGACGATGGCCGCGAGATGGAAGACGACATCCGGCTTGTCGGCAACGATGCGGTCAGTCTCGCCGGATGCAGGCATGTCGCCGGTGAGGCATTTGACGGGAAACGAGGCCTTCGGCGCGACGGGCTCCACGACATCGTAGAGCGTCAAGCCGCTGATCTCACGCCCGGCAAGCGTGCCGTCCTTCGCCAGACGCTCGGCGAGCTTGCGGCCGAGAAATCCGGCGCCGCCGGTGATCGCAACCTTCATCTCTCATGCTCCCTTGGCGGCGACGCCGTAGCGCTTCGCCCAACCCAATCCGGCGACGGTTCCAGCCTTCGGCCGGTACTCGCAGCCCACGTATCCGTCGTAGCCGAGCTCGTCGATGAGGTCGAGGATGTATGGATAGTTGATCTCTCCAACATCGGGCTCGTGCCGGCCGGGAACGCCTGCGATCTGGATATGGCCGACGTGTGGCCAGAATTCGCGCAAGGCGACGCTGAGATCGCCACGCATGATCTGGCGATGATAGACGTCAAATTGGAGTTTCACCGCCGCGTTCGCGACTTCATCGATGATGTCGCGAGCTTGAGTGAGATCGGTCAGAAAGTAACCTGGCATGTCGCGCGTGTTGAGCGGCTCGATGAGGAGGAGCACGCCGGCCGCTTCGGCGCGTCTCGCCGCCGTTCGGAGATTTTCGATGTAAGTCGCACGCGCCGTGGCCTGGGAAAGCTCAGGCGGTGGTACGCCCGCCATGACGTGGAGTTTCGGACAGCCCAAAGCATTGGCATAGACAAGCGCCTGCTCGACGGTGTTTGCAAATGCCTCTCGTCTCTCCGGAGAAATCGATAAACCGCGCTCGCCCTTGTCCCAGTCGCCCGGCCATAGATTGAAGAGCGCTTGCTTCAGGCCGAACTGATCCAGCCGTGCGCGAATTTCAGCCGCCGGATAGGCGTAGGGAAACAGAAATTCGACGGCCTCGAAGCCCGCGCGGGCCGCAGCCTCAAAGCGGTCGAGGAACTCGTGCTCCGTGAACAGCATCGACAGATTGGCGGCGAGGCGCGGCATGACCCATCCGTTTTCTGCAGGGCCGATACAGCTATCGCGCGGAGGGCCGCGCTTGACCCGGCGAAGGCTGGTATCATAACCTGCTGGTATGACAAGTAAACCGGATGCCTTCAGAAATGCCCGGTTTTGTTGGGTTTCTGAGACCCCAATGTCAACCATGTCAACCGCAAATGTCAACCGGTTGACATTTTTGCCCATTTCATCTTCGGCCAGATCACGCGCCGCCGCTCTTCAAAATCCCCATCACCTCCGCCACCGGCAGCGTCACGACGCCCCCGCCGACGTGGACGTTGATCCACTTCCCGGACTTGCCGTGATACTCGACAGCGGCATCGATGACGATACCGTCTGCACGGGTCCGGCTGAGTGCCACGCCTGACGGCGTGGTGTCGTCAAGAACGACATTTTTGCG
>JANNSX010000135.1:0-25381 GCA_031403155.1 Hyphomicrobiaceae bacterium
TCGACCAGACCTCGGACGAATTTTCGCCGTCGATCTCGACGGTGCTGTGGGCGGCGGTCGAGCGCTGATGGGCCCTGAGATCGCCGGCCGCGTAGGTCGAGATTCCACTGTTCACGATGAGGCGCTCGCGACCGAGCGACAGCTCGAACGACAATGTGTCCGCGTGGGCATGGCCCGGAAGATAGCGGGGACCGATTTCACCGACATCGGCGATGAGTGCGGCTAGACCGCGATCGAGACGGACATAGCCTGAGCTGCGGAGATGTTGAATACCGCCCGGCTGCTCGGGCCCCGACAGACCGAGCCGGGTGGCATAGGCCTCCAACGCGGCCTGTGCCGGCGCAATACCGAAAGCGCTGTCATTGAAGAACGACGGGCCACCATCCGGATGAGACATTGCTGCCAGCCAGACGCGCATACGGTTGGCCACGGCCGGAAGGCGATCCAGGGGCTTACGCTGCGGCATGCCGAAGGCCCGAGCCGCATTGTCGAGGTCGAGCACGTCCTCGAGGATGATCGCGTGATACATCGCAGACCTTTCGAAGTGCGCGCCATCCTCGAGCACTTGCTCGTCGAGCTCGCGCGCAAGGATCGCAAGACCTTTGTCGAGCCAGGCCTCCGCCTCGCGTCCCTCGAAGAAGAGACCGGCGAAGATCAGCGCCTTGGCGTTGGCAAAGAGATGATTGCCGAGCAGATGCCATTCGATTTTTCGGTTGAGCCAGCGCACCTGTTGGGACAGGCTGTCGAGCAAAAGCTGATCGAGCGGCTGTCCGCCGAGGCTCCACTTGATCCAGTTCACGATCCGCAGTGATGCCGGGTAGGGCTCCCACCCATTGCCGAAGCCGATGGGGTTCTCCGCGATCCAACGCGTGGCGAGCTCACGCTGCATTGCCCTTTGTTCGGCGGTGCCGGTCGCGGCCAGACCGTCGAAGTAGTGCAGATTGTAGAGCCAGAGCTTCGCCTTGCCGGCATCGTTCCACTGCGAAGCGCGCGCGATCTCGCCCGTCTCGTTGAGGAACCGCACCTGCCAACGGCCGATCAGGCTTTGTGGACGCCCGATCGGATTGGCCCACGGCCCGGACCTTGGCCGAACCGCAGGGGCGATGAGCGGCACACCGCCTCGCGACGGCAGCCGCGTCAGCAGGCGGCCATAGATCTGCACCGGCTTCAGAGTGCTCACCGTGCGGATGAGACGTCCCACTCGGGCAACCTCTTGACCGAGGCGGCCGCGCTGCGATCGGCGGACTGGCATAGCGAGTTCGACCATCTCCGCCGCTAGAGTGCTTCGGGAAAAGTGCGAAGCGGTTTTCCGATAAGAAGCACGACAAACCAAAGAGCTAGGGTGTTGAAGTGATGAAACGAAAAACGGCAACACCCTAGGACGCCTGACCCGCCAGCTCGACCGTCGCCCGGCTGACCTCGATGATCTCGTCGTAGGGAATGGGCGAAGGTTGGCCTTTCGAGACAGCATCCAGGAAAGCGGCAATGCAGGCGGCTTGGCCCTTGTCTTGCTTCCAGGACGAGCTCGTGCCGAGCCCCGGCCAGCCGAAGCCACGCAAACGGCGGAAATTGTCGAGGGCGAGGATCCGGCCGGAGCAGAAGACCTCGATCCGCTCCTTGGCAAACCCGCGATCGCCGTTGGCGAAGTAATGGATCGCCGCAGTCGACCCATCGGCGAAGCCGAGAACCATCGTCGCGGTGTCGCCGGTGTCGGAACGCATACGTTGAATGTGACGGCTGGTCATGGGCGAGGCCGCGAGAAAGCGCGCGAGATCGATGAAGTGGCACCCTTCACCTGCAATCCGGCCGCCGCCCGTTTCCTGGCTCTGGCTCCAATGTTCTTTCGGGATGCGGCCGGCATTGACGGTGATGATGATCGACCTCGGCTCCCGGACCGGGTCCAGCATCGACTTCATCCGGACAATCATGGGGGCGAAGCGGCGATTGAAGCCGACCATGAGCACGGGATCGCGCCCGGCTTGGCCAGCATCGCGGTAGGCCTGCTCGATGGCATCGATCTCCTCGCCGGCAAGCGCCATCGGCTTCTCGACGAAGACATGCTTTCCAGCGCGCAAGGCTCTCTCGACGAGCGAGGCGTGCGAATCGTGCCGCGTCGCGATGACAACGGCATCAAGAGACGCGTCATCAAGCAACGAACCGACATCGGTCGTCGCCGCATCGAAGCCGAACTTGCGCCCGGCGTGCGCCGCGCTGAGCCCCATGCCGGAGGCAATCAGCTTCAAATTCGCACCCGCGGCCTTGAGCGCCGGGATGAGCACGCCCGTCGCGTAGTTCCCCGATCCGATCACGCCGACAGCCACGGCGCCGGGTTTCACCGCCGCGCCCGCAGCCGGGCTCCGCGCGATCGTCACCGTCCGCGACAACGCCGGCGGCTCGGCCGCCTCGCCTTCCGGATATGTCAGCAGCACGCCGAGCGAAGGCGCCTCGCCGCTCACCACCTCGTAGGCCTGCTCGGCCTCGCCGATCGCGAACCGGTGCGAGATCAGCGCGGCAACATCCAACCGGCCTTGGGCCATAAGATCGAGCACAGCTTCGAAATTCCGCTGCTCGGTCCAGCGCACGAAGCCGATCGGATAGTCCTGGCCCTTCTCCTCGTAAACCGGATCGTACCGGCCCGGGCCGTAGGAGCAGGAGACCTGGAACGTGATCTCCTTCTCGTAGAAATCGGCCCGCGACAGCTCGAGCCCCGTCACGCCGACCAGGATGACCCGCCCGCGCTTCCGGCACATCCGCGCCGCCTGCTGGATCGGCTTGCTGGAGCTGGTCGATGCCGCGACGATGACGCCGTCGACACCCCGGCCCTGCGAGAGGCCTATCGCCTCGCCCTCGACATCCGTGGAACTTGCGGCATCGATCGTATCGGCGCCGAATGACTTCGCCATCGCCAGCCTAGCCGGATCGAGATCGATGCCGATGACGCGGCAACCTTGGGCTCTGAGAAGTTGCACCGTCAGCAGCCCGATCAATCCCAAGCCGATGACGGCAAACGTCTCGCCGATTGCCGGTACCGCGAGCCGGACACCCTGCAGTGCGATGGCCGCCAAAGTCGTGAAAGCCGCCTGCTCGTCGGTCACGGCCTCAGGGATTTTCGCGCAGAGGTTCTTGGGAACCGAAACGATCTCGGCATGCTTGCCGTTGGATGCCACACGATCGCCGGGCTTGAGCTCGGTCACGCCCTCGCCCACGCTCACCACACGTCCGGCGTTGCTGTAGCCGAGCGCGATCGGCTGATCGAGCTTGTGGCGAACCGCGCGCAGCGTCGGCCCAACGCCATCGGTCCGCATCTTGTCGAGCACCATGCGGACCTTGTCCGGCTGCTGGCGCGCTTTGTCGATGAAGCTGGCCTTGCCGAAATCGATGAGCATGCGCTCCGTCCCGGCTGAGACGACGGTGCGCGCCGTGCGGATCAGCACGTACCCCGCCGGAACGGACGGACACGGGGCGTCGATGACCTCGGTCTCGCCGGACCGGATGGATTGGAGAACTTGCTTCATGACTCGCTTACTTCGTTGCTTGTCGGCGCTCGGATGCTCGTGGCCAGCGTCATGACGGAAAAACGCCTACTGGAGTAAGTCGTTGCCGGTTGCCGCGATGAGACGCAGCCTCGTCCGTAGCTCGGACAATTCCGCCGTGCCGTAGCCCCGCGCCTCGGCCCGGTGCGCCAGCTCGAGCACGAGGGTCTTCGTGGCCTCGCTCGATGCCGCCTGCCAGGCGGCGCTCAGCAGCTGGTAGTCCTGCACGCCTTCCCGCCAGGCTTCCCAGCGTTTGCTCGAGACGATGCCGCCCTTCCCCTCATAGACGACCGCGTAGTCAGGCTCCACATCGTCGATGTCGTTCCAGGCCGTGCCCGAGACGCCCGCGTCGGCATAAGACCAGAACCCGAAGCCGTCGAGCCCGGCCGCGAAAGCCCGCCAGCCCTCTGCCCGGTAGAAGGGTCCGGGCGCACCGGCCTTGCCGCCGCCGGCAGTCGCATAGCTCCCAACAGTCTTGCCGCGCACTTTCAGCCGGTCACTCAGCTCCCGGTCGAGCGCCAGGCCATTCAACTGGAAAACATCGACCGCATCGATCACCTCGCCGGTGAGCGCCGTGGGATCGTGAAGCGTCGTGTAGATTCTGAAGGCCGGATCGATCGACTTGAGGAGGCGGGAGATCGCGACGAGGGTTGCGAGATCGGCTGGCGTATCGGGCTCATCGACGGGATAAAAGGCATAGCGCGCCGGATCGATGCCCTCGCGCTTCAGCCTGTTGGTCCACTCCCGTATCCAGACCGCGAAAACTCGTTGCCAGCGATCGCTCAAGACATCGGTGCCCAGGCGTTCGCGGTAGCCAGAATCCTCGTTGAGCGACAGAAAGAACAGAAACTCGTCGTGGCCTTCCAGGTGCTGCATCACCTTGGCATAGGTTCTGTAAACGCCATCGGCCCCATGACCGCTCGAGTCCGGCTCGGGCCAGGGCAGATCGCCCGCCGGAATCACGGCCGAGGTGACACCGTGCGCCTGCATATCGAGTGAGGCCTCGCGAGGCCGGCCCCTGATGGGAAGCTGATCGAGGTAGCCCCAGACGACGGTGAACGGCGGCTTGGGATTTGCGCCCAACGGATAAATCAAGAGCGGGCGGCTCATTGTTTTTTCTGTGCCATTGGCCGCGCGCAATCTCAAGGCAAGCGTCAGATTGAGTTCCCGTGTCACGGCGCCAGCAGCGATATCGACCCAAAGCTGCCGCGACTCGCCGGCCGGCACGCTCAGGCGGCCATCGAATACCGGCAGCAGAGCGTCACCCAGCCTCACGCCGTCGGCACGTGTGACCATCCCGACCTCGTAGAGCTTCACCTCGACCTGCTCCGCCCCATCGCCCGCCAACGCGACCAAGACCGATACCTCCTCCGCGCGCGACGCCGCATGCTCGATGGCGACAGCCACGGCGCCGTGCTGGCCGGATGCGATTTCGAGGGCGCCCGGCCGGCTCTCGAGCAGCCTACCGTCGAAAGGCGTCGCAAGCGTCCAGGGATCGGCGAAGGCGGCTGTGAACTTCGCCCCTCGCCGCTCGTGTACGGCGCGGACGATGTCGCGAAGCTCGAGATCGCGTGCGCGAAGCGCCGTCAAGTCGAGCGTTCCCGCCGGTCCATCCAGACTTCCGGCAAGCTTCTCGAAGCGATCGAGGATGTCGCGATCGTCCGGCAGACGGGCGCGAACCTCCGCGAGCGAGCGGGTGATCGCCTCATGCTGCAGGGCGAATTCGCGCCGGTCACTTTCGGCAATGAGGGCAGGCAGGGCGGGCGCGGCCCGGTTCTCTCCCGCCGTGATCGAAACCTCATCGGTGAAGAAATGCCCCTCGATCACCGCGACCAGCAGGCTCACATAACGCGCCGATAGTCCAATGCCCTTGAGGCAGAACTCGCGCGCCAGATAGTCGCCCGGCCCTGCTTCCGCGAACGGCGTCATCCGGCCGCCCCAGGCGAATTCGGCCGGCTCGATCGCCGCGAAGACGTCGACGCGCGCGGGAAAGTAGACGCCGGCCTCCGAGCGCCTCGACGTGTGCAGGCAGACGTCAGCGATCGCTCGCACGCGTCCGAGATCGATATCGATGCGAACCGGCTCGCGGCCTGTCACCCACCCGGCCGCCTGACGCGACATCCACATCGTGCCGTTGACTTTCTCGCCGTCGGTCAGCTGGCGCGTATCGCCCGGATCGGCCGTCAGATCATAGAGCGGTGGTTTCGAGAAGCTGATCTTGGCGCCGGCCGCGATGTTCTCGGCGCCAAAGGCCATCGAGGCAGGCGAGGCGAGTATCAGTAAACCAATCGAACACCGCAACGCGGCCCTCGAGAAAACCGGATTCACCAACCGTCTCACGTCCCGCGCAAGCCGCGATACAGGCCCCACAGCGACAGGCTCGGCCGCTCGGTCGTATCCGGGACCACCGTTGCGCCGCTCAACGCGAGCATGGCGTGGGCCATGCCGACCCAGACGAGGGCCATGCTCATGTTGAAGTTGATTCCCGAGATCAGGCCAACGATCAGCCAACCCGCTGGCCCGATGAGCCAGAGGAGACGAAACGATGATCCATCCGGTGCCGCAGCGGCGATGATCGCGTTCCGGAATGCGTACAGGATGACGAGATTGAGCCACACGAACGCGAGGCCCCCAAACAACCCCAGCTCGGACAGCTGATGCAGGATCGATTGGTGCGGAATGCTGTAGATGTTGTAGTACGGAGACATCTCCGGCCCGACGCCGAACAGCACATTGTCCAAGAAGACGTTCCAACCGATGATCATCGAGTCGATACGCTCCGAGACGCTGCCGTCGGTTTTTCCCGCAGCCTCGGGAGCGAAGCGGTTGAGGAGCGTCGAGTCGCCGGTGGCGGTCGCCAGCGTGAAGGTTGCAGCACCCAGAAATGCGACCACCGACACGATCAGAACCAGCGTCCGGCGCGACGCGAGGCTGGATATGATGGCAACGATCATCAGCACCATCACAACCATACCGGCGCGTGATCCGGCGATGATCAGATTGAAAAGCCCCGCCGCGATCGTCAGGCTAAAGAGGCTTGTCAGAGCGTTGCTTCTCACCATCGACACCAGAGCGATGATGAGGATCGGCAGGGTCATGACGGCATAGCTTCCCATATGCGTCACATTGCCGACCGTCGCACGCTCGAAGCCGGCGATCCGCGCCACGTTGTAGCGCGACCATAGGATCGTCTCGAGATCGGGAATGCCGAACTCCGCATAGTAGGCGAGCAGGCCGCGCGCGAACATGAGGAGCGCGCCAAGGGCAATCGCCACGACGAGGACGATCACGTCTCGCATGCTGAGGACAAGCCCAACCATGGAGAAGTAAACGAGAAGTGGCAGGATGCACCGCTCGAGCAACGCGTAGATCGTCTCCTCGTTCGGCGTGATGATCGTGCTCGCGAGATTGGCTGCGGCAAACAGCAGGAGAGCATAGAAGATCGGCCGGTTGGGCGGCGACTCGGCCGCTCTCAGCAGCCGGCCCGCACCGCGCACCAGGATCAGGCCGGGTGCAATGAGGGCGATGTAGTAGCCCGAGCTGATGCGAGCCGGCTCGCCGTTCGAGGCCGTGAGAAGGAAGACAACGCCCGCAACCACCCAGAACAACAAGGCCGGCTGCAGAGTCGCATCGGCATTCGCCCGGTTGGGCCGGGCCGTTGGGATGCTCTGCACGAGAGGGGTCACCCGGACTTCACCTGTTACTCAACGAGAATGCCGGCGCGCACCGCACCGTCGAGAATGGCGCGGACGTGGTGACGCCAGGTGTATTTGTCCAGTGCGAGCTTGCGCGCGTTCCGGCCGAGGCCTGCCCGCCATTCCGCATTGGCGACGAGGAAACGCAGTCCTTCGACGATCTCATCACTCGACCCCGGCTCGGCCAGAAGCGCGGGCTGCCCCTCCGCGGGATTGCCAATCGTCGAGACATCGCGAACATGCGGAGAGCCGGCCAACACTTCGCCAATCTGATCGAGATCGGAAGCCAGGATCGCCTTCCCCATGGCCATGTATTCGAAGAGCTTGGTCGGCGAGCCAAAGAACGGCGTTCCATCGGTGTTGGCGACGTGCGGCGAGCACAGGATGTCCGAGGCAGCCAGATACAATGGCGCTTCGGTCTGCGGGACGAGACCAGTCAGGGTGACGTTGGGTCCGGGGTGATGATCGCCGAGGGCGGCGCGCACGTCCGGCATCCGCAAGCCATCACCGACCAGCAGGAAATGCAGCTTGCGCGCCTTAACCCAATCGGCGTGGCGATCGAGCAATGCGCGCGCGGCCTGTGCGAGTACGGGCGCGCCGTGCCATTGGCCGAACGTACCGACGAAGGTCGCGACGATGGCATCCTCGGCGATTGCGTGACGCTGCCTGAGCGCTTGGATGTCCGCGGGCGAGTAGCGCACCGGATCGAACGTGTCTGGATCGATGCAGTTCGGATAGGTGACGATCCGATCCGAGGCGACCCCTCGCGAGATCAGCTCGTCGCGCAGCACGTCGGAGATGGTCACGACCACATGCGCGTGACGCAGGCATACATCCTCGATCTGCTCGGCCAGCGCCGCGTATCTGAGGCCCCGCCCCCAGTTCCGTGCGATCCAGGCCTCCGAGCCATTGTATTCAAGAATCAGCGGCAGATTGAGCTGGCGCGACAGGCTAACGCCGGAGTAATTGGCGATCGACATCCGCTGATAGATCATCGCCGGCCGGTGTGCGCCAAAGAGCTTGCCCGACTGCCGCACGGCATCGAAGTGAAACCTGTAGTAGTTTGCCTCCCATGGCATGCCGAAATGCGCCGGCGCGGCAAGTGGCTGATAGCGCGCGGTATCCTTGACGAGCAGCCGTCCACCGACCGAGAGGTAATCGACGTCATAGTCGAGATCGAGAAAGCCGTTGACGACGCCCGAGATGTGGCCGACGGAGCCGCCGGCTTTGACGCCGAACCAGAGATTGGCATTCAGAAACAGAATATCGGGATCGATCTGGGGCGGTGGAGAATTGCGCTCAGCCGCCAGCAAACCGGCCACCTCCCTGCGTGCGCGCCGGAGCGCCAACTGAGACGACAGCGTCGCCCCGCCCAGGCGCGCGAGTGAGGCCGGCACGCCCAGCCTTGTGAACGTGCTCGCCCGCATTTCACCGTCGACCACGAGATAGGACTCGGCCGGCACCACGGCGGCCACCAGCTTGAGCACCGGCAAGAGTGCCGCGCTGTTTTCATCCTCCAAGGGGATGACGAGCCGGTTCACCCGCAACGAGCGAAGATAGCGAACCATCTCCCTCGGCGGCCGCGTGCGCAGCTCACTGAGGTTCAGCTTGATGGCGGTGGGCTCGATGAGCGTGCTCAGACGCTGTTGGAAGTTCGCCGACAGCGGATAAGTGGCGAGGATCGCGTCCATTTTACGGAACTGCCAGAGTTGAAGCCCGATGCTTCGCGACGGCCAGAAGGGTGATCGCCACGGCCAGCAAAATGTAGGTTATCGATAGAGCGGCTGCCGCTCCGGCCGCCCCCCACTGCGGAATGAGGATGCTGCCGGTGGCGGCGAGGATGGGCAGGCTCGCGATCCAGGCCAAGAGGTTCGACATCGGAAACCGCTCGGCGGCGAGATATTGCGAGACGATATTCTGAATGCTGTAAGCCACGAGACCCGGCATCATCCACCGGGCGATGTCGACCGCCGGCGCGAAATCCTGACCGAACATGAAGGGTATGAGCCACGGGGCGATTGCCATGAAGGCCACCGCGAACAGCGCCATCAGCACGCCGATGATGCCGGCCAGGCGCATGGTGCGGCCCAAGCGATTGTGAGCATCGGCTTTGACGAGCTCGGGGAAGAGCAGCATCGCCGTCGTGGCGGGCAGGATCATCAATGTGTCGAAGAACTGAACGGCGATCGAGTACTGGCCGACGGCGCCCGCCCCGCTCCAATGGTCGAGGATCATGACGTTCAGCCGCGAGACGGCAAACTGGGCGATTGTCGCGAGATAGACGCGCGTGGCGAAACCCATCTCGCGCTTGAGCATCGTCCCGTCGAAACGCCAATCGATCGCCGCCTGCCGGAGCAAGAGCCGCGTCAGCAGCAGCGCGCCAGCGAGCGCGGCGCCGGCCGAAATCCACAACATCGCGCCGACAGAGCCCGCCGCCACCGCGACGGCGACGATGGCCGCGAGCTGCAAGCCGGTGTTGGCGACAAGAAAGAGATTGTACTCTTTGGCCCGCCCCACACCGATCAGAATACTCGATGCCAGGAGGCCGTAGATCATGCTGGGAACGAGCAGGATTAGAGAGAGGGCGTAGAGCGCACGATCGGGCCGGTCGACCCCCACTTGGAAGAACACGATGACAAGCGTCGCCACTCCGCCGAGTGCCAAAGCGACCCATAGGCTGTTGGCCGCGAGCTTCGAAACCGCGGATGGCTCCCGTGCCGCGATGAAGGTATTGCTCGAGGCAAGACCGAGATTGCCGACCTGCATCGCCAGCTGCGCCAGGGTGACGATGTAGAAATACTCGCCCCGGCCTTCGGGTCCGAGAACCTTGGCCATGATGATGCTGGACGCCAGCCCGCAGGCGATCACGAACATCCGCGCGGCAAGTGTCGGCACCACGTCGCGGATGACGCCCCGGTTGGCCTCGAGTTCCCGGCGAATGCGCGACAGCACGCCTAGCCGGATTTCGGCTCCCTGCGTCAGCTTGGTCTTGACGGTCACGCCAGCACTGCCCCGTGCTCGACGCTCTCAGCCAGTGGCGCAATGGTCACCTCGAGCGGCCGCAGCGCGCCTATACGGCGCCAGACAAATTTCTCGGCTGGGACAACGACGCCATAGCTCGGAGAAACCCGGGCCGGCTCGACAGCCGCGGCCCAGTCCTGCGCCGACGTCCAGCGGACGTCGAACCGCTTCGCGCCGCTTGCCAGAATCCAACGCCCGGCTTCCTGCGAGACGCTGACACCGGGGGCGAGATGCAGCGGTATCTCGACGCGATGCGTGCCCTCGCCGGTCATCTCGTCGCGCACCGTCAGGCGGCTCTGCGCATGATTGAGAGCGAAAGTCCGCCGCAACCGGACGGGAGAGGCGAGCCGTTCATAGCCCGTGTGGCCCGCCACCAGCCGGCTCTCATCCTCACCAAACGCAACTTCTTCGACAACTGGTCGAGCATCGTCGCGAAGCGTCCAGAGATCGCGCGGACCCACGAAGCGGTTCATCTCCTCGCCGTCGATCAGGGGCGTGTTGTGGTAGGCCGTCGAGCGAAAGTTGTTTCGCTCCTGAAAGTTGGCTGTGTACAGGTAGGCGCCGCAATCGGTGATCAGATGCACGCCGTCGAGCACGGCATCGAATGAGAGCAGGTCGTTGTGGCCATGGCCGCCGCGCCCCGCCAGGCCTATAGGCCCGCAGTCGACGAAGACATGATCCCGGCCATTCCGCAGAATGAAGTAGCCGCCTTCGGCGAAGGCCTTGGAGCGTTGCGCGCTGGCCGGTGCCACATCGCGATCCGGCAGCGTTGCTGTGATCGCTGCTCCGGCGATCCAGAACATCTCGGAGCGTGGACCGGAGAATTCCTCGACCAGCTCGGGTGCTCCGAGAGCGTGGCCGGCGAGCGCCAGTAGATAGCGGTGATCGTTGATCGGCTGCTGGCGGAATGGCAACGCGCGCGCATCGTCGGCGTCACCGAAGAGGGGAACGCTGCCGTCGGCACGTGAGTAGGCGGCCGTGAAGCGAGCCATGGCGAGGAGCCGGTCTCGATAGCCGCGTGCAACCTCCATTCCATGCTTCAATCGATAGAGCGCCGGCAGCAGGAACAGCTCCTGCACTAGGCGGTGATAGGGGATCGAGCCTTCGAAATCGACGCCGTCACCAGTGACCTGCCGGGGCAGCTCATCCGACAGAATGCGCCAGCCGAGCTCCAACCAGCGCTTGGGTTCTCCATCGCCACCGAAGAACAGGCCTGCGAAGACGAGCCCAGCGGCGTCGGCCGTGTAGTGATTGCCGTTGATGTCGGACTTTTCCAGATGCCGCGCCGTAAAATCGCCGTGCAGATAGAGCGCCTGCAAAAACTTCTCGCGATAGGCGGGCTCGCTCCACGCGGCGCTGTCCTTGAAGACGTGAAAGAACCACGTCCAGGTCATCAGCCGCAGTGCCACATCCATCGTACAGGCCCAATTGATCGAACCGGCATAGGGATTTTCCGCGATCCAACTCTCGATGACCTCGCGCACGCCTTTGGCAAATCGCTCGTCGCGGTTGAGAGCGTAGGCCTGCCCCGCCGGGATCAGCCACTGCATGCGCGACAGCTCCCAGGGAACTTTCACATCGCTCGGCCGGTCGAGATTGTTGTATTCGATCGATTTGCAGTAGGCGGGCGGCCAGCGATGCCCGGTCTTGAAGTCCTGGTGCCAGTCGATCCCGGCGCCCAGACGCACCGGGCCTGAGCCCAGGAGATCGACCTCGTGAGCGAGTGCCTTCCCGGCATCGGCAAGAGTGATCGCGTGATCGCCGGGGCAGATGCGCTCCAGGTCCGCGACGGATGCCTGGGTCCCGGCGACGTAGCGCCGGCTCGCGAGAAACGTCCACCACGCCTCGCAATCCGCATGTCCCGCGCGCTTTGCCAAGGCTGACGGCGTCATGCGGGCGATGCGCAACGGCGAAAGATGCCGCTCGGCATGGCCGCGCGCCTCCTGCAGGAGACGCCCGGCGATGTAGCGCGGCGGCTTCTTCAAGGCGCGCCGCACCTTGCCGGCCAGGTCCGCGATCAAAGCCGCCCCTCCCGAGAGGCGGTTGGCATGCGCAGAATGTAGCCGAAATCGAAAATCAAGGCTTCACGTAAGTTTGGCCCGCCGAGTCTGCCCGTATGCGATCGCCTCGGTCATTTCAATCGAGGCTCGCCAATCCAGCCAAGCCGCCAACGGCGACCCACGCTTGCAAACTCCGCCCTGCCGAAGCACGCCGCAAGGCCGGTGCGACCTCAGGCGCCAAGGCCTGTCTCTCAACGACCGGATAGGAACCGGCCTCAAGCCGCCGGGCCAGCTCCTGCAGCGTAATGACCTCGAGATCGGCCTGTTGGCTCACATATTCGGCGAACCGCTTGATGTCGTCGAAGTTGGTGATGTCCTTCGAATGGTTCTCGAGGATCACGGGCGCGGACACGACATTGCGTCGGCGGGCGACCTTTCGCATAGAGGAAACCATGTCCTTCAAAAGGTCGATGTTGAGGAACGACAGATCGCTAATCCGGATTTCCGGATGCAAGTGATCTCTGGAGAGTTCCCAGAGCTTCGTGACGCGCCCCTTGTCGTCCTTCCAAACCTTATATGCGCTCGCCGCCGATTGCGCTGGTGCAGTAGTCGTAGACTGTAATTTCTGAAAACGGGAGCGCAGGCGCGAGTGAAGATGGATCACGTCGCGCTTCAGCATAATGGTGCGCGACGGCCGGAACGAGTATGTCGGAACGCAAATGACGCCAGTGTCGGCGTTGCCGACTTGGCGCGCGTCTGCAGGGTCAGGATGGTAAGGCAGGAACGTTTCCTCACACTCCGTATAGTCAAGCTTGATCACCGCATTGTCGTATTTGATGCCGCCGCAGATGCTCATGTCGAAGACAATTCCCTGCTCGGCCAGGACCGGGAGGATGTGCTCGTTCGGGGCGATAGCCCAGGAGCCTGCGCGGAAGGAGATGCACTTGTAGGCGGGGTCGACTCGGCGGATCAGCCCTTCGAGATACTGCCGAGACTGCGAGATCATGCGCGCCATCTCGGCTCGTGGATGATTGATGATCGCCCAATCGCCGTTGAGCTTCCAGCGACCGTTCTCGTAGCTCGTCTCACTCCATTGCGAGTGCACATGCAGCTGGATGTCGTGCCCGCGCTTGTAGGTGTCGAGAACGATCTCTTCCCACTCCTGTGCCAACTCGTTCAACTCGGGGTGGCGCACGCCGAACTGAAGATGGTGCAGCTGCTGCATGATCTCGGCGTTGTAGGAGCCCTTGAGACCATGATTCTCATAAATCCGGTTGAGCTTGCGCATGGTGTCGAATTGAATTCGACGCATGTCGCCTGAGCCGTCTCCCCGGAGCTCCCAATCATCGACCAATACGAGCGATAACGTCATGATACTTGCCCTCACATCACACGGGCACGCCAGGGCAAGCAGTGATCCAGGACGGAGATCGGAGCGGAGCTTCGTCTATGCGCTGCCATCTCTCAGACGTAAGGTGGACGCCCTTCGTGCCCAATTCTGCCATGGGCTGGCCCGGTTCATATCCAAGGCGCTCGAGAGGCTGGCCCTCAACAACGTCCTTCGTTTGCTGCCTGCACTTTGCGGCGTACTGCGGCTGACCCTCACTGTACGGATTTTACCCCGGCAATCTAACATCGCTTCAACAGGCAGTGCAATCGCGTAAAGATAATTTCTTTGGGGACGGACTGGAAAAATGTCACCCTGCCGCCACACCCCAGGGCAAGTGCGAAGCCTACCCGCAGCACCGGCTCATGCCCGCTTCCCATCGATCCAATAGTCGTACCAGGCCGTCAGATTGTAGAGCGCCCAGCTGTACTGGCTCGTGTCGCGGCGGCCGGTGCGGTGATCCTCGAGCTTCGCCTTGATGAAATCGACGTTGAAGAAGCCGCGCTCCAGCAGCCGCGACGACAGGATCCCGGAGCGCACTTGCTGACCAAACTCGCCCGACATCCATTGCGCCATCGGCGCGCCAAAGCCCATCTTCTTGCGGTAGATGATCTCGTCGGGGATGATGCCTTCGACTGCCTTCTTGAGAATGTACTTGGCCGTGTTGCCGTGCACCTTGTCCTCGATGGGTATGTCCATCGTGTACTCGACCAGATGATGGTCGAGGAAGGGAACGCGGGCCTCGATGCTGGTCGACATGCCGATCTTGTCGACGCGCATCAGCAAGAGTTCGGGCAGGCGCAGCTTGAACTCGTTGTAGATCATCCGCGCGAGGATGTCGTGATCCGGGCAGGCCTCCTCGATCGCGGCGTTGAACGACCGGATGATGTTGAACGTGTCGGGCTCGAGATAGCTCTTCGGCAGCAGCCCCGACGCGACCATCTGACAGGGAACCTCGGCGTTCTTGAACGCATCGATGTTCACGAGCTGGCGCTTGACCGTGTCTTGAAACGTATGCGAGCCGGACCAGAAGTGCTCCCGATCGAGGCTCGCCCGTTCGGCGATGTCGGCGTAGAGCGCCAAACCCGGCTTCACGCGCGCGGCGGCCGCGGCCGCACTGGCGGCAACGCGCCTGAGCGGGGAGGGAACATAGCGCCGGTATGGCTGCCAGTATTTCTTGTAGAGGTCGAGATATCCCATATAGCCGGCATAGCCGCAGAATTGCTCGTCAGACCCTTCGCCGACCTGGACGACGGTGACGCCGGAGTCACGCGCGAGCTTCGAGACGAAGTATAGCGGAATGCAGACCCAGTCGGCGATCGGCTCGTCCTGGTGGTGGATCAGATCGCCGAGGTAGCCGCGCATGTCCTTCTCGTCGATCAGCACCTCGTGCTGGTTCGCCTTGAAAGTCTTGGCGACGAGACGGGCCTCGTCCAACTCGTTCAGATGCGTATGGTCCTTGAAGCCGACGGTGAAGGTGTCGACGGGGCGCGACATGAAACGCGACATCAGCGCGACATTCGTCGAGGAGTCGATGCCGCCCGACAGGAACACGCCGAACGGTACATCCGACATCATCCGCTTCTCGACGGATGCCGTCAGCAGCTCGCGCACCTCGCGGATGTAGCGCTGCTCGCGCTGCGGCCAATCCTCCTTGGCGCTCGCGCCATTCGATCGCGTCTTGGAGGGCAGCGCATCCCAATACCGTTTGGCGTTGAGTTTTCCGCCGGGACCGATCTGCACATAGTAGCCAGCGGGCAGCTTGTAGATGTCCTTGAACATCGTGAAGGGCGCGGGCGTCGTGAGGAACGACAGATAGTGGTACATCGCCACCGGATCGACATCGCGCTCGATGCCGGGGTGGGCGAGGATGGCCTTGATTTCGGAGGCGAACAGGACCGCCTCGGAGCGCAGGGTGAAGTAAAGTGGCTTGACCCCGATCCGGTCCCTGAAGAGGCTCAACGTGCCGGTGGTGCTGTCCCAGATGCCCGCCGCGTAGTCGCCCTCGATCCGCTCGAGCAGGCCTTCGAGACCCCATTCCTCGTAGCCGTGCAGGATGACCTCGGTGTCGGAGTGGTCGGTCCGGAACCGGTGTCCCTTGCCGACGAGCTCGCGGCGGAGACCTGCATGATTGTAGATCTCGCCGTTGTACGTCACCCAGATCTTCTGGTCCTCGTTCGGCATCGGTTGGGCGGCGTCCGCGCTGAGATCGATGATCGACAGCCGCCGGTGGCCGAGGCCGACGCGACCGTCGTCCGAAATCCAATTGCCGGCGCCATCGGGGCCACGGTGAACCATGGTGTCGCGCATGCGCGTCAGCACCTGAGCGTCCACGCGCTCGCGGCCGCTATGTGTGAAAATACCTACGATGCCGCACATTTCAGGACTCTTCGCCTTTCCCGTTGACGGCTCGCAAGCCGGAAATCTGCCGTTCGACCTCGAAGGCGACCCGAGTTGCACTGATTTGCTCCTCGAGCGAGATCGGCCAGTGCCCGCCCCGGCGCAGCGTACCGGCGAGCGCCTTCAGCTCTTCGAGCTGGCCCTTCTCGATAGTGCGGCTCTGCCAGCCTTTGTGCTTGCTGCCGTGGAACTCGACCGACTTGTAATTGTCGAGCGCGATCACCTGGCCCCCGGTGAAGATTTCCATGCGCTCCTTGGGATAGGACTTCTCACCCATGGCGGTGTACGTCAGCGTGCATACCGAGCCGTTGGCGTACTTGATCGTCGCCACGAAATTGTCGTTGCGGCGCCAATGGGCGGAATTGGGATCGATCGATGAGGCTTGAACGGATGCGACCTTCGCGCCCCGGCACAGAGCATTGAAAAGATCGTAGATGTGGCAGGCCTCACCCAGATTGCGCCCGCCGCCTTCGCGGCCATGCAGCCAGCTATCGCCGGGAATGTGGCCGGCATTCATGCGGTAATTGGCGATCAGCGGGTTGGAATCGTCCGGCATCGCCTCCCGGATCGCGCGGAAGGCCGGAGAAAAGCGCCGGTTGAACCCGGTCATGAGGACAGGTCCCGACGGGTTGTTGCGATAGAAGGCCTCGATCTCGTCCAAGTCCGCGGGGTCGATGGTGAGCGGCTTCTCGACGAACACATGCTTGCCCGCACGCAGGGCCTTGAGCAGCGTCGAGCCGTGCAGATCGTGGCGCATGGCGATCAAGACGAGGTCGACATCAGGATCGCCAAGAACCTCCTCGAAGTCGGTCGTGCAGTATTGGGCGCCGGCCTGCATGCCCGCCGCGCGCGCACTGGCGCCTGTCCGGCTCATGACGGCCCTCAGCTCGAACTCCGATCTGAGCGCACCGAGGTTGGGCAAGTGGACACCCTGCGCAAAGCTCGAGGCGCCGACGAGGGCCACACGGATCCGGCCGTCGCCGCCCTTGCGGGGCAGCATTTCGACGCGCCGCGATGGTGTTTTCGCATCGTCCTGCCCCGCATAGGAGAGCAACGCCAGCAGCGGCTTCTTTCCGCCTTCGCCCTTGAGGGCCTGGTAGGCCAGCGTCGCGTCGCCGATGGGGAAGACGGACGCCAGCATGTGGTCGAGCTTGAGCCGGCCCGACGCGATGAGCTCGATATAGGCCTGCATGTTGCGGTTCTCGGTCCAGCGGACATAAGGGAGTGGATAGTCTTGACCGCCCTCCTCGTAGATCGGGTCGTAGCGTCCGGGGCCGTAGGAGCAGGAGATGAGGAAGTCGAGCTCCTTGCGATACATGTCGTCGCGATTGAGGTTCAATCCGACGTCGCCGACGAGCACGACCCGGCCTTTTTTCCGGCAGGCGTTCATAGCTTCGCTGATGATGCCGTGATTGGGGCTGGCGGCGGTGATGATGGCGCCATCGGCGCCGAACCCGCCGGTCAGCTGCGTGACGCGCTCGACATAGCTCTCAGCTGCCGGATTGATGCCGGCATCGAGACCGCCTGCCTTGGCAACTGCGATCCGATCGGCATCGACGTCGACGCCGATAACACGGCAGCCATTGGCAGCCAGCATCTGCGCCGTCAGCTGGCCGAGCAGGCCGAGCCCGACGACGATGAACGTCTCTCCGAGCGTGGGCTGGGCCCGGCGCACGCCCTGCAGGGCGATCGCTCCGAGCGTCACGGTGCACCCGGCATCGGTGCCGACGGTGTCGGGAAGCTTGACCGCGAGGTTGACCGGAACATCGATGTAGTCGGCGTGATTGGCGATGCCGGCGCCCGCGCAGGCGACACGATCGCCGATGGCAAATCCGGTCACCTCGGCGCCGATGCCGATGACGGTTCCAGCCGCTGAGTAACCGGTCGCCCCGCCGGCAGCGAGCTTGCCGCTCACCCGCTCGATCGTTTTTCTGATGCCCTGGTCGCGCATCATCTCGACGGCGCGCTTGACGTTCTCGGGTTGCTTGAGCGCGCGCTGGTAGAGCGGCAGCCCCGACATGCGGACGCCCGCGAGCTCGGTTCCGCTGCTGATGCAGGAATGCGCGAGCCTGACCAGGATGTTTTGCGGCGACGCAAATGGCGCCGGCACGACGGCGACGACGGCCTCGCCGCCCTTGATGAAAACTTGTCTCACCTGCGCACCTGTGTTGCGATGAAGTCCTTGACGATGCCCGTCACGCCCCGGCCGAGGAGATCGTCGAGGGCGGTGAGGAATGTCTCGACGTCGGCCTTGGAGCAGATCAGCGGCGGCTCGAGCCGCATGACGTTGCGGTTGTACTCCGTGAAGGCAACGAGAATGTCGTAGTCCCGCAGCAGCAGGGCGCCGACGAAACCGCACAGACTGCCCTTGAGCTTGGCGTCGAGAAGGGAAACCGCCTGGCGCAGCCCGAAGGGGAGCGTCTGGCTGATATCGTTGAACTCGAGCCCGATCATCAGCCCGCGGCCGCGAACCTCGCCGATGAGCGTTGGATACTTGCTCTTGAGCTTTCGCAGCCCCTCGATCAGCTCCCCGCCCACGGTCTCGGCATTGCCCATCAGATTTTCATCGTAGAGCACGTTGAGCGCCTCGATCGCGGTGACACAACTTTCGCCGATGCCGCCAAAGGTCGCCGGCCCGTGGATCAGCGCGGTCGCGGGCTTGCCATAGGCCCGCATGTAGACGTCGCGACTCGCGATCATGGCGCCCATCGCGCATTTGCCACCGCCGAGCGACTTGGCGAGTGCCGTCACATCAGGGACGACGCCCGCGTGCTCGAAGGCGTAGAAGCGCCCGGTCCGTCCGAGCCCGCACTGGACTTCGTCGGCCACCCAGAGAATACCGTGCTTGTCGCAGAGCGCTCTCAGTTGCCGCCAATACTCCGCCGGTGCCTCGACGATCCCGGCGCCGCCCTGGATGGTTTCCATGACGACGATGCCGATCTCGCGATCGGCCTCGATCGCCAACCGCAGCGCCTCGATGTCGCCGAAGGGCACGCGAACGGTATTCTCGACGAGCTTGAACTTCGAGCGATAGAGCGGGGAATCGGTGAGCGACAGCGTGCCCTTGGTCTTTCCGTGGAACGCGTTCTCGGCATAGACGATCTTGGCGCGCCCGGGCCCCTGGGCCTGCTCGGCGACCTTGATCGCCGCTTCCATCGCCTCGCTGCCGGCCGAGCCGAAGAACACCATGCTCAGCGGATCGGGCGAGATCTCCGCGAGATTGTACGCCAAAGCGCTCGCATACTGCGACAGGAAGGCGATCGCGATCTCGTGGCGCCGCTCTTCCTGGAATTTCTGGCGCGCCGCGAGGATGCGGGGATGGTTATGCCCGAAGGCGAGCGATCCGAAACCGCCGAAGAAATCGAGAATGCGCCGCCCGTCGCGCGCGATGTAGTGCATGCCCTCGGCACGCTCGACGAGGATCTTGTCGAAGCCGAGCAACTTCATGACGTGGAGCTGGGCCGTGTTGAGGTGGGCGGAGAACAGCTCCTGCACGCGGGGCAAGGGCAACGCCTTGCTGTCCTCGACCGTCAGGAGCTTCGGCCGCGCGGGGATGTTCAGTTGAAACGCCTCGGTCATGGAGCGGTTCTCTTAGCGCCGGCTGCAATCGGCACGGGCGCGCCGATCTTCTCCCGATAGGTTCTGTAGGCGGCGATCAGCATGTCGTCGTCGCTGTCGGCGGGATACCAGCCGAGGTCGCGCTCGGCGGCGGCCGTGTCGAGAATGCAATACTCGTCCGCAATCTTGTACTGCTCGGGGTCCATCAGCGGCAGGTTCGCCCAGTCGAGCGCATCGAGCGTGGCTTTCACGAAGGGCGCCCAGACCGGCAACAGGATCGACCGGCTGCCCGTCGCCGCGATCAGTTTCGACAGCAGCGCGCGGACGGAGGGTGGGTTCTTGGAGCCCAGATTGTAGACGCCATTCGGCACGCCCTTCTCCCAGGCGAGCCTCGCCGCGTTGGCGCAATCCTGCACCGAGATGAACTGATAGGGATTCTTGCCGCTCCCGATCATCGGCACGGGAAGATGGTGGTCGATCAGCCAGAACAGCTTGACGAGGATGCCGAGCCGCCCAGGGCCAATAATCAGCCGGGGCCGGAAGATCGAGATGTTCATGCCGCGCTTGCGATAGTCTTCGCAGAGCGCCTCGGTCGCGAGCTTGCTCAGGCCGTATTCGCCGAGGGGCTTCGTCGGATGGGACTCGGGCGTGGGAACTGTCATCGTGTGCCCGTAGACCATATCCGTCGTGAAGTGCACGAGGCGGGGACAGCCAGCGGCTTCGAGGCGCTCCAGGATATGCTCGACGCCGTGGAAGTTCACCGGCCAGAAGAAGTCGTGCCGCTTCGCCCTCGGCATGATCGGGCTCAGCATCTTCGCCGACAGATTGTAGACCATGTCGCCGGCGCGAACGTCGAACCGGCGGACGGCGTTGCGGTCCGTGACGTCGACAGGGTCGAACCGGATATGCGGATCGTCGCGCCCGGCCGGCTTCACGATGTCGGCGACGACGACCTCTTCGCCCATGGCCGCGAGATCGCGCGCGAGCACCTGGCCGACGAAACCACTTCCGCCGAAGAGAATGTGTCGCATCAGCTGCGCGCCACCAGCACGGTTCCAAGGCAAATCAAGGCAACGCCAGCAATCCGCAACAGCCCAACCTGCTCATCGAACGCGAACCAGGCAAAGGCCAGGACGACGACGTAGGCGAGGCTGAGGAACGGATAGGCGAAACTCAGCTCGGCCTTCGACAGCACGTAGAGATGGGAGGCCATGCTGATGACGAACACGCAGAGCCCGCCGAACACGAAAGGCTGAAAGACCACCCTGAAGATCGTGACGAGCGGCGAGGACGCGGAGAAGTCGAGCGGCCCGATCACGAGCATGCCGCGCTTCAGCATGATCTGCGCGACCGCGTTCGTCAGGACCGTGAAGAGAATGAGTGGAATGACGTTCATGTGCGAGGCCATGGCGCTGACGACAATTGCAATCCTTCCACGCTACCGCACTTTCGGGTGAATCGCTTCAACCCGAAGTCGTCACAAGGACCGGGCCCAGCACCCCGATCAGAACTCGCCGCTTCGATGAGAAAGGCCGCTCCCGCGCCCTACGTCTCACTGCCGCTCTGCACGAGAGCACCGCCGGCAGCTCGGCTCGAGCGGAGCCGGAACAGGCTGCTGGCGGCGACGAAAGCGCTGCCAAAACCGTCACGGCGGATCGGAACCCGGCGACACCATCGCAGCACGCTACATTGTCACTGCGGAACTTCGGCCAAGGATTCACTCCTTACACTAACTCGCACCGGGCGATTGAGCAGGTCGAGCAGCACGACGATGCGGTCCTTCTCGTCGAGGTCGACGATGGTCGCGACCAGGCCGTCGAGGGCGCCTCGCACGATGCTCACCCGCTGGCCGATGCGAAAAGGAGCCGTCGGGCGGGTGATGGCGCCATCGATCTCGCGGGCCCTCAGCTGCTCGATGATGTCGCTCCTGAGCGTGCTCGGCGCCTCCCCACAACTGACGATGCCGCGAACGCCACGCGTCGAAAGCAGCGACCGCCAGCTCTGCCGGCCGAAATCGAGGGCGACGAACACGTAGCTGGGGAACAGCGGGCGCACGGATTCGTAGGTGCGCCGGGCATGCCGCACCTGCCGGCGGATCATCGGGCAATAGCAGGTGAACGCCTGCCGCCCGAGGTGATCGAGCGCGACGCTCTCCTTGTGCGGCTGGCAGTTGACCACGATCCAGTCGCTTGGTTCGCCGGCTTTGGCGGCGACGAACGGGGCCGGCGAGCCGTGCCGGCCGGTTCTACCCTTCGAACCCTGGCCTATCAGCATGGACATGGCCTAACCACCAATCGAGCCGACGCGCTCGCCCAACCCGTGCAAGCTCGATCGCGCAGGCTCGGATTTCGCGACATGCCCCTCGGACCGGGTCGTTGCGCTGGCGGCTGCAACCTCCCAAGCCCGCTTCGCCTCACTCGTGATCCGCTCGCCACCGATGATGATGGGCACTGTCTTGAACAGAATCCTGAAGTCGAGGAGCGGGCTCGCATTGCGGACGTACCAGGCATCGAGCGCCATCTTGTCGGCTGCGCTGACCGCACGGCCACCCATGACCTGCGCCCAGCCCGTCAGCCCTGGGCGTATGAGCAATCGCACGGTCTCGCCTTCAACCTGGTCGGCGAGGAGCAGCGGCCGGGGACCCACGAACGACATGTCGCCGGCGAGGATGTTCCAAAGCTGGGGTAGTTCGTCGAGCCGCGTCATTCGCAGGAATTGACCGAGCCAGTTGAGGCGCTGGTCGTCGGCGAGGGTCCCGCCGTCGGCGCCGTGAGCCGGTGCCATGGTCCTGAACTTGTAGAGCCGGAATCTGCGTCCGCCGCGGCCGGGCCGGTCCTGCCAGAAGATCAGCGGCCGGCCGATCCAGATCGCAACCGCGCAACCGACGGACAGAGTGAGCGGTGCGAGCAACACCAGCAGGATTGCCGCGACAAGAAAGTCGCCGGCTCGCTTGATCTTCCAAAACGGCCGGTTGGCAATCGATACCGTATCCAGGTTCTCCGATGAGGAACCGCCGGCCATCCGTGCGTTCTTCGCCGTCCCAGGCGATCCGGTGGACGCATCGGGCTGTCGGGCCGGATCCTGCGCCCGCAGACCAATGAGGTCGAACAGTGTTTCGACGCGCACCCGGCCTTGGCTTGCGATCGCGTTGAGGCTCTCGGCGAGTTCCTCCGGCAGGGACGCAGGATCAACCGTGACGATGATCCTCCGCACCCTGACGCCGTGCACCATGAGGCCCCTGATGATATCGGGCACATGTTCATCGGCGCCGTAGATCCGATGGCCGCGCACGGTTTGCCGGTTCGGGCGCGGCGTCGTGGCGACGATGCCGGCGATCCGGACATTGTCCTGGTCCAACTCGCCCAACGCCCGCAGAAACAGCCAGGTCAGATCGTTCACGCCGACAATCAGCACGCAATCGTCTCGCGCCGCCGACCCCGGACGCGCGATCAACGCCGGATCGGGTGTGCGCAACCGGCTGAGATGGAGCGCGCGAACGGCTACCCGCGTGCCGACGAGAAGACAAATCGCGACGAGCGCATGCAGGATCGGGATCGACCTCGACACGCCATCTAGGCGATTGTAGACAAATACGAGAACCGTCGCCGCAAGAACCGTGAATGAAATCCAAGTGAGTACTTTGATAAAGTCAGCCAGAGCAGAAAATCGCCAGAACGCCCTGTCGAGACCGAGCGCGAGGTTGGTGGGTATGGCGACCGCCGTCGAGACCATGAGATAGGGAAGGATGGCCCTGATCTTGTCGGCTTCCAGCGTCGCGTTCTCGCGCAGCGCGAGAGCCGTGATCGCCGCAACAGCCAGAAGTACAAGATCGACCGACAAACGCCCGATACGCTGACCTACCGCACCCGTAGACACTTCCAACTCCCGCAACACATCATCGCTGAGACCGATCGATCGGGCTATTTCCGCATCGCCCGTTTCTTCTTTATTTTCCGCATGCTACATCTCGGCGGCTACGGCCCATTCTTAGCCAACCGGCAACCCGGCCGCAAGGAGTTTCGCGCGCAGCCCGCGTGTACGCAGTGTGCATGGCGGCGTCGTGCCGGCGTCGCAATCTTGGTGTAACCGGGACAGCTCTCAAGCTGCCATGAGCGTCTGTCGCGTTAACTGATTTTCCGCACTCAGAGCACCAAATCGCGGCGCGTCGCCGGGACAATTCTCCGGTCGCTGCGGCCGTCGTTGGTTAGCTCCGTGAACTTCATTTGCCAATCGCCAACAAGTCTGCGAAGAGTCCCGCCGATTTGCGATAAGGCGCCCGCACGGCACGCGTGGGCGCCGGTGTGAAGGGTTGATCGATGCGTAGAGTTCTCCTGGTGCTGGGCACGCGGCCCGACATCATCAAGCTCGGACCTGTCTACCAAGCGCTCGCGCGACAACCAGACGTCGCCGTCGAGACGTTCTGGACCGGCCAGCACATCGAGCTCGCGGACGGGTTGCTCGAGCTCTTCGACATCTCGATCACCCACAAGGCAACCGGCGTCCTGGAGCACGCCCGGCTGACGGGCAAGGCCAGCGCCATGCTCAGCCGTTTCTCCGAGCTGCTCGGCAAAACGCGATACGACTACATCGTCGTGCAAGGCGACACGCTGACGGCCATGGCCGGCGCCATCGCAGGATTTCTTGAGCGCGTGCCCGTCGCGCATATTGAAGCGGGCCTGCGCACCCACGATCTCTACTCGCCATGGCCCGAGGAGTTCGCGCGCCGCGTGGTGACCGTCGCCGCGGCGCGTCACTTCGCACCCACCGAGGCCGCCAGGACCAACCTGCTCAAGGAAAGCGTCGCCCCAGAGACGATCGTGGTGACCGGCAACACCGTGGTCGACGCGCTGCTTTACACATTGAAGCGCATCGGGGGCGGCTATCGCCCGCACGATCCGGCGATCGGCAAGCTTCCAACGGACAAGAAGTTGGTGCTCGTCACCGGCCATCGCCGGGAGAATTTCGGCCCCCCGCTGGCGCGCGTGCTGACCGCCTTGAAAGTGCTTTCCGAGGACGGCGACAAGCTGATCGTCTTTCCGGTCCACCTCAATCCGAATGTTCGCAGCGCCGTTGCCGAGCATTTGGGGTCGAGCCCCAACATCCACCTGCTGGAGCCGCTGCGCTATCCCGATTTCGTCTACCTCATGAGCAAGGCCTGGACGGTCATCACCGATTCCGGAGGCATCCAGGAGGAGGCCCCGACCTTCGGGATGCCCATCGTCATCACGCGCGAGGTGACGGAACGCCCGGAAGTTGTCGAGGCCGGTTTCGGCAAGCTCGTCGGTAGCGACACCCGTCTCATCGTGGAGACGGTGCGCAGCCTCACCGCCGGCCGCGAGCCGGTGAGGATCGAAGGCCCCAATCCGTTCGGCGATGGCCGCGCCGCCGAGATCATCGCCGCGGAAATGTTCGGGTTCGCCACTCCCAGCACCGTCATTTCGCTGCCCTCGCACGCGGCTGCGAAACTGACGGGGAGAGAGCCGGTCGAGGAGCGGCAGCCAGAGGCCGCCGAGGCTACCTTGGATAGGGGCTCGCTGGGCGTGGGCTCCTGAGCTGAACTCCGAGGCCTGCCCTTTCGCTTGCCAGTTGCCGTCGCGGCTTCACCGGCCTAGGGTGTTTGCGTGATTGATCTCAATCACTTCAACACCCTAGCTCTTTGGTTTGTCGTGCTTCTTATCGGAAAACCGCTTTGGATCCCGGCCTTCGCCGGGACATGCTTTTCCGGAAGCACTCTAGAAACCTATGGAATCGCGATCTCGAATTCTCGAGACGCGATGATATGTCCCG